>NZ_JBRACL010000007.1:0-94691 GCF_054906395.1 Anisomitus miae (SeqCode)
AGAATTGATAAAGTTAGTGACGTTATAATATCGGATAGCATAGTTGAAGATTGCAGTCAGCTGACAGTTGATTGTTTTCAAATACGTCTGCGAATAGCCTTTTCCATTCTTATCCTTATACATCAACAACTCATTTTGCCATGCACGTACATCTGCCACCGTAATCTCACTAAGAATCTTTTTCTCAAAATATGGTCTGATCTTCAAGTCAATGATGTAACGCTTTGTATACATGGTGTGTTCACGAAGTCTGACATCCATATCCTTATAGTAGATTTCCAGAAAGTTCCCGAATTCGATATCTACACCCTGGCTCTGTTGCTGAAGAAAGTCTCGCTCCCACTCTTTTGCCTCGCCTTTGGTCCGGAATCCACGTTTTTGTTTTCTCTTTTGGTTACCTTGCCAGTCTTTATAATAGACCTGTACTTTCCAGTTCTTTCCTTCTTTGTAAACACCCATTGTTAATCCTCAACCTTCATTCCGTAAATCTTTTCTGCCAAAAATTTGGTAGAGATTTTTCCAGCTACTACAAATAGCCTTTTGCTTTCAACTCCTTGTTGTACTCTCGCATCAAATTGTAGGCATACGCTTTAGAAACACCAAGAATTGCACACACATCATCCACATCCATATACATTTTTTCCTGCACTATACTCATATCGCTTTATC
This sequence comes from Anisomitus miae (SeqCode), assembly GCF_054906395.1. NCBI lineage: Bacteria > Bacillati > Bacillota > Clostridia > Eubacteriales > Clostridiaceae > Anisomitus (SeqCode) > Anisomitus miae (SeqCode). The sequence goes on from NZ_JBRACL010000007.1 coordinate 670, forward strand.
CTCCTTCAAATATTGCTCAACATGTTCCAAACCACAGATCTTGTCCTCTACATAGCGGGTTGGCACCCGTCCGAGAATAACATAATAGTTCTTGCTTTCCAGATCGGCATTCATTCTTTCCACCACCCGGTAAGCAAACGAAACTGATAATCCAAAGAGTTCTGCAATGTCTTCTACTGATAAATACATTTTTCTCTTACGCATGAAACCATTCCTTTCCCTCTTCCTGTGGAATCTCACAAGTATCTTCTACTCCGTAGAAACGCTTCACAAAATACTTTGTCGGAACTTTTCCTCTAAGCGTCAAATATCCCTGTTCTTCCAGCTCCTTATTCAGATTGCCAATGATCTCATAAGCCGATGTCTGTTTTACCTCCAGAAGTTCACATATATCGGCTGCCTTTAAAAATAATTTGTTCTGCATAATCAGTACCTCCTGTATTTTGAATATTTATCTCTTCATATACTCTGTACTGGCAGATGTAAAATCGGACATCATTTTCCGAAATTTAGCAAATTATTTTAATTTTACAGTTTCCATATGTGTTATCGCTGAACCATGGAGTTAATATCATTGAAAAAGGGTATAAAAAAACAGTCTGCCCTGACGGAAAATATTTCCATCAAAACAAACTGTTCTTCATATTCACACTAATTATATTTTCTGAGCATAGTTACTTTTGCGAAAATCTCAGATAACTCCGGAAAGAAAACAAAGAAAAAAAAAGATTTTTTAACTCCATTTGCACTCCACCGGAACATCCAGACAGCCCGCAAAACCTTTATTTATGGGCTTTTTCGCAATTTAGTCCGCTACTCAAACTCAATTGTAGCAGGAGGTTTAGAGGTAATATCATATACAACTCGATTTACATCTTCAACCTCATTTACGATACGCCTAGAAACGATTTCCAAAACTTCATAAGGTATTCTAGCCCAATCAGAAGTCATTCCATCACTTGAGGTCACAGCTCTAAGTGCTACGGTATAATTATAAGTACGTTCATCTCCCATGACGCCAACCGATTTCATATTTGTAATACATGCAAAATATTGCCAGATCTTTTCATTAAGATTAGCTTTCTCTATTTCATCTGTGAAAATTTTATCTGCCTCACGTACAATATTCAATTTCTTATCTGTTATTTCACCAATCACCCTTATGCCTAACCCAGGTCCAGGAAAAGGTTGTCTAAATACAACTTTCTTTGGAAGCCCAAGTTTCAACCCAAGCTCCCTAACTTCATCTTTAAATAAAGTATTTAGAGGTTCTATCAATTCAAAATTCATGTTTTCAGGTAATCCACCAACATTATGATGAGATTTAATTGTTTGTGCTGTTTCTGTCCCAGATTCAATTATATCTGTGTACAAAGTTCCTTGAGCCAAAAACTTTATATGTTTTAACTTTGATGACTCCTCTTGAAAGCAATAAACAAATTCATTTCCTATAATTTTACGTTTTTGTTCGGGATCGCTTACGCCTTTCAATTTCTTCAAAAATCTTTCTTGAGCATCGATCTTTACAAAATTCATATTGAACTCTTTTTCAAACACCTTTACCACATTTTCAGATTCATGTTTTCTAAGTAACCCATTGTCAATAAACATACACCACAATTTATTACCAATTGCACGATGTAAAAGTGCTGCAACTACTGAAGAATCAACTCCACCACTCAAAGCACACAATACACTTTCATTCCCAACCTTATCACGAATTTTATGTATTTGCTCTTCCACAAAGTCTTCCATCGACCAATTATTTTTAGATTTGCATATTTTGAATATAAAATTTTTCAAAATCTCATTTCCATAAATTGAATGTTCAACTTCCGGGTGAAATTGAACTAGATATATCTTTTCCGCTTCGCAAGACGCTGATGCAATTGGACAAGAATCACTACTAGCATCAACCTCAAATCCTTTTGGCAACTTTACGACTTGGTATCCATGACTCATCCAAACAATTTGATTACTTGGCAATTTATCAAACAACATTGAATTGTTTTTACAACTAATCTCCATTTTCCCATATTCACGTTGACTTGCCTTTTCAACGACTCCACCTTTTATATGAGTAATCAATTGCATTCCATAACATATTCCAAGTATAGGAATACCCAAATCCAAAATTTCGGAATCCAAAGTGAAAGCTCCATCTTGTGTAACACTGTTTGGACTTCCGCTAAGTATGATTCCCTTGACATTCTTCATGACTTTTATATCTTTTGCAGTTAATTTATTTGATTTAAGCTCACTATAAACTCCAAACTCCCGTATTCGACGACAAATCAATTGGTTATATTGACTACCAAAATCAATTACGATAATTTGATCACACTTCATTATAATTACACCTCTTTAAAAAATAAAATCGCAATAATCACACTATAGCAAATCTCTAACTTGAATAATTTGGTGTATCCTTAATCAAACTTATATCATGAGGGTGACTCTCTTTGATTCCCAAAGATGTTTGAATTACAAATCTTGAATTATTGTATAAGTCTTTGACATTTTTTACTCCGAGATATCCCATTCCAGATTTAATTCCTCCTATTAATTGATAAATAATTTCAGACAAACTTCCTTTGTAAGGTACCACTCCTTCAATTCCCTCTGGCACAAATTTTTTAGTACCACTTTGAAAATATCTATCACTAGAACCATCATTCATCGCACCAAGAGATCCCATTCCTCTATAAACTTTATATTCTCTTTCACCAAAAGTAATTTTATCTCCCGGTGCCTCATCACAACCAGCAAAAATTGAACCTATCATTATTGATGATGCACCTGCAGCAAGAGCTTTAACTACATCACCAGAATACTTTATACCACCATCTGCAATAACAGGAACGCTATACTTTTGAGCTTCCTCTGCACAATCCATAATCGCTGTAAACTGTGGAACTCCAACTCCTGCGACTATTCTAGTAGTACAAATAGATCCAGGTCCAATTCCAACTTTTACGCAATCCGTTCCAACATTAATAAGGTCTTTAACTGCTTCAGGTGTAGCAACATTACCGGCAATTATCTGTAAATTCTCATATTTATTTTTTATTTTTTGAACACCTTCTAAGACACCTTTTGAATGACCATGAGCAGTATCCAAAACTAAAACGTCTACTCCAACATTTACAAGAGAATCAACTCGTTCCATCATGTCAGATGTAATTCCAACAGAAGCACCACACAAAAGCTTTCCATTTTTACATACCGAATAACCTACAATAGATTTGACATCATATTCCTTTACCCGTTGAACCTCTTTGCTCTGTTCTTCTATACTCATATTTTTATGTACAATTCCTATTCCACCCTCTTTAGCAATGGCAATAGCCATTTTACTTTCTGTAACTGTATCCATACTAGCACTAACCAAAGGTACATTAAGATGAATACCTTTAGTAAGATTTGTTTTAAGACTAACTTGATTAGGTAAAATTTCTGATTTATTAGGAATCAGCAAAACATCATCAAAAGTATAAGCCGTCTTTACAATTTTTGCCATACTAAAATCCTCCAAATAAAAATTAAATAAATTATACTATATCAACAACGTAATTATAAACAATTTACACTTTAAGTGCTCGTTTAGCTAATTTATCTGCGAGTTCATTGTACTTATTTCCAGAATGAGCTTTAACTTTCTTAAAAATCACATTTATATCGTTCTTTATCGAATCATAAAACCTCTTATAATTTTGAGTTCCAATTTTATTAGTCTTCCAATATCCTTTGCACCACTTTTCAATTCCTTCATAATCAAAATAAATTACTATATTTTTAAAACCAGTTTCTAAACAATACTTCATGGCTTTCATTGCTCCCATAATTTCACCAGCAACATTTCTCATCGCACACAAATCATCATCAGAAAATTTCTCATAAAAATATACCTCCTCACCTTCATGCAAAATTACCATACCATATGAAAAATTATTGGTATTCTCATCATAGCTTCCATCAACATAAGCAACTAAATCAGCATCAATATTTTCATTTTCATCTGATAAAAATTCCTTGGCATCCATTATATTTTTAAAACTTTTATATACAGCTCCTGAATACCCTTCTATTTGCTTTTTGCACTCATTCCAGGTTTCATAAATCCCAGAATTATATCCTCTTTTCACTGCATAAAACTTTTTTACCAAAAACATATTCCTCCATTTATATCCACATAATGTTCCCCTAACAAAAAAGCTCAAGAGCAGAACACCCCTAAGCCTAAATCCTATTCTATAACCTTTATACTCAATTCAATCCTTTTATTTTCTTTATTTATCTCAACAATTTTTGCCTTTATTTCTTGACCTATTTCTAAAAATTCTCTAATATCATTAACCCTTTTATGACTTATTTGTGATATATGAACCAACGCATCTATATTTGGTTCTAACTCTACAAAAGCACCAAACTCTGCAAACCTCACAACTCTACCTAAAACAACAGCACCAATAGGATATTTTTCATCAACATTAGACCAAGGATCATCTTTTAGCACCTTCATGCTGAGAGACAATTTTTGATTCTCTATATCAATCCCAATGATCTTAACCTTAATCTTATCTCCTATATTTATAACGTCACTAACTTTATCAATTCTTCCCCAAGATATCTCCGATATGTGAAGAAGACCATCAACACCATTGATATCAATAAACGCCCCAAAAGTGTTTATTCTCTTTACTTCACCCTCAACTACGTCTCCTAAAACCAAACTATTCCAAATTTGAGCTTCTTTAATTTTTTTATCTTCCTCAAGAACAGCCCTTCTTGATCCAATAATCTTAAACTGATTCTTCTCTTCCTTCATTTCCAAAATTTTAATTTCTAATTCTTTCCCAACAAATTCATTTAAATTTTCGATATGTACAAAGTCCAAATGAGATGCCGGTATAAACAATTTAATACCATTGAATTCCGCTATAACTCCACCTTTAACATCCTCTTTCACCAAAACAAGTATCCTATCACCGCTGTTAAATTTCTCTTCAAGCATGTTTAAGAACTTTTCTCTAGATACCTCAAGCCTAGACAAAACAACATTTCCTTCAGAATTACCTAAAGAAATCACTTTTCCTTCAACATCATCCCCAATCTTAAATATCTCATCAAAAAACTTTCTTTCACTTTCACTTACCTCAGTCAAAGGCAAAACAGCTTTCTTACCATCGCTCAAATCCAAAATAACTTCTTTATCACTAGTAGATATAATTTTTCCTAACAATACTCTTCCTATCTTCATATTACTTCCAGTTCTATTCTCTATCATCAAAATTACCTCCCTCATAATCCAATCTGGGGTTGACGCACCGGACGTTATCCCAACACTATAATTATTAATAATTATATCTTCTAAAATATCTTCACCTATGTCTGAAGCTCTCTCAACTATTATGGATTTATCACAGTATTTCTTAGAAACTTCATACAATTTATTGGAATTTGAACTTAACTTATCTCCAACTATAATCATATAATTAACGTTTTTTGCTAAATCTGATGCATCACGCTGTCTAAGATACGTAGCATCACAAATCGTGTTTAAAGAAACAACGTTCTCATATTTTTCACTGACCAATTCCACTGCCTTCTCAAAATTTTCATACTTCTCTGTAGTTTGAGATAAAACACAAGCCTTACTTGATGTAACCTTTCCATCAAACCTGCCACCAAAGAAAAACTTAGCATCATAATTACAATAACTATTAGCCCCTATCACTTCAGGATGATTCCTATTTCCAACTATTACAATATCATACCCGTCATCATAATAATCCTTGACTCTTTTATGTATGAGTTTAACCTTTCCACAAGTCGCATCAACATATTCAATTTTCTTATCAACTATGATATCCTCTACATCTTTTGGTATGCCATGTGCCCTAACTACCAGAATGTCTCTACTAGATTTTAAATTGTCCAAGTCTTCTCCTTGAACTATACCCACACCTCTATTATGAAAATACCTTATAACCTCTTTGTTATGAATTATTTCACCTAATGTGCTTATATTTCTAGAATCCTCTCGCTCAACAACTTTTCCTAGCTCATCGACAGCTCTTAAAACGCCATGACAGAAACCATTATTCTCTGCAATCTTAACTCTCTTAAGCTCCATCTTAGGAATTACATAATCAACTATACCTTTTGAAACCTCATCAACAGATTCATTAAAGCTAATGCTAGAAGTATCAATAGTTCTCGCATCATTTGCTTTCTTTAAAGGACTTTCACTCCTATTATAATCTATATAATCCCTTTTTTCAATTTCATTTAATATTTTATCGTATTCAACTTTAAATCCATTTTTCAATAATTCATCATATCTTCTTTTAGCTCTAATATCTGGATTCGCTGTCACAAAAAATTTCAAATCTGCATCTTTTAATACCTCAGTTCCAATATCTCGTCCATCCATTATAATCCCATTTTCAAACTTAATACCTCTAAGTATTTGATTTATCATCTGACGTATTCTTATCAAACTTGCAACACGAGATACATTGGAATCAACATACTGACTCTTCAATTCAATGCCTAAAGTCTTCCCATTAAATACAACTCGATCGCTAAACACAGATACAGACGACCTTTTTAAAATATCTATGAGTCTATTTTCATCGTTGTAAATATCTATGTTTTCGCACATAGCTACATAAGCAGCTAACCTATACAATAAACCAGTATTTACATATTTAAATCCAAACCTTTCAGCTAAACAATTTGCAATGGAACTCTTACCTGAACTAGCAGGTCCATCAATGGCTATTGATATTTTCATAAACTATATCGTTCCTTCCTAAACATTATTACCAGCTAAAAATCCAGTTGATATTGCTATCTGAACATTATATCCACCAGTAAAAGCATCAATATCCATAACCTCACCAGCAAAAGAGAGATTTTTTATAATTTTTGACCTCATTGTGTTAGGGCACACCTCCTCAACATCAATTCCACCACTAGTAACAATCGCTTCGCTAAGAGGCCTCAAACACTTCACATTGACAAACAAATGCTTAAAACACTCAACGATTCTCTTCCTCTCCTCACGAGTAATGGAATTAACCTTTTTTGTTGGACAAATTTTTGTAAGATCTATCATGACAGATATAAACTTTTGAGGTAATAAATCATCTAATGAGTTTTTAAAATCCCTATTCTTAAACTTTTCAAAATCCCTTCGAATTCTTAGATCTAATTCCTTCTCATTTAGAGCAGGTTTAATATCTATTTCCATAGAATACTTATTCCCCTCAAATATGTATCGGCTTATTTTTAAAACTATAGGACCTGAAAGTCCAAAATGAGTAAATATAAAATCCCCTTGAAATGAAATCTCCTTCTTACCATTTTTATACAAAGTAATCTTGGAATCCTTCATGGATAACCCTTGAAGTTCCATTGGCCAGCTTTCGATAATCTCAACAGGAACCAAAGACGGTTTTAATTTAACAACAGTATGTCCTATCCTCTTGAACTCACTAAAAATCTTTCCATCTGACCCGGTTAAAGGATAAGAAGCTCCTCCAGTTGCAAAAATAAAGCTATCCCCATAAACCTCATCACCATTTGTTAAAGATAGAGATTTTATACAATTATTATTGGTATTTATTTTGAAAACCTTCGAATTCAATTTAATTTTAACTTTATTTCTATACAGGTGATTTTCAAAACTTCTAATTATGTCTATAGATCTATTTGTTAAAGGAAAAACTCTATCACCCTGCTCAACTTTAAGTTCAGTTCCACCATCTTCAATGAATTTTATAGTATCTTCATTCCCAAAAGTATAAAATGCACTGTACAAAAAGTCCTTATTCGTAAGAACATTATCAAAAAAGCTCTCTATAGGCTTTTTATTAGTTACGTTACATCTTCCTTTGCCGGTTATGTACAATTTTTTCCCTAATTTGTCATTCCCCTCGACCAATGTAACTTCATGTCCACACCTTGCTGACGATACAGCAGCCATCATTCCTGCTGGACCAGATCCAATTACTACTACATTCTTCATTTTTAAGTTACCTTACCTTGTTTATAAGAACGAGAGAAGGTGGAGAATTTTTATTTATGAGATTCAAATAAGCTACATTGAAACTTTTATTACACAGCCTACTGCAAAAATTCAAAACTTCTTTACTTTCAATGATACCCTTTTCATGACCAACATACAAAACCACAGAGATAAATCCTCCAACGTTCATAATGTTCACAGCTTTTGACAAACTAATTATTGTAGACCCACTCAAAGTAGTAATCATTTTATTTCCATTTGGCAAATACCCCAAATTGTACATTCCACAATCAAAAGAGTCAATGTGTTTATCAAGATTAGCATGAGTATCCAAAATCAGTTTCACATTTTTCAAATTCATACTGCGAAATTCCTCGATGCATTGTCTCTGTATATCAAAAGCATAAACCATGTCAAAATGACTACTAAGGAAAAGAGCATCATTTCCATGCCCTAAAGTAAAGTCAACAGAAACATTTTTATTCTCCACATTCTCAAGTAAAATTCGTTTAGTTAAATCGGTTATTTTATAAAAGTTCACCATAATTTTTTCCTATTCTTAAATCAGTTTAATTATAGATTAGCCAAACAAATTATTCAAGAAAAATAAATCTTTTATACAGTTTGACTGATTTTATAATTTCCATGTTATAATAATCGATATTTGATATTAAAAGGAGTTAAATTTTTAAATGGATAAATTGATTTTTGGCATTTCTGGACTTCCAATGGGAGATGGTTCAGAAAAGTTTACATATGTATCGGGAATTGAATACTTAAACTCTCTAGGACTCAAAGCGATGGAACTTCCATTTGTAAGATCTGTAAATATAACGGATAAAAATCGCGATGCTGTTAAATCTATACGTGAAAATTTGAATTTTCATTTGACGGCCCATGGATCTTATTTTGTTAACATGAACGCAAAGGAGGAAGATAAAAAGGAGAAATCAATTGAAAGACTTGCAAAAGGAATCAATGCCCTAGCCTCTGTTGGAGGAACAGATATAATTTTTCATCCGGGTTTTTATTTAGATTCTACTAAAGAGGAGACATTCGAATCGATTGATATTGAATTAGGAAAACTTCCAATTCTCGAAAATAATTTCTATAGACTTGAAACTACAGGTAAGGAAACTCAATTTGGAAACCTAGAGGAGCTATGTAGTCTTGTAAAAAAACATAAACATGTTAAATTATGTGTGGATTTTTCACATATACATGCCAGATATGTTGGAATTTTAAAACAATATGATGACTTTGCAAGAATATTTGAGTACATTGGAGAGCATGTAGGAGATGAAGCTTTGAAAGATATCCATGTCCATTTATCTGGAATTGCGTATACCTCTAAGGGAGAAAAGAATCATTTACCATTTGAGGAGAGCGATTTTAATATTAAGGATTGTTTAAGAGCCTTTTTAAATTATGATGTGAAAGGATGTATAATCTGCGAGAGTCCAATTCTCGAAAAGGATGCTTTATTGATGAAAAACATTTATGAAAGTTTATAAAAAAGAGTAAGTTGCCTTACTCTTTTTTCTGTATATAAATTTATTTAGGTTCAACAATAAATTTAATCGCTGTTCTTTCCTCTCCATCAATTGAAATTTCGGAAAATGCTGGTATTACAACAAGGTCAATACCATTTGGTGCTACAAAACCTCTTGTTATAACTATAGCCTTTATAGCTTGGTTGACTGCACCAGCCCCAACTGCCTGCACTTCAGCTACTGCCTTATCTCTTAATACTGCTGCTAAAGCTCCTGCAACTGCTTTAGGTTGAGATTGCGCCGATACTTTTAAAATTTCCATAAGTATACCTCCCAAAATTATCTTAAGTTTTGTTAAATATTTTCCCTAGTATAATTTCTATAATTTCCTTTTTTTTCCTTTATTTTAATTTCTACAAATTACGAGTTTAATTTTAGGAAGAATTCATATCAACGTTATACATTCAATTAGATTTTCAACTATTTAAATATCTAACTCAATGTCGTCATTCCAATATTTTTAAAGTCTTCTCTGCAGCAACTTGCTCAGCCTCTTTTTTTGATTTACCGCTACCAAAACTGTATTCTTTTTCACCAATTACAACTTGCACATAAAAAATCTTTCTGTGTGATGGACCCTCTTCCTTAATGAGATTATATTTAATTTTATCACTTGTTTTAGACTGTACAAACTCCTGAAGTCTAGTTTTATGATCTAGGTAATTTATAACATCACTATCATTTATAATGTCTTTAAAGACTTTCAATATAAATTTACAAACAAAATCATATCCTCTATCTAAATAAATTGCAGCGATAACAGCTTCTACAGTATCAGCTATAGTAGAAACACGAGTCCTACCTCTCCCAACAATTTCACCTTTACTCAGTTTTATAAAATTTCCTAAATTCCACTGTTTACCAACTTTATAGAGCGATGATTCACAGACTATAGCAGCTCTCTTCCTAGTTAAATCACCTTCATTATTATACTTACAATTCTGATATAAATATTCTGTTATGCACAATTGCAAAACCGAATCTCCAAGAAACTCAAGTCTCTCATTATATTCAGATAAATTATGTTCATTGGCATAAGAACTATGTGTTAATGCTAAATCTAAAATCTGCAAATTATTAAACCTAATTCCAATTTCATCCTGAAATTTATCAATAATTACGTCATTTGTATTATCCATATTTCTTTTCTCCTAAAATTTAAAAGTCGCCTTCAAAACACAAACAGTGATTTTAAGACGACCACATACTAACTCCAACTAATTATCTATTTGAGAATTTAGAAAATCTACAACATCTCCAACAGTCTTAAGTTTAACCGCTTCTTCATCTGATATATTTATACCATATTCCTCTTCAAGATTCATAATCAACTCTATCAAATCTATAGAATCTGCACCTAAATCATCGACTATTGATGATTCTAATTTTATCTCATCCTGATCAACATTTAATTTCTCTGCTATAATTGCTCTAACCTTTTCAAACACCAAAATCACCTCCTGTTTATCTCATAAACATAATAAATTATAAAACTTTAGTAGTCAATATTTTATTTTATAAATAATGCTCTAATTTTACTTCACAAAATTAGAGCACAAAGACAAACTACCTAAACTAGAAAACCTAATTTAGGTAGTACCATCAACTTTCAACGTTAATAACCTGTTTCCCATCATAAAAACCACACTTATTACAAACTCTATGTGGTAATTTCACCTCATGGCAATGAGAACATTCAGACACACTCGGCATCGAAAGCTTAAATGTCTGAGCTCTCCTTCTATCCCTTCTGCCTTTTGAAAACTTACGTGCTGGATTACCCATTTACTCCACCTCCTTTAATTCAACAAAAACCTCTCTCAAACGTGAGAAGGGGCTATCGCACTCATAATGTTCACACACACACATACCCTTATTTAAATCCATGCCACAACGCTGGCATAAACCTAAACAACCATCTCTACACAACTTCTTCTGTGGCACATTGGAAATTACACAGCTCCTGATGTAATTTGTAAAATCCAAATTTCCCTCTAAATCTAAAGAGATATCTTCATCCAAATCACTCATCAAGACCTTATCCTCAACTGAAAAACTAAGATCGCAAAAGAAACTATCCAAACACCTAGAACAAACAAACTGAAACCTCACGCTTACACTGATAGTAATCTCTAAAACATCACCAGCGATCACCAAATTCATACGCACAGCCAATGGACCAACTGCTTTAGAATCATCACTCTGATCAATATCAATTTCATCAGCATACAAGACGAAGTCTTTGTCTATTGACCCATCTGTCTTACTTCTAAAGTCTCTCAAATTTATCTTCATAAAGAAAACCTACCAACACTCCAACAACATTGAACAAAATCGACACATAAATTATATAATTTAGCATATACATTGTCAACAATTTACTTTAAAAGTCTACACGTATCTCTTGCAATTACAAGTTCCTCATTAGTTGGTATTAGATACAATTTAACCTTTGAATCATTAGCTGAAATCTCTGTCAACTTTCCTCTAGTATTATTTTTATTTTCATCGATAATTATTCCAAGATTATCCATATTCTTACATATTTCTAATCTGCTTTTTACGGAATTCTCCCCTATGCCAGCAGTAAATACAATAGCATCAACACCATTCATTATAGCCATATAAGAACCTATGTAAGACTTTATTCTATGGTAATACATCTCTAGAATCAAAATCGCCCTATCATTTCCAGCATCACACAAATCTTCTATATCTCTAGAATCACTACTTATTCCTGATATACCAAGGAATCCAGATTTTTTATTCATTATTTCATCAACCTCATTATGGTTAATTCCTAATTCACCAATCAAATAAGTAACAACAGCAGGATCTATATCGCCACATCTAGTACCCATTATAAGCCCTTGAAGTGGCGTAAATCCCATCGATGTATCGATACATTTACCCTTATAAACAGCACTTATACTTGCACCATTTCCTAAATGGCAAGTTATTATTTTTAAATCATGTATATCTTTGCCCATTGCCTTAGCACATTCGTTGGCAACATAAAAATGACTTGTACCATGAAATCCATATTTTCTAACTGCATATTTTTCATATAGCTCATATGGTAAACCATACATGTATGATTTCTTAGGCATAGTTTGGTGAAATGCCGTATCAAAAACAACAACCATAGGAGTATCTTTCATGATCTCTTTACAAGCCTTTATTCCTATCAAATTTGCCGGATTATGTAAAGGAGCTAACTTAGAACATTTCTCTATATTGTCAATAACATCATCATTGACAATAACAGACTCAGAATATTTTTCTCCACCATGTACAACCCTATGACCTATAGCACTAATTTCATTTAAATCTTTTATTATTCCAAAATCCTTGTTACATAAAGTTTCCAAAACCAATGCTATTGCCTCTTTATGGTTTTTTAAATTTCTATCAATCTTGTATTTCTCAGATAAGCCCTCAACTTTTTGTTCTAAATTAGAACCTTCAATACCTATCCTCTCAACTAAACCTTTAGCTATAGCAACCTCTGTATCCATATCAATTAATTGATATTTTAAGGACGAACTCCCACAGTTTATAACTAAAATTTTCATTACAAATTATCTCCTTATAGATTTTATTTTATCCTTAACTTGCTTTGTGATTGAACGCTCGTAATAGCTATCATATTGACTATATCGCTAACACTACAGCCTCTTGACAAATCATTTAAAGGCTCAGCAAACCCTTGGCATATAGGACCAATAGCCTCTGCACTAGCTAATCTTTGTACAAGTTTATATCCTATGTTACCTGATTGCAAATCTGGAAATATCAAAACATTAGCCTTACCTTTCAACCTGCTATTAGGACTTTTTAATTTGCAAACTTCTGGCACTATGGCAGTATCTAATTGAAGTTCCCCCTCTATTAACAAATCAGGTCTTAAGTCATTTGCTATTTTACTAGCCTCAACAACCTTATCAACTAGCTCGTGCTTAGCGCTACCCATAGACGAGAATGAAAGCAATGCAACCCTAGGCTCTATTCCAATTAACGATCTAGCATTATCCGCAGTCGATATTGCAATACATGCAAGCTCTTCTGCAGTTGGATTCGGGTTAACTGCAGAATCTGCAAAAAACATCACACCATCATCACCATATTCTCTATTCGGAACATCCATAATAAAAAAACTTGAAACTACCTTTGTACCTGGAGAAGTTTTGATTATTTGCATACCTGGTCGCAACAAATCTGCAGTAGTATGCACAGCACCAGAAACAAGTCCATCCACCTCACCACACTTAAGCATCATGGTACCGAAATACATTTCATCCTTTACGATTTCTTTAGATTTCTCTAATGTCACACCCTTATTCTTTCTAAGTTCAAAAAATAAATTCACATACTCATCATATTTAGGAGAACTCAGTGGATCAATTATCATTACATCCCCTATATCAACACCTAAACTTTTAGCATGATTCGTTATTTTTTTCTCATCACCTATTAATATAACCTTAGCTATACCTTCCTTGGTTACAATTTCAGTAGCTCTAATTGTTCTCTCTTCATTTCCTTCTGGCAAAACTATTTTTCTCATGCTACGTTTAGACAAATCACGTATCTTATCTAATAATTTCATAAAAACTCCTTTCAAAATCAACAAATAAAACCCAATTTTAATTATAAACAAGTTAATTAATGTGTTCAATAATTTATTAATTAGAATATTTTGAACCCCCAATATTTATTTATTTTTAGTATTGTACTATACTCTTAAATATATGAATTTTTGTAAAAGGAAATTTTAACTTATGAAAACAATTGCTATAATATCTGAATATAATCCTTTCCATTTAGGACATCTTCATCAAATAAATACGATTAAAGAAATATTCAAAGATGAGGAGCTTGCAATAATTTCGATAATGAGCGGAAATTTTGTACAACGTGGCGGACCAAGCATTATAGATAAATTTAAAAGATGCGATGTTGCATTAACATATGGTATAAATCTATGTTTAGAGATACCTGTCCACATAGTTTTATCATCAGCAGAGGGGTTTGCATATGGGACAATAAAAATTATTAACAAATTAGGATTTATAGATTACATATGTTTTGGTTGTGAGAATCCGAATATAGAGTACCTAGATAAGATATCGGAAAGGCTAATTTCATTGGATAAAAGTGATTTTAGAAAATATTCAAGCTCTGGTTTATCATTCCCAAGAATCCAAGAACTCATAATTTCTAACTTTTTTGAAGACCCAAGTTTATCTGTCTTTATGAAATCCCCAAATAATATTCTAGCTATAGAATATTTAAAATCCATAAAAATTCTAAATAGTCATATAAAAATACTTCCAATACAAAGAATTGGAAATAATTATAATGACAAACTTTTGAGTAATACGTTTTCTTCAGCAACATCAATAAGGAACATATTATCAGACTATACGAATGATATTTCAATTCTTAAAAAGCATGTACCAAAACAAATGTATAAATATTTGAAAACAGAATTTTTGAATGAGAACATAGTTGATAAAGAATTAATGTTCAAATACATAAAATATAAAATCATGACGACTAAAAATTTAAGTAAAATACAAGATACAGAAGAAGGTATAGAAAATAGATTTTATTCAAACATACTAAAATCAAATACCTTAGATCAATTTATACTAAATACAAAATCCAAAAGATATACCTACTCAAGGTTAAACAGAATACTCACTAGATATTTTATTGGATTCGAAAACTTTGATAAAGAGTATATGAAAAACGTACCCGAATATGTAAGGATTCTAGGATTTGACAAAATAGGAGGATCTCTTTTAAATAAATTTAAAAAAATATGTACAATACCATTAATACCTAAATTTAACAAGAAATTTTTAAACACAGTTAAGCTTGATACGATTGCATCCAAAGCATATTCCATCATAAATAAAAATTTTTCTCCTATTAGTGACTTTAAATTCCCTCCAATAACAAAATTATAACTTATTACAGAATCATAAAAAAATTTTTTTCTCATAACAATTAAATATATTCTTAAATCATAAAAGATAGGAAGTGTATTTAATTGTTAGTATTTTTTGTGTTTTTCATAACAGTATTAATATTTTTTTATATGTGCGAAAAATCAAAAATAAATGTCTTGATTACATTTACCACAACCATACTAATAACATACTTAATCATATTCCCAGAAACCTCAATAGAGTCGATAATAAACGGCACAAATCTGTTTATTAAATCCGTATTTCCAACATTATTTCCTTTCCTAATATTCACAAATATCCTAACAAATTATGGTGGAATATCCATACTAGGTAGAATATTTGGCAAATTTTTAATGAAGCCATTAAAAATTTCAGAAAATTGCGTATTCCCAATAATAATAAGTTTTATATGTGGATATCCACTTGGTATAAAATATACAAATGATTTATACAATAAGAAATTAATTTCAGATAATGAATTTCAGAGATTAACAAACATAGCTTCAAATGCAAGTCCCTTATTTTTAATTGGAACTGTAGGAACAGTTATGTTAAATAGCAAATCAATGGGATATCTTTTAATAATCGGGAACTATTTGTCAAGTATATTAATTTCATATTTTATTCCATATAAAAACGACCCAATCCCGAATACAAAAATGGAAGGTGTATCATATAAAAATAATTTTGGATATGTAATAAAATTATCATTAGAAAATGCACTAAAAACATGTGCAATAGTTGGAGGCTTTATAATACTATTTTCACTAATAAAAGAAATCCTAATAAATAATATGTTTTCCCATATACTTTTTAAAAATATTCCAATATTAAAATCAATCTTGATTAGTATATTCGAAATAACCAACGGAATAGATATGTTAAGCAAAATCAACATACCTATATATGTAAAACTTTCGATTATAAGTGGTTTCTGTTCATTCAGTGGAATATGTATAATTCTTCAATGCTACTCAATCGTATATAATAACAAATTATTTAAATTAGGCAAATATATAAAATATAAACTTATTCAAGCAATATTTTCATTTCTTATAACTTTTTTACTAAGTTTAATCGTGATATAAAAGCCTCTGTAAAACCTAATCTCACAGAGGCAAAATACAAGTTAGTTTAAACTCAACAATCTAAAATTTCTATATTTTGGAGGTATAAAATTTCATTGTATGACTTTAAAACTAACAACAAAGTATAGATAAATCCAAATAATCCTTAAACTAGTAATGATAGTGATTATCATTACTATGTTTGTATTATAATAAATCTCTTTAAAAAATTCAAGATATACTTGAAACTTTTCAAACAAAAAGGTATTTGTTTTGCAAATACCTTTTTATAAATATATATAATTTTTCTACTCATCACTAGCCTTCAACGCTTTATCTACAGATTCAACTGTTATAGACCCTATAGAATTTCTTAAAAAAGTCATTCTGACTCTATCTGGACCTGTTTCTAAAATTACTTCATTTTTTTCATTATCTATAGATATAACCTTTGCTACTATACCCCCTCGAGTGATAACTCTGTCATTTACCTTCAAACCATCCAACATTGATTGATACTTTTTACGTCTTCGGTTTTCTGGTAATATCATTATTACATACATTACCACTAATAAAACCACAGGTATTAACAAATTAAAAAAAGATGTCATAACCTTACCCTCCTAATGTTTTCCAACTTTCTAATTTTTCTTTCTTGAACTTAGAAAATTGACCTATTTCAATAGCTTGCCTTACATCCTTTAATAGTCTATTATAAAAATTCAAATTGTGCAATACACACAGTCTCAAAGCAAGCATTTCCTTTGCCTTAAATAAATGTCTTATATATGCTTTTGAATACCTAGAGCACGCTTCACAATCGCACTCTAAATCTATTGGCGTATCATCAAGTTCAAATTTTTTATTCATTAGATTTATCTTTCCACGATTTGTAAAAACCTGACCGTGTCTACCATTACGTGCTGGCAAAACACAATCAAAAAAATCAACTCCACGCTCCACAGCTTCCAATATATTTTCAGGAGTACCCACGCCCATCAAATATGTCGGTTTATCTTTTTGTAAATACGGAACTACCTCTTCTAACACACGGTACATATCATAAGTACTTTCACCAACAGCCAGTCCTCCAATAGCATACCCATCTAAATTAAATTCGGATATAACTTTAGCATGTTCAATTCGTATATCCGCATATATTCCACCTTGATTTATCCCAAAAAGCAATTGATTTTCATTTACAAAATCACCTTTTTGCTTCAAAAAATTCATACGCTCGATACATCTTTTCAACCATCTGGTAGTCCTTGGAACAGAATTTAAAACATATTCTCTTTCTGCTAACCCAGGTATACATTCATCAAATGCCATTGCAATCGTGGATCCTAAATTACTCTGAATATCAATGCTTTTTTCAGGATTTATAAATACTCTTCTTCCATCTACATGTGAATTAAAAGTTACTCCTTCCTCTCTTATGTCCCTAAGTTTAGCTAATGAAAATACTTGAAATCCACCAGAATCTGTTAAAATAGGTTTATCCCAATTCATAAATCTATGTATGCCACCAAGTCTTTTGACAACTTCGTCTCCTGGTCTTATGTGTAAGTGGTACGTATTCGATAACTCAACTTGACAACCAATCTTCATCAAATCCATACTGGAGACTGCCCCTTTTATAACTGCCAAAGTACCAACATTCATAAAAACAGGAGTATGTATTATTCCATGTACTGTCTCAAACTTAGCACGCTTTGCCATACCATCAATATTCAATATCTTATAACTCATGTCAAATAACTCCTCACTTAAATTATAAGCATACTATCACCAAAGCTAAAAAATCTATAATCATTCAAAACAGCCTCTTCATACGCACTCAAGATCTTTTTCCTATCGTAAAAAGCACTAACCAATACTATGAGTGTTGACTTTGGTAAATGAAAATTAGTAATTATAGAATCAACAATCTTAAATTTATAGCCTGGTTTTATGAAAATATCCGTATATCCCGATGATGCACGAACCAAAACATTTCCACTCGAATCACTAGTTGCAACAGACTCAAGTGTCCTAACCGTTGTAGTACCCACTGCTATAATTCGACCTCCATTACTTTTAGATAAATTTATTAATTTAGCAGTACGTTCACTTATATCGTAGTACTCCGAGTGCATTACATGATCTTCCAAATTAGATGATTTAATAGGTATAAATGTACCTAATCCTACATGCAAAGTAATATAAACCACACTTACTCCAATATTTTTTATCTTAGATAATAATTCATTAGTAAAATGTAACCCTGCAGTTGGTGTAGCCACAGAACCTATGACATCTGAATAAACTGTTTGATAACTTTCACTATTTCCTAAACCTTCATTTATATACGGAGGAATCGGCATTTCTCCTATAGAATTTAAAATCTCATAAAAATCCCCTTGATAACAAAATTCTACAAACCTTCTACCACCATCTATAATTTCAACTACTTTAGCTATCAATTGACCACATCCAAAGGAAAATTTTTTGCCTATACTAGCCCTTTTCCCAGGCTTACACATAACTTCCCAAACATTATCAACAACACGTCTAATGAGTAAAAACTCCATTTTACCATTGGTTTCAATACTAACACCTCTAATTCTAGCCTTAAAAACTCTAGTATTATTCAAAACCAAAACGTCACCTTTATTTAAATATTCCAGTACGTCGTAAAACTTTTTATGTGAGATTTCATTAATCTCTCTATTAATCACCATCATTTTGGATGTATGCCTATCTTTTAAAGGTTCCTGTGCTATACATCTACGAGGTAATTCAAAATCAAACATACCTACATCCATATAATCTACCTCAAATAAATTTACCTAACTATCCCAAAATAATCATAAGCTTTTTGAGTAACCACACGTCCTTTAGGAGTCCTCATCAAAAATCCCTGTTGAATCAAAAACGGTTCATAAACATCTTCTAACGTATTCAACTCTTCAGATAAAAAATGAGCCATAGTTTCTACTCCAACGGGACCTCCATTAAAATTATGTATAATAGATTGTAATATTTTCTTATCTACTTTATCCAAACCCATTTCATCAACTCCCAAAGAATTCAATGATTCCTTCACCAAGTCAACATTTATAATATTGACTCCCATAACTTGTGCAAAGTCACGTACTCTTTTTAAAAGCCTATTTGCAATTCTAGGTGTGCCTCTTGACCTTTTAGATACCTCTAAAGCTGCATTATTTTCTATACAAACTCCCAAAATTTCAGAAGAACGTATAACTATTTTCATAAGTTCTTCCTCAGTATAATAATCCATAGATAGTATCATCCCAAACCTATCACGCAATGGCGACGTAATAAGTCCTAATCTAGTAGTAGCACCAATTAGAGTAAACTTTGCTAAATCTATTCTTATGGATTTGGATTGTGGACCTTTGCCAACAACTATATCTAAAGAATAATCTTCCATAGCACTATACAAAATCTCTTCAACAGTTCTACTAAGCCTGTGTATCTCATCTATAAAAAGAATTTCATTATCATCAAGTGAAGTCAATATAGATGCAAGATCACCTGGTCTTTCTAACACAGGTCCTGAAGTAATTTTAAATCCTGAATTCATTTCTTTAGAAATAATGCTAGCTAACGTTGTTTTTCCAAGACCTGGAGGACCATAAAACAAAACATGATCCAACGACTCACCTCTAATCTTTGCCGCATCTACAAAAACTTGCAAATTCCTCTTTACATTTTCTTGACCTATGTACTCACTAAGAGTCTTAGGTCTTAAACTATACTCCTTAACATCATCACCGGAAAATGATGAGCTCACCAATCTATCTTTCAATCTAACGCTACCTCATAAGATTTTTTAAAGACTCTTTAATGATGAATTCGACAGACTCATCAGAAAAATTTTTGATAACTTCCTTAACAACTTTACTACTATGTCTTTCTTCAAATCCTAAAGATAAAAGTGCATGTACAGCATCTAAATGTTTCGAATCTTCATCATTCTCGACTGAATCATCGCTCGATTCGATACTTTGAAGTTTAATTTTATCTTTAAGTTCCAATATTATACGCTGGGCACCTTTCTTTCCTATACCATTTGCTTTCATAATCGCAGCTTCATCTGAATCAAATATAGCTTTCTTTAAAGTTTTTACAGTACTTACGGATAATAATGATAAACTCACTCTAGCACCGATCCCATTTATATTTATGAGCTTTAAAAACATATCCAATTCCTCTTTCTGCGTAAACCCATATAACCCTATAAAATCTTGTCTAACTATTTGTTCAACATACAATTTGACATTTTCATTTAGAGGTGGCATAGAGCAAATACTATTGCCAGAGGTAAAAATCTTATACCCTATACCATTATTCTCAATGATCACATAATCATTATTTAAACCTTTGTATTTGCCATAAATATACTCATACACTATACACTCAACCCTTATGTACAACCTTAATAAATATAAATTTATCACTCAAGAAAATTTTTTTCAATACTATTTGTAAAATTAAGTTTCAAGCTCACTTAGTATGTCCTGAATATCTCCTCTCTCATTTGCCTTTAATTCGTAATTAGTGACCAATTCCCTATCAGTTACAGGCAATGAATCAACTTTCTTACCACTTATGTCAGTTTTTTCATCTTCAATAAATAAATTTCCATAATCATCAGATTTAAAGACAGCTACATACCCATTATTTTCTCCTATATAGTACATATTAGGTACAAAAGTACTCTTAATAATTTCTCTTAATACTATGGAATTGTCATCAAAATTAATAATTTCATATCTCCCTATTGGATACATTTCTTTAAAAACTTTATTTATATCGGCGATTTTAGATTTTATTCTGCTCTTTTCATACAATTCACCCTCAGAACTTTCACCAACAACAATAATATCTCTCATATCACCTTTTGAAATAATTTCATAATTATTCCTATTAACAAAATTAACATCAGATTTTATACCGATTAAATTGTAAGTTATAATATATACAGCCACAAAAGTTGCTGCACAAACTGATAAATAGATCATCGCAAGTTTAAATTTTCTATATTTTAAAAATTTAATTTCCATAAATCCTCACTCCTCATTACAAGTATGGATAGTTTATGGAAATTTTATACAAATTTTATAATATCCAAAAAACAAAGCGAGTCATTCTACGAACAACTACGCTTCACATACAAAACTCTATTTAAACTCTAAATCTGCATTATGATAAACTTCCTGTACATCCTCATCTTCTTTCAACGCATCTATAAATTTTTCAAATCTTTCGGCATTCTCACCACTAAGGTTAACATAATTATCAGCCTCAAGTCTTATCTCTGATTCTAAGAAATCAATATCCTCAGATTCAAGCTCCTGCTTTATCTTTTTAAAATTGTCTACACTGCTTTTTATAACATATACTCCCTCTTTCTCATGAGTTTGAAAATCATCAGCACCAAACTCAAAAGCAATTTCCATTATTTCATCCTCACTTATATCTTGGGATATATCAACGACTATTTCCCCAACTTCCTTAAACATATAGCTAACACAACCATTTAATCCCATATTCCCAGAATACTTTGAAAACAAAAATCTCAAATTAGCAGCAGTTCTATTCTTATTATCTGTTAAAGTTTTTACTATAACTGCAACTCCAAACGGACCATATCCTTCATAATTTAGAACTTCATAATCGTTACCATTTAGTTCTCCAGAACCTCTCTTTATCGCACGCTCTATTATTTCTCTAGGAACGTTATTTTGTTGTGCTTTCTCAATAGCATCTCTAAGCCTAGCATTTCCATCAATGTTACTGCCGCCACTCTTTGAGGCAACATATATCTCTTTGATAAGTTTGGTAAAAATCTTTGATCGTTTTGAGTCTACCTTATTTTTTCTTGCCTGTATGTTATGCCACTTACTATGACCTGACATTATCTTGTACTATCCTCCTGTTTAATCTTTGGATGCTTTATAGAATTTTTATACAACTTTTCCTTAATGATTCCAAATAAATCCATATTTAAACTATTGGCCAAAGATATACAGTATATCAAAACATCAGCCAACTCTTCTCTAAAATGTTCAAATTTATTGGTATCTCTTATCAAAAGTGCTTCATCTGTAGTATCCCATTGAAATATTTCCATTAATTCAGCTGCCTCAATAGCAATACTCATACTTAAATCTTTGGGATTCCTAAATTTATCCCACCCACGTTCCACCTCAAAACACTTTATCAGAGATTTCACATGTTCTAGATTAACATTAGAATCGTTCAATTCCATATATAATTCTCCTAAACTTCACTACGTAAATAATATTTATTATTATCCTTAAAATACATCGTATCTTCACTAATTTCAATATCCAAACTATTCGAAGTTATATCTATCAATTTAGATTTGATATTCTGCACATTATTTTTATCACATCTAATTTTAAGAACAACCCTCTCTTCGTAATCAACACTAGGTACGTGTATATTATTCTCGTTCAAAAAATGCTGAATCCTACCAACAATATCATATCTCATTTTTAATTTCAATTCATTTCCTAATATCTTATCTACTATTTTGGAATTCATGATAGCACCATTTGCAGCTTTAACATAAGCTCTTGTAAGTCCACCAGTCCCTAACAAAACTCCACCAAAATATCTTGTTACAACAACTACAACATCACTTAGAAAATTATTTTTTATAACATTTATTATAGGTATACCTGCTGTCCCTTGTGGTTCGCCATCATCGGTATACCTTTGCAACATGAGTTTTTCTCCAATTATGTATCCATAAACATTATGTCGTGCATCGCTATTTTTAGATTTAATTTCATTTATAAAATCCCTAGCACAAATATCACTTTCTACATTAGAAGCATATCCAATAAAGATTGACCTCCTTTCTTCAAACTCATATACACCATTTTTTAAAATAGTTTTGTATCCCAAGATCACTTCCCCAAATCATTCACAATATATTTTTCATATTTTTTAATTTCATCTTCCCGTATATTAAAATTTAGAACTGTACAATCTTCAAGATGTTTCTCTTCAAAGACAACATAATTCTCATATATAGAACTCAAAACTGAATAATCCTCATACGGCACACTAATGGAAATATTTCTATGCTGTTTATTCAATTTATGGCTAATCAACTTTAGTAATAAATCAATATTAATTCTTTGAGTAGCGGAAATGAAAACAACATCATCACCATATCTTTCTCTGAAAGTATTCTGAACAAATTCCTTGTTTTTATTATCAAGTTTATCTATCTTATTAAACACAAAAATCTTATTGAAATTTTTCAATCCAAGCTCTCTGAGTACTATATCCGTAGTCACTATTTCATTTTCTAGGTCTTCAGAAGATACATCAACTACATGAATAATTAAATCACTTAAGACTATCTCTTCTAAAGTTGATTTAAATGCTTCAACCAAATCATGAGGTAATCTCTTTATAAATCCAACTGTATCCGTCAAAGAGATTTCTGTTTTATCAGGAAGAATTATTCTCCTAGTAGTAGTATCAAGAGTTGCAAACAACATATCGTCTTCATAAACAAACTTATTCTCTGAGATATTATTACCATAAATGGAATAAATGTAATTCCTTAAAGTAGATTTCCCTGCATTGGTATATCCAACTATTGAAACTTGCGGAATTTTGTTTTTAACCCTTAATTTCCTCTGTACACTTTGCTCTGATTTAATATCTTCTATACGGTGTTGCAAATAATTCATTCTGTTTTTTATGTGTCTTCTATCCGTTTCGAGTTTTTTCTCTCCTGGTCCTCTAGTCCCAATTCCTCCACCAGTTCTATTTAAAACCAAACCAAGACCTTTAAGTTTTGAATATCTATATTTCAATTGGGCAAGTTCAACTTGATATTTTGAGATTTTAGATTTAGCCCTCCTTGCAAATATTTCTAAAATCAATTCTGTTCTATCCAAAACTTTAATTTTAGAAATCTCTTCAAGATTAGAGACATGAGATGGAGACAACTCTTCATCAAATATCAAAATGTCTACATTGGCATGATAAATAGAACGTAATATTTCATGCAATTTACCCTTACCTATGTAATGTTTATTATCAATCTTATCTCGTTTTTGGAAAAATGTATTGCTGACTTTAATATCACAAGCGTAAACAAGTTCCTTTAACTCTTGCAAGCTTTCTTTAGAATCACATCCAATCAAAACAGCCGTTTCAATAAACTTGTTGCCATGTAACTCTATCTTCATATTCTTCTCAATTTCCTGTACAATTGAGTAAATATCAAAATTAAAATATTTGTCACTATTACTAAACAAAATCTCAGAGTAGCCTTCTTGACTATCGAAATTTAAAAATCCTATAGAGAAACCTTCCAATAATTTTTCATCCGTTACATTCACTGCTGAAATCATATCAAGATTTAAATTTTTCAAAGAAGCTATATCCGCATCGGACAATTTACATGAAGAATTTAGATGCGTATGGATAACTCTATATCCACTTAGCTTCTTTCTTTCTTTAAAATCCATTTGAAATTTAACTTCTAATTCATTACCAACCGAAATATTATGTACAATTCCACTTCTGGATATAACAATACAAATTTCTCTATTAATACTTAAACTTATTTCAGCAATACTTTTAAGAAATGATTCCTCTACGATGACATTACTTCCCATTCTAACATTATGCAATCGTTCAAGCTCATTTATACATGATCTTTTAATGCCATTCACCTCGCCATATATCAAAAAACCACCTCACACATTTTGGATTATACCCCATACAACAATTATTGTCTATTTTCATTGATCTTTATTGAAAATATTTGCAAATTTTTATGAAAATTAAATCATTTGAAAGTATAGTTTCTTCATTTAATGAAAGACTCTAAACAAATACGACTAAATTCAAATAACTTTAACGTTTTGATTGATTGTATTTACATTTTTTTTTGATAGATATATAATTTAATTCCATAGTGGACTAAACAACAAGCAAGAATTTACTAGGAGGAATACATGTCAAACAATAACAACTCTAGTATTGACTCACATTCAGATAAGAATAACGAAATTATCGCAAATGGTTCTAAGAATAATAACAAATTCAAAAAAGTACTTAAAATGTTTTTGATTTTTTTAGTATCCATTTTTTTAGTAGGTATTGTTACAGTTACAGGATTTGTTCTTGCCATAGTTAAGACTTCTCCTCCACTGAGTATAGAGGCAGTTAAGAACTTAGAGCAAGCATCTCAGTTATTTGATTCAAATGGAGATTTCATGGATGAGGTTTTAACAGCTGAAAAAAGATATGTTATATCGCTTGAAGAAATGCCTCTCAACTTACGTAATGCCTTCATAGCGATAGAAGATGAACGATTTTATGAACACTCCGGTATAGATGTGCAACGTATAATATCAGCAATCATAACTGACATTAAGAAGCTACTGAATAAGGAATCCGGTCTTCATGGAGCATCTACAATAACTCAACAGGTTATAAAAAATAACATACTTACCAATGAGATCTCTATAACAAGAAAAATTCGTGAAATATATCTTGCATTAGAGCTCGAAAAACAAATGGAAAAAGATGATATCCTTCAGGTTTATCTTAATACTATATTTGTTGGTGGTAATGCTTATGGAGTTGAAGCTGGAGCACTACAGTACTTCTCTAAAAATACTAGTGACTTAACTTTAACTCAATCTGCCTTTCTAGCTGGTTCTACTCAGCATCCTACAAGATATTATACAAGTGCATCAAATGTGGAAAGTAGCCAGTTTTATAAGAACAGAACTATCACCGTTTTAAGCAAAATGTTAGAGCTCGGTTATATAAATCAAGAAGAGTATGACTCTTCTGTAAACGAAATTAATAATGACCAAATAGGTTTCAACATTAAAAAGATAAATGACAGTTATAATTATGAATGGTTTTCACGACCTGTAGTAGAGGAATTAACTAGAGACTTAAAAGAAGTTTACGGGTATACTGACGAAGAAGTTAAATTACATCTAAGAAACGATGGACTAAAAATATACACCACCATGGATAAAGAGCTTCAAGATTATTCCCAAGATATTTTAAACAATGCAACAAATTATATTAATCTTGCCGAATGGACAGATGAAAATGGAATAAAACAACCTCAAATGTCATCTATCGTAATTGATTTTAAAACTGGTCATATAAAATCAATAATAGGTGGTAGAGGAGAACAAAGTGCTAACTCCTATAATCGTGCAGCATCAGATGATTTTTTACGTTCAATAGGATCTACTGCAAAGCCCCTTACTGCGTACACTCCTCTTATTGATTTAAAATTAGGTCATGCTGGTACAGGAATTGAAGATTCTCCCCTTTCTGAGGAGTTATCAAAGAAATATGGAAATTGGGAACCTAGCAATGAGGTAAAAGGAAATTTCATAGGATACACAAATGTTAGATATTCTTTGGAAAGATCAATAAACTTATCAGCTATAAAAGTTGTAGATACAGTTGGATTAGGAAAAGCACTTGAATACGGAGAAAAATTTGGTCTTCACTATAACAGCGATTCTAAAAATAGTATAGCTACGTTAGCTTTAGGTCAATTCAATAATGATCCTAAAGACTTAGACGGTGGAAATCCATTAATTTTAGCGTCTGCATATAGTACATTTGCTAACGGTGGTGTACTAGTAGAACCCATAACTTATACTCATGTGGTTGATAAAAACGGTAAAGTTATCCTGGAAAATGTTCCTGAAAAAACACAAATCGTTTCTCCAGAGACTGCATATATAATGTATGATTTGTTAAAAGGTCCTGTAGAACGGTATTCTTCCAAACCTGCAAAATTTAGCGATATACCTGTGGCTGGCAAAACAGGAACTACTGAAAATAATAAAGATCTTTGGTTTGCAGGTGTAACCCCTTATATGGCTGGTTCTATCTGGATAGGTGCTGATAAACCTACGGAATTAAAAGATAAATATGGGAATAAACCTTTTAGTGGCTCCACAGCAAGTGCACTTTTTGGTAAAATAATGGGCTATGCACATAAATCTTTACCTCCTGTAGATATTTCTAAACCTGATGATATAGTGTCTGCAAGTATATGTAGTGTTTCTGGGTTATTAGCTACGTCATATTGCCAATCAGATCCTAGGGGAAATAAAGTTTATACTGAGATTTTTGCAAAAGGGACAATTCCAACTCACAAATGCGATATTCATATACCAGTTACTATAAATTCACTAACTGGTGCTATAGCTACCGCAAATACTCCTAGTTATTTAAGAGAAACCAAAATTTATTTGAATCGGAAATATACTCCAAGCGTTTATTTAAGTGATCAAAAATATGTTGCTCCGAAAGTATATGATGATTCAACGTACGAACCAATTGAAGATGATATTGATAAAGATGAAACTGAACCTGATGAAGAATGGTTTGATAACAAAAATGATTCATCAAATAGTAATTCTAGTGGTAACGATGTTGCTGATACAAAACCAGATAATTCTAATATTCCAAATACTCCTAGTACGGTAGACCCTCCTAGTAATGATGAAGAAAATTCTAATGAAAATAAAGATAACATAGATAATAAAGATGATAATAACGATTCAAACAACAATACAAATGATGGAACTAATAATGATTATGACAGCTCTACTAATGAATCTGAATCTAGTGAACCAAAAGATGATAATACTAATATTGACGTACCTGTCTCGCCTCCCGAAAACAAAGATGATAAATCAGATAAGCCACCTACAGAAAATGAAAATGACAAACAAGAAGATTTAGATAGTGCCGATTTCAATTTTGGGTAATTTGAATAAATAGTAAAAAACGAAAAGTACGTTTAACTTGGGTTAAATGTACTTTTCATATCTCATAAAACTTTACAGAAATATTCTTCTTTAAATCGATTGTCGCTAAACTTATAGGTAATGAAAATCGTTTTGGACCAAAACTTCCTGGATTCAAAACTAATGTATTGGATACATACCTTCTCATTGGTTTGTGTGTATGTCCATGAATAACAATATCGTAATTAGTAATCTTATCTTCAATATCATTTATATCATGAACAACACAAATCTTTATGTGCCCATTCACAATTACCTCTTCAAAGTCAGCATAATTCGAAAATTTATCACTATAATCGTTATTTCCTCTTACAGCAATAACCTTAGACATACTCCTAAGATGTAAAATTATGTCCTCATTAACCATGTCTCCAGCATGTATAATTAAGTCACATCCCTTTAAAAATAAATTTATTTCATCACGTATAAGACCATGTGTATCGGAAATAACTCCAATTTTATTTATTTCTAATACTATTATAATTACCTCCAATTTAGTTAATCTATGCTTTCTTCCACCACTTTTTCATACCTTTCTTATTATCAAGCTTATTTCGCAAATAAGGTATATTTTCATCAAACTTAACCGCTCTCTCCTCGAGCATCTCAAGAGTTTTATAGTATCTAGTATCTTCCAAAAGTTGTTCCCTATCCTTCTCAAGTATAACCTGATTACTCTCAATAAGTGAAACTAATCTCTTTATTAAATTATCTTTTTCCTTAATCTGTTCAAGAAGTATACTTATTGCCTCTTCAGCTGTTGACTTATCAACCACACTATCTTTTATGTTCTGAATCTTATATATTATATCTTCACCTTTCATTTGATCCAAATCATCAGATACGTCTCGTTGATCATCATTTTCAATATCTTTAAATAAAATTTCACTTAAAATCTGAGAACCAACTTCGTTCAAATAAGTTTTCTTACCTTTATAAATTATATTTTCCTTCAATTTTTCGCTCGTTTTAATACTTGAATAAATTGCTTTTTCAGGTACATTATATTTTTGTGATAATTCTTTTATGGTATATAAAGTTTCCACCCGGTTCATTCCCCTTTTTCCCAATTTTTTCCATAGTCTATATGTGGTTCATTATATATCAACTCATAATAAATTTAAATATCAAAGTAAAATATTTACATTATTTTCACTAAATTTTAGGAATATTTTTACTCAAATTTAAAAGTTGATGCCTTCAATACATTACTAAGAAGATTCGTCACAGTCAACAAACCAATTCCTCCTGGAACAGTAGTAATCATGGAACATTTTTCTATACAATCTGAAAAATTAATATCCCCACACAATTTTCCATCTAAGTGATTAATTCCAACATCCAAAACTATCGCTCCATGTTTTATATACGAATTATTTAAAAACCTTGGTATACCCACACCAACAATTAAAATATCCGCACTAGATGATATCTTCGATAAATTATTTGTATAAGAATGACATACAGTAACTGTTGCATTATTGTTAATAAGTAAATGCATTAATGGCTTTCCAACCAAGTAACTTCTGTTTATTATCACTATATTTTTACCTGAAATCTCTATATCATTATATTTCAAAATCTCTATAATTCCTTGGGCTGTACATGGTATCAAACAATCTTCACCTGAATAAAGTTTAGCTTTGTTTATCATAGAGAATCCATCTACATCTTTTGTATACAAAATCGAATTACTTACTACTTTCGAATTAATGTGCCTAGGTAAAGGGAATTGAACCAATATGCCTGTCACACTATCATTTTTGTTTAATTTATCTATGAGAGATAATAATTCATCTTGTGTTGTTGCAATATCCAATTTAAAAAGTTCTGATTTAATATCACATCTTTCACAAGCCTTTACTTTGTTATTGATATAAGAGTTGCTTGTAATATCATTACCAAGTTGTATTATAGCCAACTTTAAATTCAGTGAATTTTCAATAACCATTTTCTTAATCTCAAGTTCTTTTTCATCTCTATACTTCTTGCAATTTATGATTTTATGATCATAATTCACCATCGCTGTTCACCCCTTAGATAATGATATATAAAATTTTTTTAAATTACAAGTTTAAAATGCTACGAAATCTTTTAAGTTTTTCTTACCATTTAAAATTAATTTACTTTCAATATCGCTAGAGTTTATTTTATCCAAAATTATTATATACTCTTTCTCATCAGTTCCAAAATTCATATTCTCATCTATCTTCTTTGCCTTTAACTTGAAATTTCTGTCCAGTATATTAACCAAATCACTACTACATTTACCAGAACCAAATATGTAAATATCTCTTTTACATATCTCATCATACAAAAATTTTATCTTTGAAATTAAAATTTCTTTATTATACTTTTCATCAAGTAGCTTTTGTTCGTGTACAAATCTAGAATTAACTCTGTTTAGATATAGCTTCTTGTCAATCATGCCAATGTTATTTTTTTGCTTTATAGCATTAAAAATAAAATCAATGTCTTCCGTTCTTTTAAAATCTCTGTTATATTCAATCGATTTGAACAAATTTGCTTTTCCAAAAAAGGTACCATGACAAATTTTATTTCCATTTAAAATTTTAATAGCTTGATTTTCTTTATCTACTTTAAAATTAAATATCTTTTCGCATAAAATTTGATCATCAACATTCTTATAATCAGTAATTTCAATATCTATGTAACTCCCAATCAAAGATATATCACTATTTTCCTTCATGTATTTCAATTGTGTTTCAATACGATTTTTGTAGGATACATCATCTCCATCCATCCTTGAGATATAATGCCCGCTAGAATATTTAATAAGGTCATGTACAGAACATGAAACTCCCTTATTGCATCTAGAGATAATTCTTACTCTTTTATCATTTAAGGCATAATTTTCCATAATGGAAAGCGACTTATCCTCGGAACCATCATCTAATAAAAGTAATTCTATATTCTCATAACTCTGATTCAATATGCTTTCTATAGATTCATTCAAATACTTTTCATTATTGTACACTGGCATTATTACCGAAACTAATTCTTTCATAGGAAAAAATACCACTCCTTTTATAAAATCATTCTCATTCGTTTAACATTATTATTATTTATCAATAAACTATTAATATACTTATAGTAAATATTTTTAAAAAGAGGTAACAATATGAAGATTGCAATGGATATACGAGGTGCATATTTGTATCATGGTACGGGAATAGGAACTTATACAAAAAATTTGATAAGCAATTTACTAAAAATAGATCATGAAAACTATTATGATTTATTTTATTGTGGAAAATATCCACGACAGTTTAATCAAAATAATACAAGATTACATCTAATATCTAGAAAACATAGTTCGTTCTTTGAACAAAAATATATACCGCACATACTAAACGAAAACAATATTGCAATTTTTCACGTGCCTCAAAATGGAATTGGGTATTCAAATTTAATTCCTTCAAATAAATTCAAATTTATTGTGACCTTACACGATTTAATTCCCTATGTACATCCTAACACCACTGGTAAATCTTATTTAAAAAAATTTTTAAAACAACTACCTTATATAATTGAAAACTGTTCATCAATAATAACTGTTTCTAATTATTCAAGAAATGAAATTATTAAATTCTTTTCAGTTGATCCCCAAAAAATATGCGTAACGCATCTTGCAGCAGACGAAAAATTTAAACCTATGAACAAATTTTTCTGTAAATCCTTCATAAAGCAAAAATATAACATAGATTCAAATTTTATTTTGTACGTAGGAGGATTCAGTAAACGCAAAAATATCTATAACTTAATTTTATCCTTTGAACATGCGTATAAAAATTTTAATAAAAATACAAAATTGGTATTGCTTGGTAATATTAAAAGTGGATTTAATGAACTTATAGACCTTGTATACAAAAAAAATCTTCAAAGTAATATTCTCTTTACCGGATTTATTCCCGAAGAAGAATTACCTATTTTTTATAACGCATCGTTATTTTTTGTATATATCTCCATTTATGAAGGTTTTGGTCTTCCTGTACTTGAAGCTATGAATTGTAAAAAAGCCGTACTAAGTTCTAATCAAACCTCCTTACCAGAAATTGTAGAAAATCATTCATACAGTGTTAATCCTTACGACATTTATGAAATTTCAAATGCTTTGTGTAGGCTTTGCAATGATAAAATTCTAAGAAATGAATTAGAGGAAAAAGGATACGAACAATCAAAGAAATTCTCATGGGAAAAATGTTCTCAATCAACTATCGATCTATACAGAAATCTTTTAAACTCATATTCTTAAAAAGCAAGATGCTCTATTAGACATCTTGCTTTTATCGTATTAAATATTTTTAATTGGTTATACTACGATTAAAAATTTGGATAAAGGAGTTCACTACACTATGAAATTCGTTAAAATTTTTTTCATTTTAACTCTCGTTCTAATTTCATTAAACTTTATTAAGACTCCCTCTTTAAATCACAATCAGGATAAAAAATACGTGTATTTAACATTCGACGATGGTCCAACTGCCAAAAATACACCAATGCTATTAGATGAATTGAAAAATCTAAATCTACCTGCTACGTTTTTCATTGTAGGCAAACTTGTAAATGAAAATCCCAAAGTCCTAGAAAGAATAATACAAGAAAATCATGCAATAGGGTTGCACACTATGTCGCATAATAAAAATGAGTGTTACTCGTCATATGATAATTTCATAAAAGAAAACCTCGAACTCAAAAATCTACTTAAAACTAAATTTAACATAGAAACAAATATCTTAAGATTCCCATTTGGATCACGTAATTCATATTTACGAATAACCAAATCATTTTTAGATAAACTCCATGAAAACAATTTCAAAATATACGACTGGCACATAGATACTCTAGATGCCCTTCATCCTGAAAACGATCCTTCCACAATCCTACAAATATGTAAAAATCAATTTCAAAAACGTTTCTCAGGTAATGACGATATTATTATCTTAATGCACACAAACACAAATAACATACACACTGTAAGATCTCTAAAATTAATAAAAGACTATTTTTTAAGCCTAGGTTATGAATTTTCTCTATTGACTGAATCTACAAAGGAAATTTATTATTCAAAGTAAAGATTTACAATAAAAAAGAAAGCTACGACAATAAAATCGAAGCTTTCTAAAAACATAGAGAAAATATAAAAATATGTATGGAGGCACCAGCGGGATTCGAACTCGCGAATAAAGGTTTTGCAGACCTCTGCCTTACCACTTGGCTATGGTGCCAAACGACCACAAAAGATAAAGATTATCCAAAGATAAATGGTGGCTAGAGCAGGAATCGAACCAGCGACACGAGGATTTTCAGTCCTCTGCTCTACCAACTGAGCTATCCAGCCACGATAAAGAAAATTGGCGACCCAGAAGGGGCTCGAACCCTCGACCTCTGGCGTGACAGGCCAGCACTCTAACCAACTGAGCTACTGGGCCAACTAACTAAATCGTAGTAACAACTACAACATAGATTATATTTATAAATAGATTAATTGTCAAGCATTTTTAAAAATTATTATATAAATTTCTTATATCTTCGTTATTAAAAACGTATTCTAGCTTACAATAATCACAAACTATAGTTTCTTGACGCTTATCATCTACAATTTTCTTAAGCTCATCTTTCCCTATACTGATCATAGCCCTTTCGACCTTTTCCCTAGAACAATCACATTTGTATCTTAAATCTTTTTCCTCAATTATCTTTAATCCCATATCATCAAACATGAAATTCAAAATATCATAAATGGTCTTTCCATTTTCTAAATTTGAAACTATACTTCCAAGATCTTCGAATCTATACGAAATAATATCTGATAATATTTCATCATGACCTGGCAACATTTGTACCATTATTCCCACAACATTTTTGATATTGAACCTATCATCTATATCAATACTCACATTAATTGATGTTGGAGTTTGTTCAGACATAGTATAATAATAGGACAAGTCATTACATATATCTCCACTATATATTGGAACATTCCCTGTATATGGATTTTTCAATCCCAAATCTTTTATAATAGTTAGAAATCCATCTCCAATTAAATCCTTTATTTTAAAAGTATCAACAAAAGCATTTGGATTTGATATGTATCCTTTTAGCGTTCCATCACCTCGAGTTACAGCACTCATATTATTAAGAGGACCATTACCTTTAAATTTTATAATTATAGAATCGGATTCTGTTTTATTTGTTGAAGAAATCATAGCCGAAGCTGTTATTAATCTTCCAAAAGCAATGGAAGTAATTTCATTTAAAGCATGTAATTTTTTAACTTGTTTACACAAATCTGTGGCGACGCATGAAATTATCCTTATAGTTTCGTTTTTAGCCATAGCTCTTATGATTTTATCTTTCATAAAAAATTCTCCTAATAAAAATATACTTTATTAATTCTACATGCTTTTTAAATTTTTTCAACATCATAAAAACAAAAAACATCTGCAATAAAACAGATGTTTAATATATTAATGAAAATCCATTAGGATCTGCATTCATTTGTCTTTCAACTAATGCCCTCTGATTTCCATCTAAACTATTGAGCTCCTCTTCCGTAACCTTTTTAAAAATTATGATTTTACCAGATCCACGCTCTACAATTTCATGATTACCATTTTCATCATATTTAAGTTTGCTTCCATCCGCCAAAGTTACAACTTCTCCTTGAGTATATATTTTTTCGGCTGATGAACTTCCAGATGAAACTTGTGGTCTTCTGCTTATTCTATCTGATTCACTTTTCTGAGTTTGATTTGTATTATTTTGGTTTGTACAAGACGTCATACTTAATCCCATAGCAGATACTAAAACGAGTGAAGACAAAATCTTAAAAATCTTATTTTTCATGTCCATATTCTCCTTAGTTTATATGTAAAAAATATAAAACTATCAAAACGTTAAGTTAAGATAGTTTTATTCTTTGAAATTTTAAAAATTTTATTCATTAAATTTTAGATTTAAAATTTATAAGTTTATTGTTTCTGATAACATCAACAGATACTTCATCATCAATATTTCTCTTTAATTCATTAATTTGATCAACTGAATCGATCTCAATTCCATTAAAACTAACTATTATATCCCCTGGAGATATGCCGATATTATATGCAATCGAATCTCTTTCTACCTCAACTATAAAAACACCTTTTGAAATACCAAATTTAACAGAAGCCTGCTCGTTAATATCAACACCCGAGATTCCAAGCATTATAACATATTCACTCAGTTCCTCAAGTTTAAGCTTAGCTAACTCTATCGGTATAGAAAATCCTATAGACTCAACTCCCTCAACACTAATTTTGGCTGTATTTATTCCTATAACTTCACCATTCATATTGAGCAATGGACCACCACTATTGCCTGGATTTATTGCAGCATCAGTTTGAATAAATGTAGATACGCCATTTCCAGTATCAATAGTTCTGGAAAGCCCACTTATTATTCCAATAGTAGCACTTCCACTAAAAGATAAATCAAGAGGACTGCCAATAGCAATCACCCAATCACCTACACGCATATCCTCAGAGTTACCCATATTCAAAACTGTACTACTTTCAAAACCAGGAGTTGTTATTTCAAGCAATGCAATATCATTGACCTGATCAGTATTAACCACTCTAGCATTAAGTTGTGTTCCATTATTTAAAATAACATTTACATTTGATGAATTCAAAACAACATGCTGATTTGTTAATATCTTAGTCGGACTAATAAAAAACCCTGTTCCTATTCCAGTAACCTGATTAACACCTCTGTATGAATTCACTATCGAATTAATACTAACAGTTACTACTCCAGAATTTACCATATCAATAACATCAGCAAATCCATTGTTACTAAATCTTACACTCTTGTCATAATTACTAGTTGGATTAATATTCTCAATCTTTAAACCACTACTCCCGGCCACATTAATGTTGTCATCAAATATTGTACATAAACCAAGTATGATCACAAATATCAAAATCATCACTAAACGAAAGCTTCCATGTTTAAATTTCATTTTCATCCCCTCAATTAATTTTTTATAATTTATAAGTTTAATTATTGACTAAACAAACTTTTATTATTTAATAGTTAATAAAAAAGGATAGATAAATTTGAAATTTATCTATCCTACATACTCATTTTTAAAATTTCTCTTACATCTTCTCTAAAAAGTTTTACATATTCTCCAACCGTGTCATATAAGACAAATGTATTTTCAACTAATTCATCCAGACTCTCTAATGATATATTTCTATCGCCAAGAGATGAAGGGGCACCTATCTCATCGAAGAATTGCCTAAATCTTTTGCTAACCTCATCACAAAACTGTAAAGTATCATCAAAGTCATCTCTCTTTAATTTAAATACTCTTTCGCCAAGTTTCACAATTTTACTAGGATTCTCTCTCGAAACATATTTGATCCAATTAGGAGTTAATATAGCCAATCCTTCACCATGTGGAATATCAAATATACCACTCACTGAATGTTCAATTTCATGAGTAGCCCAATCTCCTCCACCAATTGACAAATTCCCATTGAGAGCTATAAAAGAAGTGTACATCATAGCTTCTCTCAAATCAACATTTTCGAGATCATCTAAAAGTTTCGGAGTAATCTCCATCATATATTCAATTGACGACTCACAAAACCTATCTAGCAATTCTGAATTATCAGATAGGTTAAAGTATTGTTCCAAGAGGTGTGATATCGTATCTGCTATTCCATTAACTGTTTGATTTTTAGGAACAGTAACCGTATAAGTAGGATCCAATATTGAAAATACCGGAGATGTATATGGTCTATGAGCAAAACCCACCTTTTGTTTAGTAACATCATTAGTTATAACACTATTAGGATTCATTTCGGTTCCAGTAGCAGATAAAGTTAGAATTACACCCAATGGAACATTATCGGTAGGTTCAACTTTTTTCGTTATTATATCCCAAACGTCATTATCGCTTCTTGAACCAACGGATATGGCCTTTGATGCATCTATAACACTTCCTCCACCAATGGCAAGTATAAAATCTATGTTGTGTTTTTTACAAATTTGGATTCCTTCATTAACGCTAGATAGCTTAGGATTTGGTTCTATACCTGATAGTTCATAAATCTTACAGTTCAGATTTCTAAGTATTTCAATAACCTGATCATATAATCCAATTTTTTTGATACTCCCTCCACCATAAGTAACCAATACCTTAGAACTATCCTTAATCTCATATTTTAAATTTTCCAACTTATCAATACCAAAATACAATTTAGTTGGATTGTGTAAAACAAAATTCATTTTGCACCTCACAAAATATATATTTTAGACATTGAACCTAAAATTTATTACATCTCCATCTCTTACTACATAATCTTTACCTTCTAATCGATAGTATCCTCTCTCTTTAGCAATAGATTCACTACCACACTCAACGAACTTTTCAAAAGAAATTGTTTCAGCCCTTATAAATCCTCTTTCAATGTCAGAATGTATCTTACCAGCTGCCTGTGGTGCTTTAGTTCCATCAACTATTGTCCAAGCCCTTACTTCTTGTACACCAGCTGTCAAATAACTTATGAGTCCAAGCAGATTATAGCTTGATGTGATTAACTTGTCAAGACCTGACCCATTTAGGCTGTACTCCTTTAACAACTCTTGTTTTTCATTTTCCTCAAGATAGGACAATTCTTCCTCGAACTTTGCACACAACACAACGACCTCTGAGTTTTCTTCTAAGGCAAATTTTTTAACTGATTCAATAAAATTATTTGTTTTATTTGAAATAAAGTCATCTTCTAAAACATTACAAACATACAAAGTTTTTTTACTAGTGATCAAAAAATACTTTTTGATCACTGCAAATTCCTCCTTGCTTAACTCCATATTTCTAACCATTTTACCTTCTTCTAATTGTTTCTTCACTTTTTCGAGGACTTCAAATTCTAATTTAGCATGTTTATCTCCGGAACGATAAAGCTTCCCCACCTTATCAATCCTTCTACTGACAATTTCCAAATCTGAAAATACTAATTCTAAATTTATAGTTTCAATATCACTTAAAGGGTCAACGACTCCATCAACATGGACCACATTTTCATCTTCAAAACATCTAACAATATGCACTATGGCATCTACCTCTCTTATGTTAGATAAAAATTTATTACCCAGCCCTTCTCCATTGCTTGCCCCTCTCACTAGACCAGCGATATCGTAAAATTCAATGGATGCATAAACTTTCTTCTTTGAGTTATATATTCTTTCTAAATCATCTAGTCTTTTATCTGGAACTGATACTACACCAATATTTGGTTCTATAGTACAAAAAGGATAATTTGCTGACTCTACACCAGCTTTTGTTATAGCGTTAAATAATGTACTTTTACCAACATTAGGTAGACCAACTATCCCTAATTTCATATTAGAAACCACCTTTCCCAAAAAATACTGAGCAAAACATATATTTACACTCATTTATAACGTTAAATAGATACATAATAAAATTAAAATATTCTAAAATTATATATAAAGGGGAAATATTATTGAACAAGAAATTTTTTTTGTATTCTCTTTTGTTTACTAATCTAATATCATCAACTTTTATATCAAATGAATCTGCTACTAAAACTTGTGTATCAGCATGTTCAATTCGAGAAACAAGTACTCAAGAAATTGATTGGTATATAGTACCAAATAGAAACAATCTAGCACCCGAACCAAATAACATTGCAATATCCATGTTCAAAAACTATAACGCCTACTACATAGGGGATACTGAAAAAAAAGCATTATATTTAACATTTGATGAAGGGTATGAAAATGGGTATTCTTCACAAATATTAGACACCTTAAAGAAGCACAATGTACCCGCTGCATTCTTTGTAGTAAAACCTTATATAAAAACAAACAAAAACTTAATACTAAGAATGGTAAATGAAGGACATTTAGTATGCAACCATTCCTCATCTCATCCATCAATGGCTAAAGCCGCTAGTAGTGGTAAATTTGATAAAGAATTTAAAGAAGTTGAGGAAGAGTTTAAAAAAGTAACAAATCAAGATATGCCAAAATATTTTAGGCCACCAATGGGAAAATTTAGCGAACAATCCTTAAAACTTACTAATGATTTAGGATATAAAAGTATATTTTGGAGTTTTGCTTATAAAGACTTTGATATAAAAAATCAACCATCTAGAGAAAAAGCAATAGATACAATTTTAAGCAGAATTCATAATGGATCGATAATCCTTCTACACGCAGTTTCAAAAACTAATGCAGAAATACTTGATTATATTTTATCAACTTTAAAGTCTCAAGGATATGAGTTTAGATCCTTAACAGATTTTTAAAACATTGTCATTTTTAACGTATCCCATTATCATCCAAAATATAATACTAATCAAACTTGGAGCATAAATCAAAACAGATTCGAACATTCCAATAAACAAAAAACTCAAAACTGCTGAATATAAAATTATGTAATTATAATCGTTTATTTTTTTACGCAAAATATTGTACGTTTTAAAAACATACACTATCATAAATACAGAAACTATGCTAAAACCAACCAACCCATACGACAAAAATATATCGAGAAACGTATTATGGGTTCCTCCTTCCTTAGCTCCTGATAAAAATCTTATAGTACTATTGATTAACACATTTATCGAATTTGTTTTAGAATACCCAAACAAATATCTATTCTTAATAACATGAAAAACCTGATCCCATATTTCATACCTACCATTTAACAAAAATATTAAAAGATTCCTATTAAAAATAGCCAAATAGAGCGAAAGTATCATAAATATAATCACGAATCCAATAATTATCGATTTTTTTCTAAAAATAATAGAGGTAAGTAGAAAACAAAAAAACAAAAAGGCAATAACAGCACTACGAGCATTTACTAAAAATAGCATTATCACAGATAATATAATATTAATTACAGCTATTTGTTTAAATATCATAGCATTATAATAGCTCAAAAAAATAAAAGAAAACACTATTCCAATAAAACATATTATGCCAAGTATATTTTCGTTATCATATATTCCTGTAAACGATCCATTGTAATGTATTCCATATACTTTATTCAATACAAGCCTAATCCTAAATATGTAAATAATTACATTAAATATATGTGATACAAAGCATATAAATAATATCATAAACGAAAGTATCTTAAGTTTTGTACATGAGTCTCTATTAAACACATTGAAAAAAATAAAAAATTGGAATAATCCAAGCAATATAAATTTCATTTCATTTACATATTCTACTAAAGTATAAGAATTCAGATACATTGTAATAACTGTTGACATGATAAATATAATAAATAATATAGTATATAAATCTACTTTGTATTGATTCTTAGTTACATCATAAATAAATATTCCTATAAAGACAAGATAAAACAAGTAATTAAGTATACTTACTAATAACACTAGTTCTCCAAATACACTAACATAAGAAAAATTGAAAGCTAAATACATTAATACTACATAAAATTTAAACATATCAAGACTTAATTTTTTACCAAACATATTTATACCATTTTTAAATCCTAGTTTTATATTGCCAAACAATCTCTATACACGTCCTTTAATCTAGCTATAATAACCTGTTTTTCAAATTTCTCTAAAAAATAATCTCTAATACACCTACTATCATATTTTTCAATGTTATTAATCATAAATTCCATGGAGTTTGATACTTCAATACAATTATATTTATCGACTAAAACACCAACTTTTTCATCTATAATATCTTCTACTCCACCATTTTTAACACTGATAATAGGTTTACCACAAGCAAGTGCCTCTATATACACTACTCCGAAAGTTTCATAGCAAGAGGCTAATATAAAGGAATCACATTTATTCATTCTTAAAACAACTTCTTGTCTACTTAATAAACCTAAAAACTTAACATTATTATCTAATTTTTTATAACTCACCATTTTTCTTAATTTTTCATTAAGATACCCGTCTCCACCGATTTCTAATATAAAGTCATATCCTTTACTTACTAAGATTTCACATGCACCTATTAATAATTCAAATCCCTTTCCATCCACCAAAAATCCCAATGAAAAAAATGTAAATTTAATTTTATCATTTTGATTTAACTTCACATTAAATACAGTACCATCTATGAAATTGTGCAAGACTATTACATCTCTACTAGTCATCTTACAAATCTCATTTTTTAAAGAAGAACTTACACTTATCAAAACATCTGCATCTTCATATGCACGATTTATGTACTTGATATAGCTCTTTTTCATTTTTTTGGAATTATTCATACTTGTGTGTTCAGTAATGATACACGGAACATTAAACACATTTTTTATGTACGGTACAGCTACACCAGCCCAAAAACATGAATGAAAATGTATTATATCTATTCTTCCTTTTTCAATAATTACTTTGTTAAGCAGTTTCTCTATTCTTTTTTGAAATAATAAAAATCTTTTATGATAATGCAACAAATAATTAAAATCTGTATATCTATAAGTATCTAAGCCATCATCCAAGCTATATTCAATCCTACTATTAAAAATATTTATGAATTTTTTATATCGATAAATAGGTAAAATCTCATTATAACACACTGTAATGTCAATTCCAGATTCTTTTAAAGCCAATGCTTGCTCTTTAAAAAAGCTTCCTAAAACAATATTTTCATCACTTGAATACCAAGACGGAACTACAACAACATGCACACCAACACCTCATAG
Organism: Anisomitus miae (SeqCode); assembly: GCF_054906395.1. NCBI lineage: Bacteria > Bacillati > Bacillota > Clostridia > Eubacteriales > Clostridiaceae > Anisomitus (SeqCode) > Anisomitus miae (SeqCode). The sequence continues at coordinate 42,917 of NZ_JBRACL010000007.1, forward strand.
AATTTAATTACAAAAAACCTTCTTTATTTTATTCAGTATATCATTATTATCAAAACTATTCCTTTCAAAATTTTTCTTAGGATCATGAACATTATTTACAAATTCTACCAACGTTTTACTGATACTAATCCAATTATTTAAAGTACATATTATACCATCAACATTTTTTATCAATTTATAAAAAGGATCATCATAACTTTCTAGGATGACCAATATGTACGCATTCGTAGCCATATAATCATAAATTTTAGCAGGTATTTGACTAAACTCTTTATTCCCAAAAATCAAAAGTACATCAGCATGAATCATAAAATTAATGATCTTAAGATAAGAAATTCTATTTTTAAAATTTATATAAGGGCTCTTTTCAACTAATTCGAGTTGAAAATCATCTTTTATATTTCCATAAAAATTTATATTAAGTCTCGAAAACATATCAATATTATTTTTAGCAACATAATTCAACGCTTCAACAAACTTAGTTATATCTCTTACACCTTTCACAATATCTCCAGCATACAAAAAATTTATCTTATCTTTCATAAATTCAATTGGATAATCTCTTTTAAATTTATTTATAAATGTCTTACTTAAATTTCTATGTACCAAGCTAACATTATTGAATTTAATATTATATTTATTTACAAAATAATTAAGATTGCTCTCTGTAACAAATAAAAATCCATTACTTACATTTACTACTGATCTTTCGATAACACTATTTATCTTTCTCACTATAAAATTTTTAGATCTTCGATTTAGTTCATTACAATATGGATCACTAAAATACGAAACTAACCTAATATCCTCCGATCTGCTATCAACAAATTTCTTAATTCTATGACCACAAATCAAACTAGATGGAGGTTCATGCATACTCAATATGACATCAAATTTTAAATCATATAAACTCTTTTTGAAATATTTGTACGCTTTATGACTCCATCCTAAGTATGGATCAATTATGTTGAATATATTCTTCAATTTTATTAATGAAGAGTTTAATTTTTTAATATTTTTATTACTCTTACTATTTATAGAATTCTTAGGAATCATTTTATTTAAGATAAATCCACCTTTAACTCTGTGTACCACAACACCTTTATGTAAAAGCCCAGAAACATTTGTATCATAGTAAATGCTGTGTTTAGGAAAATCCATAGTCAAAAGATGAACTTTAAATTCTCCACTTTCGGCCAATAAATTTAAATAATAAATCAACTCTATACTAGCAGAATTATTTATATCAACCGAATAACATGAAACAACCAAAATGCTAAACATTCAAATCTTTTCCTTAAAGTGATAATTCATACTTTTTAACATAAACTTAGGTATGCTTGATAATCTCTTTATTCTAAATGGTTCATTCCAAACCCTATAAAGCCATTCTAACCCAAAATTGATCATAACTTTAGGTGCTCTTTTAAGTTTTCCAGAATATAAATCAAAACTACCTCCAACTCCCATAAATATTTTACAATCCAAATCTTTCATACACCTACTTATAAAAATATCTTGTTTTGGACTACCCATAGCTACGAACAAAACACTCGATTTGCTATTTTTAATATCTTCCACTACTTCATTGATCTCTCCATTGCTGAAGTATCCATCTCTAAACCCTTTAATTTGTAAATTACCATACATTATTTTAATATTTTTAATTGCAAGTTCTAAATTTTCACTTGTTGCACCAAGAAAATAGACTCCTAATCCTAACTTGCTTAGAATCCTAAGTATCTCTTCCATTACCTCAACACCTGATATTTTCTCTATAGCACATCTTTTAAACAATTTCATCATCATCACAACGCCTATTCCATCAGGTATTATCAAATTATCCTCTCTTTTGAAAAACTTATCTAATTCATCATTATTAATTCCATTCAGTAAAACCTCTGGATTACCAGAAATTATGTTCAATTTATCTAATCCCGACTCTCCAAGTAAATGATTCTCTATCTTAAAAGTTAAGTCTTCCTTATTTCCAGAATATATTTTATATCCCATTAAATTTGAATACATACATCACCTTACTTTCGAGATTAAGTGCTCCAATTCTTCCAAAATACCATCACTAGGATTTATTTTTTTAGCCTTTTCAAAATATTCGTTCATTTTCTCTATTTTTCCGAGTTTTAAATAACACATCACAATATTTGTGCATACCTCTATCGCATTAGTCACTTTAAAAACGGTTTCAAAGTAACTAACAGCCTTCTCAAACATGTTCAACCCAGCATAACTTAATCCAATTTCATTAACTACCTCAACAATATCTGTATCTATCTCTCTAGAACATTCCAGATAATAAATAGCTTGCTCATACATCTCTAATTTTCTATGAGCCACAGCAATATAATAATAAATTAACGGATCATTTTTGAACACATCTACCAACGGTATTAATTTTCTTAAAGCTTCAGTAGGACTAAAGTATATCTTCTCTTTACCATCTTCATAATCTATATATCCTAACAACTGTCTTTTATAATTCTCAATTTCACTATCTTGTGAACCCTTATGCTTCTTTATATACATCTCTAAGCTACTAAGAGCAGCAACATAATTACCATCATCTCTATACATCATCGATTTATAAAGATAACCTTTATGAAAATCAATGTACTCTTTAATAGAATTTTCAATCTCTATTTCTAACTCTGTCTTCAAAAAATCACTCTTATCTTTCAAATTAAATAAAACAACTATTAATTTCTCCTTGTACTCTTTGTTAAAATATATTTTTGAAAGACCTTTAAGCATTATGTATGCATCGAATAAATCATCTTTTTGTATAAGAGAATATATATATCCTTTATAAAATTCCTGACTACTATCAAAACTCAAAATTATATTTTCATAGTAATCATTGTATACGAATTCATTATTACCACCAATACATAGGAGCATCCCTATAAAAAATTTATCCATAGTAAGATCCAAAGCATTTACATTATTTTTATCTGATACAGAACTTAGATCTACAGGAAAAAGAATATCTTTTCCCTTAAGATCACTGTATAAACCTTCATTTATTTTGTTTAATGCCGTTAAATCCTTTAATTCTATAAATATTAATTTCGATAACCTATCACTTAAACTATAACTCATAAGTTCTCCTAGTCAATCATGCATTTTTCAATTAGTTTTAAAACATTACTCTTAAGATTACTTATATTAGTTCTCATACCATCCTTAGTATACGATTTAGCAAACATATATATTTTCATCTTAGGTTCAGTTCCAGATGGTCTTACAACAAACCAACTTCCATCATCGAATAAAACTTTTAAAACATTTGACGTTGGCAAATTTATTTCAAATGTTTGGTTATTTAAAAAATCATATTCAACACCTATCTTATAATCTTGAAACTTCCAAGTTACTTTTCCATCAATCAAATTTCTCATTTCTATTTTCCTAAGTGATTCTAAACACTTAGCTATTTTCTCTTGCCCTAATTTACCTTCAAGGTCTATGGATATAAGCTCATCAGAAAAAAATCCATATTTTTTATACAAATCATCTAATGCACAATTTAAAGTTTTATCATGTTTTTTGTAATATAATGCCATCTCACATATAACACTGATAGCCATAACGGCATCTTTATCTCTTACAAATGTCCCTATTAAATATCCATAACTTTCTTCAAAACCAAAAACATATTCGTAGTTATTACTTTCTTCAAATTCCTTTATCTTTTCAGCTATATACTTAAAGCCAGTTAGAACATCTAAAACTTCAACATTATAATTATCACAAATATCCTTTACAATATCAGTACTTACAATAGTTTTTAATATCGCAGAATTACTTTTTATTTTACCAAATTCACTAAGTGACATAAGCATATACTCACACAAAAGACTTCCAACTTGATTTCCAGTTAAAAATTTATACTCTCCAATTTTATCCCTAACCACAACTCCAACTCTATCACAATCCGGATCAGTTGCAAAAACTATATCAGCATCTAATTGCTTAGCATATTTAAGCGAAATATCAAACACATCCACCAACTCAGGATTTGGATAATTAACAGTAGGAAAGTCTCCATCTGGAATCATTTGTTCTTCAACAACCTTTAAGTCCTTATACCCACATTCATTTAATATCCTTGTAACAGGAATATATCCACTCCCATGTAACGGAGTATATACTATTTTTAACTCTCCTGAACATTCATCTATTAATTCTTTTCTTATAGCATGATTTTTTATTTTCTCAATATAACTAGTTTCTAATGAATCCGACACGTATACAACCTTTCCTACGCTAAAGGCATGTTCTTCATTCAACATTTCAATATCGCTAAACACATCAATACCATATATGTAAGAATAAACTTCCTTGGCCAAAACGTCCGTCAATTGTCCTCCATCTTCACCATATATTTTGTAACCATTGTACTCCTTCGGATTATGAGAAGCAGTAATTACAATCCCTCCATTGCATTTTAGTTCCCTAACTGCAAAGGAAAGCATAGGTGTAGGTGTTAACTTTCTGTATAAATAGACTTTTATGTTATTTGCTGCCAATATAAGTGCAGCCCTTTTTGCAAATTCATTAGAGTTATTCCTAGAGTCAAATGCAATAACAACACTGATTTCTTCTCCTTTAAATTTGTGATTTAAAAAATCCGCATACCCTTTAGTTACTTTGCCGATAGTATAAATATTTATCCTGTTTGTCCCAGATCCCATTTTCCCTCTAAGTCCACCAGTACCAAATTCTAATTCTTTATAAAATCTATCCTCAAGCTCAGTTTCATCTAAGTTATAAATTTCACTCTTATACACCTCAGCTATATTTTTAGAAGACAACCATTTACGTACCAAATCCTTGTACATGACACACTCCATAAATAAAATAATTCTACAAGAATTATACTATAAAATATAAATAAAACAGTACAAATATTTTTTAATTTGTACTGTTAACAAACTAGCTAATATTAGGATCATCCTTTTGAGTATCTTCAATAGACTGTTCAGTAACATTCTTAGTAAAATTTATCGAGGCTACTACTGACTCTAAGCTATCAAGTATAGTCAGCTCATCTCCTATTTCCATATCAGATATTCTAACAGCATGCCCTAACATCTGTTCATTAATGACCAAATCTATATGGTCTGGAATCTTACTCGATTTGCATCTAACCTTTATACTACTTTTCTCTTTCTGTATAACCGCTCCGTTCTTTGAAGCAATAAACTCATTTACATAATTGACTGGCACATCAGCATTTATAATTTTGTCACCATCAAAACACTCTAAATCTATGTGCAAAATTCTATTATTAACATAATTCTTTTGTATATCTTTCACTATAGCGTTATACATTTTGCCTTCAACGTTTATCTCAATTATGTTATGGTTGCCACCATTTGACATCAAAGTCTTAACCTCTTTTTCATCTAAAACTATCCTTGTTGGTGAAACATCCACTCCATAAATGTTCCCTATCACTTTTCCTTCTCTTCTTAGTCTTTTAATTGATCCCTTAGTCACTTCCCTATTTATAGTAGCATTTATCATCAATTATCAACTCCTTGTTTGTATTATCACACTTTTGAATATTTCCTATACACTTTTTTACACCTAAGGATTTAAAACATTGTGCAAATCGAATTTTATAGTTATCATATAAAATTGAATGGTAGAAATATTTTGGAAAGGATGTTGTACTCTTGTATAAATTAGATCAAACCAAAGTACCCATATTTGAATCCCTACTGAATTACGTAGATAATTCAACAGTTCCTTTTCACGTGCCTGGACACAAAAAAGGGATAGGCATTCCCGAAGAATTTAAAAACTTCATCGGTAAAAACGCTTTTATGATAGACGTAACTGTATTTAAATCAGTTGACAGTTTACACAATCCCGTTTCATCAATAAGAGATGCTGAAAGATTGGCTGCAGATGCTTACAATGCTGATCATACCCTTTTTTGCATAAATGGTACGACAGTTGCAATTCAAGCGATGATAATGTCGGTTGTATCGGAAGGAGATAAAATTTTAATACCGAGGAACGTACACAAATCTATAACTGCTGGAATAATTCTAAGCGGAGCAACACCAATTTATATGGAACCCGAAATAGACGAATTTTTATCTATATCTCATGGAGTTTCTTTAGAGACAGTTAGAAAATCTTTAAAGTATAATCCAGATGTAAAAGCTGTGCTTATAATAAATCCGACATATTACGGAGTGACCACAGATATTAAAAATATTTCAACTTTGGTCCACTCATATGACATACCTCTACTTGTAGACGAGGCTCATGGACCTCATCTTATTTTCAATGAAAAATTACCAATATGTGCGATGGATGCCGATGCTGATATCTGTGCACAGAGCACTCACAAAATAACAAGTTCTCTCACACAAGGATCATTGCTTCACGTAAAATCAAAATATATAAATCCTAACAAAGTAAGACAAGTTTTAAATTTACTTCAAACAACTTCTCCATCTTATATAATTTTGGCATCTCTTGATTGTACAAGAAGACAACTTGCATTAAATGGAAAAGAATTAATAGAAAAATCAATTGAATTATCAAATTATGCAAGAAATGAAATAAACAAAATAGATTCTTTATATTGTTTCGGAGAAGAATTAGAAAATGGAAATGGTTTCTTTGACTTTGACCCTACAAAGCTTACTATCAATTGCAGAAAACTAGGACTTACAGGATATGAATTGGATAACATTTTATCAACAAGATATCACATACAATTGGAAATGTCAGATACCTATAATGGACTCGCTGTGGGATCATTTGGAGATACAAAGGAGAGTATAGACGCTTTAGTAAGAGCATTGAAAGATATACATAAAAATACTCTTCCTAAAGATATAAATAACTTTTCAATGAATCTTCCAAAAATCCCAAAACAGATTTTGAATCCACGTCAAGCATTTCAGGCAAACAAACGCTTGGTTCCGGTGGATCAAAGCATAAACAAAATAAGTGGAGAGTTTTTACTAACTTACCCTCCAGGTATTCCTATTTTATGTCCTGGAGAAATAATAACTTCAGAGATAATAGAGTATGTAAAATATATAAAGTCATTAGGTTTATTCATACAAGGTACAGAAGATCCATCAATTAAAAATATTAAAATTCTTGAATAAAAAAATCAAAGAGTCACAGATAATAAAACTGTGACTCACTTCTTTCACAATATATAACACTTAATCACTCACCCAATAAAATCATTAAACAATAACTCAAAATCTAACTTAACAATTCAATTCGTAGCTGTCGAGGAAGGTGTCAATTTCACCATACACTATAACAGTTATATTATCCTCTGCTATTCCTCTATATCATCTATATGCTATTTAAATTTTCTCTTTCTTGCAGCTTCAGACTTCTTCTTTCTCTTTACACTTGGCTTAACGTAATGCTCTCTCTTCTTCACCTCAGATAAGACTCCAGCCCGTGCACACTTCCTTTTAAACCTTTTAAGAGCACTTTCCAAGGACTCATTCTCTCCAACTTTTATTTCAGACATATATTTTCCCTCCCTCCACTAGTACAAAATAAAAACTTTATACTCTAATGGGTCAGCGATTTCATCTAGAATTATACAATAAATATTTTTTTATGTCAATAAAGAAAACTTCTACACTCTAAAGCCATTTACCAATAATTTTTTTAAAATACCTCACAATTAATTATGTACTTTTTTAAAACTAATTATTACTTTTTTAATAATTAATTTTGAGATTTTAAAATTTCCATTGGATCAAAATTGTACGAAGCTAAAGGATTCGAAAATATAAAATAAATCTCCTTAGATTTATCTACAATATATTTTGCAATGTTTATCTCAGAAATACTTGAAACATCTTTAGTCCTACCTAATTTGACTACTATATCAAAGAATGTCATTCCTTTTTTAATTTCTGATAATTGACTTGAGGTTATAGTCCTTACATTATTTTTAGATGATAACGTTTCTGAATAAAACAAACTCAAATCTATCTTTTTGAGTATAACATTCATGTTTTTTATTCTCGTTAAAAACTCTATATCATCGGCTATATTAAGGACTAAGTTCTTCATTCTATTCGAAGAAGTGTCCTTTTGATAAACAGAACTCCAATAATTTAGCCCCTCTAAATCAGCTTCTCTGTTAAACAATACTTCATACACTATTTGGATAAATTGCTTGTCCGAAACATTTCTAGCCTTAAATTCATTTGTGGATATAAAACTCTCTATTAAATCTATAGCACCCTTTTCTTGGGAAGTTAAAGCCGTCCTCCAGTAATTAAGTCCATCATTATCATAACTCCTTCCCAAAATATACTGATAAGCGTCTCTTATGAATACATCTATATCCTTTAGCTCATCAATTGTTTGTTCGAGGAGCTCTTCTTCAAACTTCTTAAACAATATACCATGTTCATTTACTTTACTCATGAACTCGTCAGCATGAGCCATATCATTTATCAAATTGAGTTTTTGTTCATTACCGCTATTATTTCCTAGTTTATCCATCCAATAATTGAAGCCCTCTTCCTCAGAATCTCTATTCATCAAAAGACTATAAGCCTTATTTATAAAATCCTCTGATGAAATATTAAGTTCTTCAAATTCCTTTTGGTCTAACATTTGATTTAAAAAATTGAGAATTCCTGTTTTGCCATCTAATATTTGCTGTTTCCAGTACAGTTTCCCTTCTTCATCTGCTTCCCTATTTAACATTATAGAATAGACATTGTCCAAAAACCCATTTAAAAAATCTTCTTTAGTCTGTGCCCTTGGCATAATACTCACAGTACTCAAGCATAAAGACATTAACCCAATAAGAACAAATCTTTTTATACTTTTCCTCACCTTATAAATTCCTTCCGTAAAAATCTATCAGCAAAATGTCGGAGACAACTCTTGTCCACCAACTATATGAAAATGTAGATGCTTAACCGACTGAAAAGCATGTTCACCACAATTATTAACTATTCTATATCCACTTTCAGCAATATTAAGAGCCTTAACAATTTTTGTTATAGCAAAGAAAATGTATTTTATATAATAGATATTTTCATCAGATATACCGTTAATATCTTCGATATGAACCTTAGGTATAATAATCACATGGTTAGTCGCAGAAGGATAAATATCCTCAAAGGCAACCACATATTCATCTTCGTAAACTATCGTACAAGGAACTTCTCCCTGAATTATTTTACAGAAAATACATTCCATTTATACACAACCCCCTATTTAACAATTTGTCCAAGCAAAAACTCTCCATTATGACATCCTATAAAAGTTTTAACTATTTTCCCTAGACAATTTCTATCGTACGGATCTGAATAAACCTTTATGTAGTTATTTGTATAACCGCAAATTGTATCGTTGTTTGATGAAACAGTGCAATAAAGGACGTCCATAACTCGCCCAACATACTTTTCAAGAAAGTCTACTCTATTACGTTTAACGATGGACGAAACTATTTTACTTCTTTCACTTTTAACACTACTGCTAATTTGTAAATCCATTACGGCAGCTCTAGTACCAGACCTCTTACTATATTTAAAAATATGTGCATCTTGCAATCTTATTTTATTTAAAAAATCCACCGTTTCCTGAAACTCTTCTTCAGTTTCTCCAGGAAACCCTACAATCAAATCAGTCGTTATACTAACATCGTTTATTAATTCTCTAAATTGACTAACAACTTCTTCATATTTAACAGTATCATATTTTCTCTTCATTCTTTTTAAAACACTATCAGAACCACTTTGCAATGACAAATGAAAATGTGGCATCAGCTTCTCAACTCTACTCAATCTCTCTATAATTTTAAAATCAAAGTACTCTGGATCTACCGAACCTATTCTTATTCGTTCAAGTCCCTTTATATGATCTATAGATTCAATTAAGTCAACCAAACTAATATTATCATTCAAATCAATACCATAGGAAGTAGTGTTGATTCCAGTTAATACAATTTCTTTATATCCATTATCAACAACAGCTTTCACTTCATCATAAACCTTCTTTGGATCTTTACTACAAACACCCCCACGTGCAAAAGGTATTATACAATAACTACAAAATTTATTACAACCATCTTGAATTTTTATAAATGCTCTATGCTTATCTTCAAAATTATCCAATATACCATCTTCAAAGTTAAAATTTCCTAACAAATCATCATCAATCTTAATAACCTTGTCATTAGTTTCAAGAAACAAATTTATGTAATGAGGCAATTTACTTTTAAATCTATTGCCCAAAATTATATCAACATTTCTTATGCTGGAAACCTCACTTTTAGAAACTTGAGGATAGCATCCGACCATGGCAATTATGGAATCAGGATTAATCCCTTTAAACTTGGAAATAAATTGTCGAGATTTTTTATCGCTGTTATTTGTGACAGTGCAAGTATTTATACAATACACATCTGCAAATTCGTTATGAGAAACTATCTCAAACTCATTTCTTCTAAGCATCGATATCATAATCTCTGTATCATAAATATTGACTCTGCATCCCAAAGTAACTATTGCAACTTTCATATTTTCTTCCTTTTCAAATCAAATTACCCATATTCCCAAACTCATAACGAAGTATCGATGAAATAACTATAGCCGATGTTTCTGTTCTCAATATTCTGTTACCTAAACTTACAGATTTACCTCCCAAACCTTTTATAAAGTTAACTTCTTCCTCTTCAAATCCACCCTCAGGTCCAATAAAAACACAAACCCTTTTTACATTCTCAATGATGTCAGCCTCTCTTAGAACACTCTTCAAACTAATTTCTTCCCTTTCATAAAGAACAATTATCAAATCATACACACACATATCACGAACTGATAAATCGATCAATTTTACAGGAAAACCTATATCAGGAATACTGGAACTTCCACATTGCTTACAAGCTTCTCTAGCTATTCTGTTTAACCTATCAAATTTAAATTTATCCAAATTGGTTTTAAAGTTAACCCTATTTGTCAAAATCGGTGTTATATTTTCAACCCCTATCTCAGTCAACTTTTGAACTATGAGTTCGAGTTTATTCTGCTTTGGGTATCCTTGAAAAACCGAAATGCTAATGCCATTCTTATTAGATATATCAACTCTATTTAGAAGCTTGATCGTACAAGATTTAGAATCTGATTCTAAAATCTCACTTTCAAAGCTACAATCTTTGTAATTACTCATAATTAATTTATCGCCAACTTTAAAACGCAAAACTCTTAAAATATGTTTAGCTTCATCACCACTTATCGTTAGAGTATCAATTCCCTCTTTGTATTCAAAATCTGTAAAAAATCTACGCATCTAAAATACTCCTCGGATAATTATATCACATTCTATATATTTTTTATAGCAAAAGCAACCCATCCATTTTCCCTCATTTCATCAACTATCACAAGATTATACTCTTTAATCCTATCCTTAATTAAATTAACTTTGCTTTCTATTATTCCTGAAATTACAAAAACCCCATCCCTATTCATAATTTTAGGAACATCAGGTATCAGTTCAAAGATTACTTCTGCAATTATATTTGAAACAATGAAATCCCCTCTATCAGATGAACTATCCAACAAGTTGCCCTCAAGGACTTCTACATTTGAAATATGGTTCAAAGAGATATTATATTTTGCAGAACTCACAGACACTTTATCTAAATCCACAGCTACTACCTTAAGTGCTCCAAGTTTAGACATAAGTATTGACAAAATACCAGATCCTGTCCCAATGTCATATGCAAAAACACCTGTCTTCATGTGCTTATCAATCATCAACATGCAAAGCTTAGTAGTCTCATGAGTTCCTGTACCAAACGCCATGCCCGGATCAATGTTAATTAAAATTTCTCCATCTTTCAAATCGTAATTTTCCCATTCAGGTTTAACGACAATTTTATTATTCAATTTAAAAGTATGATAATGTTTTTTCCAATTATTTGCCCAATCTTCATCGAACACTTTGCTAATTTGAATTTCATAATCTATACCTTGAAATTTAATTGTGCTCTCTAAAACATTTAAAAATTCAATTAAATTTTCTTTGTCACTTAGGTAATACCTAACGTTACAAAAATCTTTTCCTTCTGGAAAAACTTCATTTTCCCCAAAATATGTATCAAAATTTAAATGATTTTCTTCGAATAAATGCCTAGGATCTTCCACAAAAAGTTCAAATATTCCCAAACGATAAAATATATTTTCGATTTTCTCTAAATCATTTGGACTAATCTTTATTTTGATTTCCGTATAAGAAACTTCCATTAATTCCTCCATTGATTAATCAAAATTCGCTTTATGAAATTATATCATTTAAATTACATAAATTTCTATATTGAACATCTTTATTCAGAATTTATGTTATAATATATAAATGGAATAATTTATGGAGACAGAAAATGTATGATATTTATACAGCAGTGATTCAAACTGGATTCAATAAGTCTAAAAAGATATTAAATTTAGGCGAAGAAGTAATTTTATTAAAAGAGCCTGATAATAATCACGATCCAGAAGCTATAAGTTGTGTTGTTCCGTCAATTGGGAAAATTGGATATGTTATAAATGATTTTAGGACATTACCTAATGGATGCTTTAGTGCTGGAAGAATTTACGACATGTTCAAGGTTGGTATATTTGCTGAAGCTAAATTTATATTGAATAACATTTCTATTTTAAAATTGAATTTGGAAAGTAGAAATATTTTGAATGATATTTATAAGTCATCGTTTTCCAATCTTTTTTAAAAACTCTAAAGCCACTGATTTAAGTTTTAAAAAGTGGCTTTAAACTTACACAACTAAGATATTGTTGTTTTTTAATTCCTCAGCTGCTTTATTATCAAATTCTATGTTTGTGTCACCTATACGAATGGTTTTAAACTTTAAATCATTAAGCATCTCTTTAAAATGTAAAAATTCTTTTCTTGATAACTCTATAGACCTAATTTCCTTACGCCTTTTATCCTTATCGATTTTTACATTTCTCATCAATCTTCCAATTTTATTATCAAGCTTTTTTACATATCTGGATAGCTGCTTGTCCACACTATGAACGCTCTTTTCAATCAAAGAGTCAACATTATTAAAAATTTCAACTTTCGAGCTTTCAAAAACATCATGTATTGTTTGCAAAAAAGTATTCTTAAAATCCTTAAAATCAATGGAATAGATTGTCTTTTCTTTTATCTTTATACTCTTTATTTTCTTCACATATAGATACGCAAGACCTATTCCAGCTCCAAAAGCAGCCCCAATTGCAGTTTCCAATACAGGCACAGTGCTACCCATAATTCCACCAAGAGCACTTCCGGCTACACTAGTTGCAGCCATACTTATACTTAATGTCGAAGTATTGAGATCTCCTGATTCTTTTACAACACTTTGAGTTTCAATAATATCAAGTTCGCTAAAATTAATATTGCTTATACAGATATCATCAAAATTATATATTTGAAATTTAAATTTTATTTGCTCATTTATGTATTTTGTGAACTCACTTCCGACCTTTCTAAAAGATTCATTTAAATTTTTGCTTATTTCCATTTGAGTGTTAAATGACTCACTGTAAATATGATCGTTAATTTTATTAATCGTAACGTTTAAACTCTCTCTAATATTATTTTCGATAACATTAACCCTATAAAGAAGCTCCTCCTTAGTATCAGATTCCAAAATATTCTTTACGGGCAACATATTGTTAACCATCTTATTAAGATAATCAGACATCTCATCAAGCTTAACAGAAATACTATTTTTCAATGTATTCAAAGAGTTTTTAGGAATATCAATAACTTCAATAAAATTATCTTTAAGTTTCAATAAATCATTTTTTATTTTATCTAATTTCCCAATTGATAAATTGTACTTGTTGTTTATACTTATTATATCGTTCTCCATACTGCTTATTATATCATCGTTTATTCTAATAAGATGTTCTATTGAAACTTCTAAATTCTCTTCAGCGAAATTTGAAAACACACAATTTAAAATTTCCTTTTCGATAATTTCAATTTTACTTTCTTTAAGTAAATCATCTGAATATTCAATAGGCTCTAACTTAAAACTCCTAGTGACGCCGTTAATTTTTATTTTCTCTGTATATCGTGATCCATAAAGCCTGTCTATCTCATTCAACATTTCCTGAGATGCAATATTCTTTCTAACAATTCTAGAAAAAAGTGCCTGCTTGGCTGAGAAAGCATAAACATTTGGATTTTTTATAATTGGAATGTATTCTTTTATCATTTCTTTAGTCTTCTTTACGCATTCATCGATACTATCATCTTTGTCACACATTAAATCAATTTTATTAATAACAAAAAATATTTTATCCTTAGATCTCTCAACTATATTCTCATTACTTGCAATGTATCTTAAAATTTTTCCATTTATGTCAGACATAAAATTCTGATAATCAAAGATCAATATGAGTGCATCAGAATCTCTGAGCTCCTTTAAAGAAATTTTCTGTATGTGCTCAACATTAAAATTAGACGTTGAAATCTCATCAGGACCTGGAGTATCTAAAAGTACAAAATTCTTTATGACATCACCATATATGGAGGTTTGTAATCCATTAATAGGAGAATGTAACTGATACTTATGTATTCTTGAATGATCGTTATTTTTTCTACTCTCTTTCACATCATTATGAAACATCTGTTCTAAAGTCAAGTTCCTATTCGATTTAATATTTTCAGAATCACCATTTACGAAATATTTCTTAACAAATGTACATTCATCACTTGAATGAAAAATTTCAGTTGTTGCCAATGTACAAGGAGCATTTTGATTTGGTAGCAAATCTCTTCCAATAAATGCATTTAACATAGTAGATTTACCTGATTTAATTGCACCAACAACAGCAACCTTAAAAGTTTTTTGTGTTAAAATGTATTTGATATTATTTAGAAATATCTTAAATTCACTATTATCAAATATCTCCTTACTATCTTCTAATTTTAAAAACATATCTTCAATCAATGAAATAACTTTTTTATATTTATCTATGTACAAAATAAAAATTCACCTCAAATTTAATTATCTAAATGGAATAATTTTACAATTATTATAATATAACTTTTACCTTTTTTAAACTTTTTTTATTTTAGAAATGGGGGGGAAATATGCAACCATTAGCAGATAAACTGAGGCCTAAATCTTTAGAAGATTTTATAGGTCAAGAACATTTAATAGGTCAAGACAAGCTTTTAACTAAAATAATTAAATCTGGTAAGATCCCAAATATGATAATATACGGACCACCTGGAACTGGAAAAACATCAATTGCAAATATAATTTCACATGAATGCAATAGAAAATTTTACAAACTAAACGGAACCATAACGAACACTGAAGAGATAAAAAATATAATTAAAAATATTTACAATTTTGATGGATACAGTGGGATAATTCTATATATAGACGAGATACATTTCCTATCCAAGAAACAGCAACAACTAATATTGGAATTTATAGAAAATGGATCCATCACACTTATAGGTAGTACCACAGAAAATATAAATTTCTCTATTTTCAATTCTATCTTGAGCAGATGTATAACTTTAAATTTTAAACCTCTGAATCAAACACAAATTTCAAAACAATTAAGAATTATTATAAATAGAGATTTTTCAAATTACAATTTTACAGAAAAAAGCATTGATCTAATTTCATCAATTTCATTTGGAGATTTTAGGAAATCTTTAAACATACTTGAGTTAATAATAAACACGTGCAACCATTCAGAAAAAATAACAATAGAACACGTAAAAAACCTTCAACAGTCTACAAACAAATATCAAAATAATAAAGATGATCTTTATAATTCAATAAGTTATCTACAAAAAAGTATACGTGGTTCTGATCCTAATGCAGCCTTAATAGCACTAGCAATGTTATTAAATATTGGGGCATTAGAACAAACTTGTAGAAGACTTTTAGTTATTGCTTGTGAGGATATAGGACTTGCGTATCCCCAAGCTATTTCTATAACTAAATCTTGTACTGACTCTGCGTTATATCTTGGTTTACCAGAAGCTAGAATCGTTCTTTCACAAGCCGTAATACTTCTCAGTACATTACCGAAATCAAATAGTTCATACGCAGCCATAAATAAAGCTTTAGAAGATGTAAAATCCTTAAATATGGAAATACCAATTTACCTATGTGATAACTTTTCAAATGAATTTACAAAAAATAAAAAGAGTTACTTGTATCCTCATGACTTCCCTAAAAATTATGTAAATCAAAGTTATATGCCTCCAGGATTTGAAGACAAAGTCTATTATACTTATGGAAATAACAAATTTGAAAATTCTATAAAAGAGTATTGGAAAAAAATAAAATAGCTACTAATTTAAGAATTAGTAGCTAAAGCTTAATCAAAAAACCCCCAACCCTTTTTCTTGCGATGAGGTTTTTTATCAGAATATTCTTGGTTTCCATCAAAAGACCTTTGTGCAATCTCAATAGCTTCTCTTTGCTGTTCATTTAAAATCTTAGGTATATCTACAACAATCTTAACGTGGTGTTCTCCTCTAAAATTAGAATTAACCTTATGAATTCCTTTTCCTTTAAGAACATGTACTGTATCTGATTGTGTTCCCGGTTTTATATCTATATTATGACTTCCATCTAAGGTTTCTATTGTAGTTTCACCACCTAATATAGCTCTCCAAATAGAAACATGGTGCTCTGAGAACACATCATTCCCTTTGCGTTTAAATTTATTGCTACTCATAACATTAACATTTATATATAAATCTCCTGAAGGTGCTCCAACATCCCCTGCTTCACCTTCACCACGCATAGATATCACTTGTCCAGTATCTATTCCCTTAGGTATTGATATTGTCACCTTTTTCTCTACGTTTACTTTACCAGTTCCTCTACATGAGCTGCACGGATTTAAGTTAATTTTACCATCGCCTGAACACTTGGAACAAGTAGACATAGACACCATACTACCAAACGGTGTATTTCTTTGAACTTTCACCTGACCAGATCCTTGACATTTATCACACGTAACTTTACTGCTACCTGGCCTACTTCCACTTCCATTACAAACTCCACATTTATCTTTCCTTCTTATTAAGATATCCTTAGTACATCCAAAAACAGCTTCTTCAAATTTTAATGTCAAGCTATACTCCAAATCATTTCCAGGTTTAGGTCCACCCTTTTTAGCTCTTCCTCCAAATCCTCCTCCAAAAAAACTAGAAAATATATCTCCTATATCAAAATCCATATCAAATCCATCAAAACCTGAGGATCCCGAACCACCATAACTTGCACCACGTGTGTAAGCATCATGACCTACTCTATCATAACTAGCTCTTTTATCAGGATCACTTAAAACCTGATAAGCTTCATTTATCTCTTTAAACTTCTTCTCTGCATCTAAATTTCCCTTATTTCTATCAGGGTGATATTTTATAGCTTGCCTCTTAAATGCACTCTTTATCTCTGTATCAGAAGCATTACTACTAACACCCAAAACTTCATAGTAACTCTTATTAGACATAATCACCTCAAATTCGACCGCTAGGATGGCAAAAACATTACCACCTAGCAACCATCAAAAATTATTCACTATCCTCAACCTTGTAATCCTTAGCCTCGTATGTTTGTTGATCAGATCCACTATCACCAGAACCATTTGAAGAATCTGAATTTTGCTGATACATCTTAGTTGATAATGCATAAAATAATTGCATCAATTCCTCTTGAATTCTCTTGATATCATCAACATTATCGCCACTTAAAGCCTCCCTCAATGATTTAACTTTATCCTCTATATTAGACCTTTCAGACGAATCTACTTTATCACCAAATTCTTTAAGAGAGTTTTCTACTTGATAAATTGACGTTTCAGCTGTATTTCTTACCTCTATACTTTCCTTCCTCTTCTTGTCTTCATCTGCATATTTCTCAGCATCCTTAACTGCCTTGTCTATCTCTTCATCACTCAAATTAGTTGTAGCAGTTATAGTAATATCGGCCTTTTTACCAGTAGACTTATCCATAGCACTTACCTTAACTATACCATTAGCATCTATATCATAAGTAACCTCTATTTGAGGAATTCCTCTAGGTGCTGGAGGTATTCCAGATAGAGTAAATCTACCCAAAGTCTTATTATCTACAGCCATCTGTCTCTCACCTTGAACAATATGTATTTCAACAGAGGTTTGATTGTCAGCAGCAGTTGAAAAAACTTGGCTTTTTGTTACAGGTATTGTCGTATTTCTTTCTATTATAACTGTAGAAACTCCACCTAAAGTTTCTATACCCAAGCTAAGTGGAGTAACATCTAACAGCAACAAATTCTTATTATCATAATCTCCACTGAGTATTCCACCTTGAATAGCAGCACCTACAGCCACACATTCATCTGGATTAACTCCTTTAGAAGGTTCCTTTCCTGTAAAATTTCTAACTGCATCCTGTATTGCTGGAATTCTTGTAGAACCTCCAACCAACACAACCTTATTTATATCATCAATTTTAAGATTAGCATCTTGTAGAGCTTTTTTCATAGGTTCAAGAGTCCTACTAACCAAATCAGATGTTATTTCATTAAACTTAGCCCTAGTAAGAGTCATTTCAATGTGTTTTGGACCACTGGCATCAGCAGTAATAAAAGGTAAATTTATGTTGGTTTGTTGAGAAGACGATAACTCTATTTTCGACTTTTCAGCTGCCTCTTTTAACCTCTGAAGCGACATCTTATCGTTTTTTAAATCTATCCCAGTATTTGATTTAAAGTCATTAGCTATATAGTCGATAATTTTTTGATCAAAATCATCTCCTCCTAAAAAGGTATCGCCATTAGTTGCAAGCACCTCAAAAACACCATCTCCAAGTTCTAAAATAGACACATCAAAAGTGCCTCCACCTAAATCATAAACCAATATTTTTTCTTGAGCAGAAGTCTTATCTATTCCGTAAGCTAGTGAGGCAGCAGTAGGCTCGTTTATTATTCTTAAAACTTCCAAACCTGCTATTTTACCAGCATCCTTGGTAGCCTGCCTTTGACCATCATTGAAATAAGCAGGAACTGTTATTACCGCTTGAGTTACAGATTCACCAAGATAAGCTTCGGCATCTGCCTTAATCTTTTGTAGCACCATGGCTGATATCTCTTGTGGCGTATATTTTTTTCCCTCAATATCCACTTTGTAATCAGTTCCCATGTGCCTCTTTATAGATATAATTGTCTTATCAGGATTTGTAATAGATTGTCTTTTTGCAACTTGACCAACCAGTCTCTCTCCATTCGCTTGAAAAGAAACGACTGATGGAGTTGTTCTACCTCCTTCTGAATTTGGAATTACAACCGGTTCTCCACCTTCCATAACAGCAACACATGAATTAGTAGTACCTAAATCAATGCCTATAACTTTTCCCATAAATACATTCCTCCCAAATAAATATTTAAAAACACATTATTAATTAGCTACCTTTACCATACTATATCTAATAACTTTATCACCAATTCTATATCCCTTTTGCAAAACTTCAACTATTACATTTTTATCTAAGTTTTCATCAGATACATGCGAAACCGCCTCATGTAAATTAGGATCAAAGTTACTACTAGTATCTATTTCATCAACATTAAACTTATTCAAAACATCACGAAATAGCGAAATGACCATACTAACACCCTTCTTTAAAGACTCTATATCACCTTCAACGGATTCTGCCCTTTCCAAATTATCCAAAACTGGCAAAACACTAAAAATAACATCAATCATACCGCTACTATACGACTCATTCTTTTCTTTCAATGTACGTTTTCTATAATTATCATACTCTGCACTAAATCTTAAAATCTTATCTTTCAACTCATTTACTTCATTTCTCAACTCTAAATTTTCTTTTTCTAACCCCAAATCAAATTTTTGACATGTGGTATCATCTGAATCTCCATTACTATCTTCATTAAATCTTTCCTCACAAACATCACCATCACTATCTTCACAAGGTAACGTGGAATTCATATCTTCTATCATCGAAACAAAGCACCTCCTAAAAACAATATTTTCAAACTATACTCAAATTCACAAAATCTATCAAAAGCTTAAGTATAGAAACTATCTTAGGATAATCCATTCTCGTAGGTCCTATAATACCTATAGTCCCCAAAACCTTTCCACTCTTTTTATAATTCCCCAAAATCACACTGTAACAACTAGCTTCTTCAACATAATTTTCCTCACCAATTCTGATTTCAATATCATCCATAACACAGTCCAATAATGATTCAAAAACAACTCTATTATCAATAAAATACAAGAAATTCCTCATTTTATCAATATCACTGAATTCTGGATAGCTCAAAATGTTGTTTATACCCTCTACGTAACAGCTACTATTAAAAGTAACTAAATTACGCAAATTCGAAACTATACTTTCTGAAAAACACTGATCTATATCCACTGAATCCCTAATCTTATCCACAAGTTGAGAATCTATCTCCTCAACAGTACGATACACTAAATTGTCATTAATAACCCTATTAATTTTCTCTATATCATCATTGGAAACATCTCTGCTAACTCTTACCACATTATTCCTTATAACACCTTCATTAGTAACAAAAACCATTAATATATTATCACTATCTATTCTAACAAACTTTATAGATTTTACGGAATTCTTCATAACCGGTCGAGTCTTTAATATACAAGCCAAATTTGTCAACTTAGAAATGAGAGTCAGCTTAGACTTAAGTGCATTTTCAATACCAAATATATCCAAATTCACTAAATCAGATTTTATGAAACTTTCTTCTTCCTTACTTATTTTCGAAAGAGTCATCAACTTATCTACATAAAGCCTATACCCTTTATTTGATGGTCTTCTACCAGAAGAAGTATGAACCTGTTCAAGAAAACCTAATTCCTCCAGATCAGACATTTCGTTACGTATAGTAGCAGAACTTACACCAAAGTTATACCTTCTAGATAACGTTCTTGAACCAATCGGCTCACCCGTGCATATAAAATCTTGAATTATAGAGCACAATATTCTAGTTTTCCTCTCATCCATAATAATTAACCTCTCTCTGTTAGCACTCTATATTTTCGAGTGCTAATGGCTTGATAATACGATATCATTTTAAATACATTTTGTCAAATTTTTATTTTAGAAAATAAATTCGCTTATAATGTAGTTCATTAGAATAAGTCCTTTAGATGTCAAAAAAATACTATCTTGTTTAAACTCCATTAGATTATTTCTTACATACTTTTCTATATTTTTGTTATATACATCAAAAAAATCTACGTTAAATCTTTCTTTAAAATCTTTCATATTTATTCCTTCATTTTTCCTAAAACCAAGCATAATATACTCTTGTATATTATCAACTTCCTTATTTGTATAAATATTTATGTATCTATGCCTGTCAGTTTTTATCATCTCTATATATTTCTTTACATCCTTTGTATTTTCAAATCTTTTACCATAATAAAATGAATGTGCTGACACTCCAATTCCTATGTAAGAATTGAAATTCCAATATATCAAATTATGCAAACATTTCTTATTTTTTTTAGCATAATTAGATATTTCATATTGTTTAAATCCTAACTCTTCAAGTTTCTGTTTTGTATATTCGTACATAGCTAATTGTAACTCTTCATCCATTTCTTCAAACATTCCTATTTCATGCATTTTATAAAATTTTGTACCTTTTTCTAAAATTAAATTATACGCAGAAATATGAGTCAAATCATAATTTTTAATCACATCAATAGTATTCACATAATCCTCATTTTTTTCGCAAGGTATACCAAATATTAAATCAGCACTTATATTATTAAAACCAACATTAACAGCAAGATTAAAACTTTTATCAAAATCTATAAATCTATGATTCCTACCAATAAATTTTAAAGTTTTTTCATTAGCACTCTGTACACCAATACTAAGTCTATTTACCCCATATGAGTACATTATTTCTAATTTTTCTCGACTAAGAGTTCCGGGATTACACTCAATCGTAAACTCTAAAATCACTGAATTTTTAACTACTTTATTTATTCCAATTAATAGTTTCTTCATACAATCATTACTAAGATAACTTGGAGTCCCACCTCCTATAAATATGGTATCGAATTTTTCACATCTATACATTTCAAGTTCTTTAATGACAGCACATACATAATCATACATTAAATTCTCAGAAGATATATAAGATGTAAAATCGCAATAGTAACATTTCTTATCACAAAATGGAATATGAATATACAAGCCTAACATGACTTAATCAACCTTTAAAACAGACATAAATGCCTCTTGAGGTATATCTACCGAACCAATCTGTTTCATTCTTTTCTTTCCTTCCTTTTGCTTCTCCAACAACTTTTTCTTCCTGGTAATATCTCCACCATAACATTTGGCTAAGACATCCTTTCTAACAGCTCGTACCGTTTCACGTGCAATTATCTTAGCACCTACAGCTGCCTGAATCGGAATTTCAAACAATTGTCTCGGAATAGCCTCCTTGAGTTTTTCAACTATAACCTTTCCTCTCTGGTAGGCTTTTTCGTGTGGCACTATCATAGAAAGAGCATCTACTGGATCCCCATTCAATAATATATCTAATTTAACTAATTTCGTATTCTGATACCCACTTAACTCATAATCAAATGAAGCATATCCCTTAGTTCTAGATTTCAAACTATCAAAAAAATCATATATTATTTCATTCAGTGGAATTATGTACTTTAACATAACCCTTGTTGTATCTAAATATTGCATATCTAAAAAAACAGACCTCTTGCCCTGACACAACTCCATCACTCCACCTATAAAATCCGACGGAGTTATTATTGTTGCTTTAACAATAGGCTCCTCGGTAAAATTTATATCAGTAGTTTTGGGCATATTATAAGGATTAGTAACCTCCATAACATCCCCATCGGTCTTATGAACTTTATATATAACTGATGGAGCAGTTATTATTATATCTAAATTAAATTCTCTTTCTAAACGTTCTTGTATTATCTCCATATGTAGTAAACCTAAAAATCCACATCTAAATCCAAACCCAAGTGCTATAGATGTTTCAGGTTCAAATATCAAAGAAGCATCATTTAACTGTAGCTTATCGAGTGCTTCCTTAAGTTCCTCATACTTATCCCCAATAACAGGATAAACTCCACTAAAAACAGTAGGTATAACTGATTTATATCCTTCAAGTGCCTTTTCAGATGGATTTTGGACAGAAGTTATAGTATCTCCAACTCTGGCATCTTTAACATTTTTAATAGCAGCGGTAACATATCCCACATCTCCAGCCTGAAGTACACCAATCGATTTATAATTTGGTGTAAAAATACCAACTTCCGTGACTTCGTATTCCTTTCCTGAAGTCATAAACCTTATCTTCATATTAGGCTTTACGTATCCATCCTTAACTCGAATATAACAGATAACCCCTTTATAAGAGTCATACATAGAATCAAAAACAAGTGCCTTCAAAGGATCGTTCAATCCTCCATTAGGCGATGGTATCTTTTTTACTATAGTTTCTAATACATCTTCTATATTTAATCCCGTTTTAGCTGATATCGCCGGAGCATCACTGGCTTCAATTCCTATAATCTCTTCAATTTCAGACCTAACATCCTCTGTCCTCTGATTTGGTAAATCAACCTTATTAAGTATAGGTACAACTTCAAGACCAGCATCAGATGCAAGATAACAGTTTGCTAAAGTCTGTGCTTGAACTCCCTGGGTTGCATCTACAACCAATAAAGCTCCCTCACAAGCTGCTAAACTTCTAGAAACTTCATAATTAAAATCAACATGTCCAGGGGTATCTATCAAATTCAGTATGTACTCTTTGCCATCGGTAGGACTATTATACACGAGTCTTACTGCTTGAGATTTTATAGTTATTCCTCTCTCTTTTTCCAATTCCATATTGTCAAGTACTTGTTCTTCCATTTCTCTTTTTGTTAAAGTACCCGTAATTTCAATCAATCTATCCGCTAAAGTAGACTTTCCATGATCTATATGAGCTATTATACAAAAATTCCTTATGTATTTCTGTTTTTCATTTTCCATAAAATCACCTACAAATTTAATAAATATCTCTAATTATAGCACTGCAAAGTATAAATTTTGGGAATAATTTAAATTTCTAGTCCTTTCTCCATGGTAATCTCAAGCAGAAAACTCTCTCTCGATCAAAAATGTTAAAAACAATATCATACCCATAATTTTCCTCGTAAATTTTTATAAATGCTTTATCGGTTATAGTGGACAAAGTATCTATATAATCGCCATTGCTGTATGCCTTAATTTCTTGTGCTGAAGGTCTGCCTATTCCAGTGGAAGAATAGACAATATTCATTTTAACAAAACCCGTAACAAACACAAAAACAAATAGTATCACACCAAACATATCTTTAAATTTATAGTTTTTTAAAAACACAAATCGCACCACCCAAATACAAATATATTTAGATAGTGCCATTTCAAATTTGTTTTTATACCATATTTTACAATGTTTATTGATCTTGTACAAAGTATTCTCCTATAACTGTGGATAGTAACTTTGCAGAATTTATAGCTTCTTCAACTGTATTAAGTTGAGCACCTATCTCTATTAATGCAAGTTTTGAAGATTTAGTTTGATTAAAAGCATTGCTTCCTCGTTCATAATAAAAAACGCTCCTAGCGAATCCTGGATATAAATCATTGGCTAAATTAGTCAAATCTTCAGCAAGCTCATCATTTTCCAGATAATTTGGATTATTCTTGGCAACAACGAACATTACTTTCGCAGTATCTTTTCCATCTATTTTCTCTGTAACCAAACTCTTACTATCTAAAGAATCTCTATGTAAATCCAGTATTAAATCAAAATCATCTATTTCTGTTAAATATCTATCCAAAGTTTCACCAGATCGTTTATAACTCTCAACGTACGTCGTATTATGTATAGTTTTATCATGTACAACCTCTATGTTATAATTCCTCTCAAGTTCTTTCTTCAAAACATCACCAATACCGACTATGTTATATTGCTCATAAAATGAATCATTATTGGCAGGTTTAAATGCTTCAGTGGTATGGGTATGGTATATTAAAATTTTAATTTTTCTGTCCCTGCATATGGAAGTAGTCATGCCTTCTTTAAAATCGTCATAATTTGCATACATATTTGAAGACAGCTCATTTTCATCAATATTTGTTGACTGCATAATTTTAACTTCTTTTTGTATTATTGATATCGGGTTAGAAATATTTATACCAAGGATATCCTTCAAATCTTTCCAAAAAATATTTTTTGAATTTTCAAAGTAATCATCATCAAAATCAAGTACATAATTCTGTCTTAGTATAGATATATAAGCATAATTCGAGTTTCCAGAAATGTTAAAGTAAATTATGTAAATTTTCAAAATCGTGTATAAAAAAATGAAAGCAACTATAGAAACAATACTAACGAATTTAAAATCACCAAAACTTATTTTATTTTTTTTCATAAGTTGCATTAAAATTAACCCCCTCATAAAGATTATATGAAGAGGTTTTTTTTTTATTATTATTTTCAATTTACAAACTTATTTAAATTTTCTAGATCCATGTTAGGGTGAAGAGCAATATTAATTCCCATAGCAATCATCTTTGACATAGATTCTATAATGGTATCAACATCTTTTGGTGTAACCACCATTTCACCTATGGAAAGTGATAAATTTCTTTTGACTATTTCTGTCTTTTCTCCCTCAGTGAAAAAAATTTTTTCTTTACTCATTTCATTTTCAATTTTTTCAAACATAGTTTTAAGTATTGAATCTATATTTTCGTTAACGATTGTGAGAGCATCTACTACAGTTGGAACACCTATACCTATAACAGGTACTCCTAAAGTTTCTTCGTTCAAAGGTATTCTATGATTGTTAACACCAGCTCCTGGATTTATTCCTGTACTACCGACTTGTATCGTTGTGTTAAGTCTTGATATCTTTCCCGCAGCTAGTGAATCTATACAAATTACATAACTAGGTTTTATTTTGTCAATCAACGACTTTACAATTTCACTAGTTTCGATACCTGTTGTTCCCAAAACACCTGGAGATAAAGCACAAACTGAAGATATGTTTTTAAGTAAATGTTTAGAAACGCAATTTCTAAGATGCCTTGTCACAAATAATTTTGATACAACCTTAGGTCCTAGAGAATCAGCTATTATGTTCCAATTCCCAAGTCCTACAACAAATGCAGATTTCGTGGAATCCATATTTACAAATTCCTTTAAAACATTTCCAAACATTAAACTTACCTTGTCCATCATATCGATATCATAATGCAACATTTTAGGCAATTCAAGTGTAGAGTAATATCCGATTTTCTTACCTAATAGTTTCTCTCCACGCTTATTTTTAATTTTTATCTTAGATATTTTTATATTAGATTCCTCAATTTGCTTGAAATCTATATCAGGATTATTTTCAAAAATTTTATTCAAATCATTTTTATCATCCCTATCCAAATCAAATTTATAATCCATAATTTATCTCCTTAATTTTTAGTCACTCCCAAAATTGACCGTATTATTTTATGTAATTTTTTTAAAATTATTTAATAATAACTTGAATTTATTATCAGTTAATGATACAATAGAAGCATTGTTTTCGTTTGAGTTTAAAGGATGGTGAGAGACATGGCAAATACAAAATCAGCTAAGAAAAGAATAAAGGTTACTAAGGCTAAGACTTTGAGAAATCAAATGATAAAATCTTCTTTAAAGACTGTGATAAAGAAATTTGAGGGTTTTGTGGAAAATAAAGATTTTGATTCTGCAAGAAGTGAATTATCTAAAGTAACTAAGGCATTAGATATGGCTACCTCTAAAGGTGTTTTGCATAGAAATAAAGCTGCGAGAAAGAAATCAAGATTGACGTTAAGATTAAATAAGGCTCAAGCTTAAAAGGTCTAATACCATCTAAAATGGTATTAGACCTTGAAGTTTTCAGAACATATCATTAGAATAAAATTTTCAATTTCATTAACCACATCGACATTGTTTAGAGTTCTAGTTCTATACTCTATGTCCAAGAATTTTCCTATTATATTATTTAACTCAAAGACAGAATACCTGTTAGATAGCTTCATAAAATTATCGAGTACATATCTATTCATTCCAGTTTTGCTTAATATACCATCACGTTTTAATCCAGATAACACGAGAACTTTTACATCTAAAAATTTAAGAAATTGGTTCGACAGCATTGAAAATATGTAGCTTGTTTCCTTACCACTATTTACTAATTCTTTAAATAGTCTTAGAGATGACTTTAAATTTTTATTTAATACACTATTTATAAACGTAAAAATATTATATTCAAAACTCCTTGATACAACTCCCTCAATATCTTCCTTGGTTGTTTCTCTCCCGTTCAAAAAAGCTTTTAACTTTAAAATCTCACTTTCTATGTGAAAAAAATCATTTAGTACTCTACTACAAAAAAATCTAATTAAACTAGGTTTAATTAAAATATCATTTGATTTGAAAATCAACTCCACTTCCTTGTAAAATTCGGTATCTTTAAGTTCTGAAATTTTACAAGTCTGTCCAAGATTAGAAAAACTACCAAGTGAATCTTTATTCTTCTCATGATCTTGAAAGTTGTAATACGCAATCAATATGCAATAATCAGGAATACTCTTAATATATTTTTTCAATTTATTAACTAAATCTTTTTTATCATATTCACGCTTTAAAAACAAAGCATTTTCTAAGACTATTATCTTTTTATCTTGCATCATCGGCATTGTATCACAAATCTCAAAAAATTTATCCATATCAAAGTTATTATCAAATCTTAAACTTACAAAGTTAAATTGTTTCAACTCTTGCAAGATAATTTTAGATTCTAACTTTCTTATAAAATTTAAAACTAGTTTTGTATCATAACTGTATATAAAATAACAATTTTTTATATTATCTACTTCCTTCATAAGTAAACTGTAGTTTAACATAATCCCCCTAAAAAATTACATAAAATTTTGTTGGATACACAGTACTGTAATATCTTTCTTTATCCTTTCTAATATCTGTATTTATACTTATATTATCAATATTTAAAAACACTTTCTCATTATCAAATTTTATATGTACATTGTGTTTAAAAAACAAAAAATCCTGCCCATTACTTCCTTGAAAAACTTTATCTATACCAAGTTTATCTTCAAGCACACTTACGTTACTCATTCTGCTATCGATATACATATAGCTTTTAAATCTATTTCTGATTATCACATAATTCTTATCGAAATATTTATCGAACTCAATCTTGAAATTAACAGAATTTATATACAAAAACAATATACAATAAAATACCAAAGATATATTTCGAATTCTGCTTGAATGTGTATATCTACTCAAAAAATAAAGAACATACAAACAAAGTATAAAAATTACTACACTTTCATCAATATAAACTCCTTGTGGAACTATATTCTCAATCAATATAATTCCCCCATCAATTATATCAAATATTACATTTATAAAACATCCAATCAAATCTCTAATGCCTGGTATTATATTTAAAAAACACAAACATAATTCCAAAAATTATTAGAAAACTGTAAAACGGAATCAATAACATATTTGAGAACAAAAATCTGATTCCAAATTTCCTTTCACTCAAAAGCATTATAGGTAAAACAAATATTTGAGCACTAATTATCAAAGATAGAGAATCAGAAAATATTTTTGGAAATTTATATAAATAATCATTTATCCTACTGTTAAACATCAATATGCCTAGTGTGGAAGCAAATGAATATATAAAGCCCATATTAAAAATTCCATAAGGCCTCAATAATAATATTAAAACTCCTGAAAAGAATAGAGCATTTATACCATCATAAGTTCTATAAAGTCTTGGAGCAATCTGTTTTAGTACCATCATAGTAAACGCTCTGATTCCCGAAACCTTCGCACCCGTAAAAATCAGATATATGAAACCTATAAAAATTGATGGTAAAAGATTCAAAGCTTTTGAAATCATTCCAAATATGATATTCATGTGAAATCCAGAAACACTTTATATATGAGATAACCCCATAGATTTTATACTATTCTTGTACTGCTTGTCTATTTCGCTAGTATCACCAAACGTCAACCCTAACAAAATATTTCCCCTATCTTCACCAAAATAATCAACAAAAAAACTTCTAATGATGGAACGCATATTGTAAAACTTATATAAAAAATCAGATCGAAAGTTATTCAAAGTATAATCTTTAATTTCGCCGACAACTCCTATATCATAATAACTCTGCTTTACAATTCTACCGCTAATGTTTAAAAGCATACCCTCATTTATGTTTTCTAAATCTTCGTAATCTTTGATAATATATTTTTTGAAATCGTAGGATGTAGATTTCAATATTAAATCATTTGAAATTTTTGAAACTACTCTGAAGTCCTGTAATTTTATACTTTTGTCTTTTACACTATAATAATTCGTTATACTAAGAAATCCAATCAAACTGAATATGACCAAAATCATTTTTTGCATGCCGAAGATTCCATCTCTTAAAATTAAAATAAGTAAGAAAATTAACGCAATAATGAATATAACTATTTTATTTTGCAAAAAAGAAATTCCCAATAATATTGAAAGTAGGATTGATAAAAAATAATAAATACAAATTCTCATAATAAGCTTTACCTTTAACTAAAAATTATTAAAGTGATTTCAGTTTTCATCAATTTTATTCATTTATCTAAACAAAAAAATAAAACCTCTAAAACATTTAATAGAGGTCTTTTATTTCACAAATCTTATTTGAGCGACTTGGTCTTTGAAGTAAATATAAATGACAATATGAATGATATAAAAATAGAAAATGCTATACCTGCAGATACTCCCATAAGTCCTCCGGATATAATACCCAAAAATCCCATCTCATCCACTTTCTCTATAACTGATTTTCCTAAACTATATCCAAAACCTAAGATAGGTATACACGCTCCTCCACTCGCATGTTTGACCAGGAAATCATATCCAGGAAACAAGGCTAATATATTACCAATAGAAACTAACGAAACCAATATATATGCTGGTAATATTTTGAATTTATCCATAAAAATTTGACCAATTACACATATAGTTCCACCCAATAGAAAACTCCAAACATAATTCATAACAATTGCCTCCTAGAATTAAATTCAATCGATACAGCATGTGCTATTCCCGGTATACTCTCGCCTTGAAAACTAGTTGTAGGGCTCATTAATGCCCCAGTTGAAACTATCAAGATTCTACTTATTTTCCCTTCCATCAATCTTTTGTAAAAGTATCCTGTAAAAACAGCTGCAGAACATCCGCATCCACTTCCTCCAGAAAGAGTGTCCTGTCTCGCATTGTCATATATACTTTCTCCACAGTCTACATATATTTTTGAAATATCGTATCCTAAACTTTTAAGCATAGTTTCAGTTACTTGTCTACCAAATTTACCAAGGTCACCAGTCGCTATACAATCATAATAATTTGGATTTCTGCCAGTGTCCTTGAAATGATTGTATATAGTATCGACTGCTGATGGTGCCATTGCAGCTCCCATATTATTCACATCTTTTATTCCATAATCTTTAACCTTTCCAGTAGTTATGTATGTTACCTCTGGATAATCTCCCTCTCTACCTAATAAAACAGATCCTGCTCCCGTTACAGTCCACTGGCATGTTGGAGCTCTTTGGCTTCCATATTCCAAAGGAAATCTAAATTGTCTTTCTGCAGAGCTAAAATGTGATGATGCCCCAGTTACAACATAATTTGCAAATCCACCATCAACAAACATTGATCCAAGACTAAGAGAAAGAGAGAATGTAGAACATGCACCATACAATCCAATGAAAGGAATCTTTATATCTCTTGCTGCAAAATTTGATGATGTTATTTGATTTTGTAAATCTCCACACAATAGATAATCGATTTGTGCCTCCGTTAAATTTCCCTTTTTTATGCTCTCTGTTATAGATGTATAAAGTATGCTGGACTCCGCTTTTTCAAAAGTGTCCTTTCCATTTTTATCATCCTTTAACTTTATGTCAAAATATTGACCAAGTGGTCCTTCGGCTTCCTTAGGACCAACAACACTTGTTGCGGAAATTAATTTCGGAGTATTTTCAAGCTTTACTGTTTGCCTTCCTATTCTTTTACCCCAATTCATAAACCATAACCACCTAACCTATAATTTTACCGTATAAAAAGTGTATAATCCCAACTAAAATTGATGAAGTTATGCCAAATACTATCACTGGACCAGCTATAGTAAACATTTTTACGCAAGTCCCAAAAACTACACCTTCTTTTTTGAATTCTATAGCAGGAGAACTTACCGCATTAGAAAATCCAGTTATAGGAATAATGCTACCAGCTCCACCAACATTTCCAATTTTATCGTAAACTCCTATTCCAGTTAAAATTGCTCCAATAAATATCATTGTTATAGATCCCAAAGTTCTAACTTGGATTTCATCAAATCCAAATTTCTCATAAAATCTAAACAAAAACTCTCCTAATAAACAAAAGAATCCTCCTACAATGAATGCCATCATAATCCTTCTGGTATAATTCGTTTTAGGTTCTAGCTCCTTCGTATAAAGGTCAAAAAATCTTTTCAACTTATCTTCATTAAAACTCAAAATATACCTCCTACAAATTTAATAAAATCGTATTTTAAGTTATTATGAAGTATATTTAAGTAATTTATACTTTTCTTTATTAAAAACAGAGGTACTCGATTTATATTTTAATAATTTTTTATAAATTTTAATTTTTATTGAATTATATTGAAAATTATAGTATCATGTATACAATTAGTTAATTTTCTAATTGTGAGGTGTTTCATGTCAACAGACTTATATTTAACAAATGATGAAAAAGAAAATCACATAAATAAAGATTGTTCTCACGACGAAATTGAATACTTGAATAGAAGACTTGTCTATTTGGAAAAAGTTATAAAATCTAAATACTCAGATATTTTGTACTTGACTTCTGAAATTTCTAATCTCAAAAATATAAATTTGAAGTATGACTTGATTGATATTTTGATAAAACACGGTTCCAATCTTTCTAGATATAAATCAGAATTAGTTGATGTTAAAGACATGATGGATTTTCATGGTAGAAACGCTAATAAGCCTCGTGATACTGTACAGGATGATAGTGTAATTGTTGATAATGACATTAAAAATAAAAAGCCTCATAATTTTGACCTCAATAAAGAAAATGAAAATGATGCAGATTCATCTGCTGCACACAGTGCAACCACAGATACGGATAATGATGCTGATGATACAAATAACGTTTCTGTCGATAATACAAAAGACGATGCGAAGTCACAATTGGACTCTGATGTTAAATTAAAAAATGTTAGAATTGTAACTGAACTAAATTCGGAACCTAAAAATAAGGCTGAGCTAGCTAGAGAAAGAATTATCACAAATTTGGATAGGTTGATATCATACAAGGAAAATACTTTTAACGATTTGATAGAAATGGTAGATTTCCATATCAATTTTAGCTCTCAGAAAATAGACCTTAGTAGATTTATTGAAAGCCTGGAAAATCAAATCGTTGAACTTAACGAATACAAAAATAATATTTTGAAAAATCATTCTCTAAGTAAATCCATAGAAATTGGATCAGGTGGTAAAATAACATTTTCTAGAATGTTTATTGAAAAGGAGCGTCTGATCGATAAAAATAAAGAGGAATATATTAAGGTTTTATCAGAAATGCACGATCTATATTCTTCGTTTGTGGACAACTATTTGAAAAATATCAATTTTATGAAGCCTCATTTAGCACCTGAGAAAATAAATTCCATGCAGAGCAACTGTGGTAAGGTTATTTACGATCTTAAATTAATCAGAAATTTGTATTCTTCATTAGATAAATTAAAAGGTGTATAGATAGTTATTCAGTCTATACACCTTTAGATTTTCGATTGTGTTCACTACTTATTATGATTAAATTAATCCTTGTACTTAATCCTCTTGTTTTTTCGATATCGCTCTTGATATGTTTGCTTGCTTGGTTTTGTTATATTGATAGTTTTAGTGTTTTGATGTGTTTTAGATGCTTGTTCAATTTTATTTTTTATGCGTGCTCGCGATTGTTACATGTATTTTTGTATTTTATATTCGCTTGTCCATAAAACCGCCTCCATCTATCCTCTCTATCGCTTCCTCCGCATTCCCTACTCCTATCACATCTATCCCTCCTAGCCCTAACTCCCTGCTCCTCATGTTCCCCACACTCAATCCTATCATTTGCTCCCTATTCGCTCCTACTTGTAATCTTATTCCTTCTTCTTCCTTAACTACTTCATTGCTGAGGGTAAATGTCACTCCCTTGCTTGCTTCCAAATTATCTTTATTTATATTTAACTCTAATTCAATCCCTGCTATTTTAAATGTCTCCTGAGTATCATTAGTAGCAGTCTCAAAAGTAAAACTATCCATCAAATACTTCTTTCCACCGTTAAATTCTGAATTGTCAAATAACTCTACTGTTACATTTGGTTTGGCCGTTGTATTATCAGTTGTTACTTTGATCTCAAATGTTCCTTCCCCTAACTTCCTTATCTCATCTGGGTCTACATCCTTGAATATCTTTCCCAACTTAGTAGCATCTATTCCCCCATTAACATTAGCTGTGATAGTCCCTTTCTTAGCCTCCAACTCCTTCCCTGATATATTCCCATTTAACACCTTGTTAATTGGAAGTTTGATGCTTGTCCTTCCACGTATCTCACACAAATCTTCCATGAGCTTAATGCTTATCCATCCGTGTATCATCTATACCGTATATCACCCATTACACCTCCTACCATCCCATCACACCTTCTGCAAAAAACAAAAACAAAAAGCTGCTAAGTCTTTCCTCAGCAACTTTTACTAATTCAGATACTTTGATGATTTAGAGAAATTTTGGTATTAAAATATCAAACAATTTTAATTTGGTTGCTTAGCGAGGACGAGTTCCTTTACTAATTCGACGTAGCTTTTGAGTCTATCTTTTATTCTTTCGTTAAAGATGCTTTCTATAAATATCATATTATCCATTTTAGAATGTATAATTCTTCCCAACGAAACTGTTTGTGAGCGTCCGTCGTTATCGCCTGCTTCCCAATTCGTTGACTCGAAATACAAAAATGGTATTTTGATTTCAGAAAAAGGATAATAATCGCTTTTTGTATTTGTAAAACTTCTATCCTGTTGTTCATTATAGTTGAGATTTATATCTATATTTAAATTTTGTGCCAACTCGACCAAAGAGTTTAACAACTCTTGACTATAATCACTAAGTTCCTCATCTTTGTAAGCATTATAAACATACATTTTATCACCAGAAATCAGAGTGTCTAGATTTATCATGTATTTAATTTTGGATTTTTCTTTTCTGCTAAGCGATTCTACATAATTATATGAACCGTGAAGTCCTCTTCCGAGCAAATTTATTTCTTCTGCTCCAAAAAACACAAATTTTATATTATAAGGGGTTTCTACATCCTTGAGCAAATGGCACAATTCGAGGAGAACTGATATGCCCGAACCATTATCATCAAATGAGTTTCCTTCTATCCTTCCATCATAATGAGCACCTATTATGATTGTCTTAGAAGAATCTTCTCCTTTCTTAAGGACCTCGATGTTAGACGTGCTATATTCTCTAACATCAAATTTTAGATTTTTGACCTTGTAACCCATATCCTCAAGAGTAGAAATTATATAATCTCTCGAATTTTTTTCGCTTTGAGTAACCAGAACTCTATTTCCTATTAAGGAAAATTTAACTAAATGCTTATATGCTATATCTCCATATGCATTTTCCATTTCCATGGCACTAACATGTGTACCTACTAAAAACATCAATAGAATTAATGTTAAAGCAATTTTCTTGAACATATAAATTTATCACTTCCAAATCTATTATTCTTTCTTAACGTTTCTCATATTTCCTATTTATCTTTTTATTTTCTCAAAATTATTTCATCATAATAAAAGGTTTTAAATATATTTGCTGTATTTATTCCGGCTATTCTACCGTTGTAAGCATCAAATTGATTATTTTGAAAAAGAGCTATGACAGGTAAATCTTCCTTTATTATCTCGTAAGCTTTATCGTATAGAGATTTCGACCGTTCCGCATTTCGCTCAACGAAAATATCCTGAAGGATTTCATCCAAATTTGGATTTGAATAAAAGTAATAATTGTCAACTCCATTAGTCAAAAAACTCTTGAACCAATTGCTTTGGAAATTAAAATCTGGACTCACCAAAAAAAGATCAAATATATTATCTGGAGAATCAGATTGCTTAAATGACTCTTTCAGCGTAATAAAATCTGTATTTTCAGAAACAACAGATATTCCTATACTTTCGAGCTCATCTTTTACTTTGGAGAATATTTTTGAGACAACTGGATCGTTACTATCGACTAGAAATTTAAATTCTAATTTTTGTCCATTCTTCTCCCGTATGCCCGAAGCTCCTTTTTTCCATCCAGCATATTCAAGCAATTTAATAGAATTATTTTTATCTGACTTTTGCGTTTTCTTATCTATGTTGTAGGATAAATTATAAAAGTCTTTATCCAATGGGGAATCTAATATATTCAAATCATTTCCTGAAACATTTTTGAATAATTGAGTTTTATCTATGCAAGAATCGATTGCTTTACGCACGTTTAAATCTTTTAATATTGGGTTATTATGATTTATTCCTATTGAGAAATACTCATAATTGGGAAACATATATCCGCTTAAGAAATTTATCTTCGAAATATCAGAGATGCTTTTTGTATCCCAAAATATATTTTTCACTATGTCGACATAACCAGAAGCAAGTTCAGTAAAGAATTCATTTGTATCAACGACTTTAAAATTCAATACATTAATGGAGGATTTTCCCTTAAAATAGAAAGGATTATTTTCAAGTATTACATATTCATCTTTTTCATATCCAAGAAATTTAAAAACGCCATTACCGAAAGGCTTTATATCTCCACCTTCTAATTTATCTGCTCCACCTTGATAATAGAATTGACCATAATACGAAAAAGATAGAGGATAGATGTTTAATAAATCTAAAGTATACCTGCTTGGTGTTTCCACGGTTATTCTAAAATTGTAGTCATCTATTATTTCAATGCCTTCCACAGAATTTGAAATCCCGTCCCTATAGTTTGACCAATTTTTTATATTTAAAAACTCTCTATTGAAATATCCTGTATAAAATTTATCCATTAGGAATTTATATGTAAATTCAATATCCTTCGTGGTCAACTTCGTTCCGTCTTGCCAAAAAAGATCTTCTCTCAAAGAAAACAAATACGTTGTTCCATCTTCCGAGACTGCGGGCAACTGTTTTAAGATATTGGGGTAAAACTGACCGTCATATCCCAATTTCATAAGAGGCTCCCACATACCATTGATTATGTAAAAGTCGTATTTTGATTTTGCAAAATACGGATTAAACGCTCCATTACTAAAAGATCTGATGCCAACATTCAAAGTATCGTATTTGATTAACGCATTATTGGAAGAAGAGTTAACATTACTTGCCCCTATATACAATGTGTCTCCGTCAAATTTCCCCATACCTTTATAGAGGTTTACATCCTTTCTATTATTAGTATTTTGCTCAGGCTGACCGCAAGACGCAAAAACAAAAAAGCAAAAAATGAAACAACCAATTAGCGAAATAGATTTTTTCAAATTGAACATTATGTATCCTCCATAATTTATAGTAATTATAGTATTTACTGTAAAAATGGATTTTATTAAAAAAATAAAATGAAGAAACGAAAAACGTTTCTTCATTTTCAGAAATTAATATCTTAATCCGAGCTGACTAACATAATTTTTAAATTCAGGCTCGTTCACCATCTCACTAGCAATTTGTATCCTTACATCAGCTAAAGATTCAAACTGCAATCTGTATTCATCATATTTTATTCCCCAGTATTTTTTACCGTCTTCATCAGCATCTCTTCCAACGATTATTTGATACATCATATCTATAAATTCCTCTTTGCTTAGGAATCTATTAACGAATTCATCTTGTTTCATTACGTCGAATATGAATTGAGTTACACTTATTTCTTTATTTTCTAATTTTTGAACCCAGAATTTCCATCCTTCAACTTCAGGATCTCTTCCAAGGGAAGCAGTGTATATTCTAGAAACAAATTCTGCAACATTTCCTGTTGGAGGAGCTACTTGTTCTCTAGTTTTGAAAGCATCGATTTTATATTTTGTTATCAATCCATTTTGATTCCTAAAGCTAATCTCTAAATCTTTGTACTCTGTACTGGATTTAAGATCTTGTAATTTCAAAGTTAACTTCGGAGTATCCCAAGTGAACTTAAGTGTAGTATCGCTTAGAGTAACTGAAGTGATTGGAGAACTAGGATCAGAGTATAACTCAAATACAATTTCCGCAGAATTAGAAGTTGTAGTAATCGTAGTCCCTTTAACGTCAACAGCTGAAACTTGAGGCGTAATTATTTTTGCGTATTTAGAAATAGTTTGTTCTTTGTTATCTCTATCTTTCCATATGAAATCAACTCTATACACAACTTCCGTATTTGGTGTAAGGTTTGTGAATTTAAGCAAGCTGTTCTCTAATTTTAATTCAACACTTGAATTGCCATCAGGTTTTTTGAATTCGGTCCTCAAGAAGAATCCATTTATATCATCAACGAATACTGGAATTTCTGCTTTCCTTGGCTCGAGAGTAGTTGCTTCAAATAATGTTACATTGAATATACTATTTCCAGTTAGCTCAGGACCTGTTGTATTATCTAAACTTGAGTCAGGGAACTGAGTTATCGTTGTGCTGCTTCCTGAGCCGATAGCCAAATTGGTTATTACGTTTATTCCATTTAGACTTTGTCTTGTAACCAAAACTCTTCCATCTATATCTGTATAACTGAGCTCAAGAGTTACAAATCCATAATCTCTCTTTTCTGATAAATCGTACAAAGTAACTACGAAGTAATCCTTAGTCTTTCCTTCAACTTTTTCAATTTTATGTTTTTCATTTCCGTTAAGACCATTAACCGTTAAGTTACCTATGGTCACATCTAACTTTTCAACTTCAACAACATATCTAAGAGAAGTTTTGTCATTCTTAACCGCCGGCATCTTTATAGTATTAGGGAGTTCAACATCAAGTTTTGGTATAGATACAGAAACTTCAGAGCTACTTGAGCTACTTCCCAATTGTCCATTAGTTGTACTAACAAATGTCTTGTTCGGATCTAGTTCTATGAACAATTTCGGTTCTGAGAAAGCAAGAGTCCTAAGTGAAATAGAATGACTTGGTATACAGGTTATAGTATTGCCACTACTATTAAATGAAGCTAAATTAAGAGTCTTTGTTATACCCGAACTATCTGGCATAGCTGTAATATGAAGTTTTCTAAATGTGTATGGTGTGCTTCTTTGAAGTCCTGTTACTTGAATATTCGCTCCTTGCCTTGAGTCCTTTTCATTTATCGGCATTAAGGATACTGGATATTTATCAGCTCGTTCATCTTCCATTTCTATTTTGGTTATTGTAGAATCTAGATCATAAATTTTAATCGTGTTGAATTTGATTGTAGTTCCACCAATTCTCAGAGCAACATTGGAAGCTGACATAGAAACCATTTCATTATAATCCAAACATACTCCAGTATTAATAGCGTTGAAATCCAAACTCGAAGTTGTGCTTGCACATGATGTGATAATAGCAGTAGCTATTATACTCGCTACAGATAAACTTAAATCTGAAGTAACCGACAATGTCTCAAAGTAAGGCACCTTCTTACCAGTCTTAAAAGAAGTCATATTAAATCCATCAAGATAATGAGCCGTAGTAACTACTGAAGCCTCTGGAAAGAATAAAACTTCTTTGTTCAATCCTATAAATTCATAATTAGTATTAGTTTTAAGACCTTTATCATATGAATTTGCCCTTATATTAAAAGTAACTGCGACAGCTTCAGCATTTAGATTTGCACCTCTAGCAGTTGCGCTTAAATTATTAATTAAAGAATCTTCATTTATTATGTCCCTAATATAATCTACGCTAGTGTCAAATATAACAGTAGAAACAAAGTTAATAGAAATTTGTTTTGGTGATACTACGTCAGTTTCTCTAAAACCAAATTGAAGTGCAGGTGCTGTGGCTGTCGTAGATGCTGCATTAGCATCGAATACACTTCTAAGTCCCAAAGCTAACTGTGCCCTCTCTGTAATTTTAGGAACTCCTGATGCGGTCTTAACTCCATTTATATCATCGATCTTCTCATTAGCAGCTTTTATAAGTAACTCTCTAATTGTATTTCCAGCTGTTGTAGTGTTGTAACTTACAGTTTGTAAGTCAGAATCATATCCTCCAAATCCACTGGCAACAGTATAAGTAGCTTTAGCATCTAAAATTCCACCTGTTAATATGAAAGATGCCCTAGCTGTACCTTGGAACAGATGCCTTTGATGTGCACCAGTTTGTTTAGGTCGGAGTTTAGTACTCACTCCTCCAACTGTTTTTCCAAACTGTGAAATAGTTCCAGAAGCTTTAGTCACAGTTGTTGGGATTCTAGTATCAGTATTTCTAGAAAAAGCAACAGATCTTGCATGTGCAAATACTTCAATTGTATTGCCATAATCATCTATTTCAGTATCAACTTGATAACCATCATCAATGTCTACATTGAATGATCCGTCATCTCTTAACTCAGGCATCGAAGCCGGATACTGATCATTAACTATTACCTCATCTTCAGCTTTCCCTGGTTGTGTTACTGGTATTGATACTTGTCCATCTCCTGCTGACGGATCATCTCCTTGAATTCCTTCCATGTCATCTTCTAATTCTTCCCAATCTTCAGTTGTTTTTTCATCATCATCTCCACTCTCAGAACCTTGTTCGTCACCTTCACCTTCTTCTGTTCCCAAGTCTTCTTTCTTATCTACAGATGATTCTTCTTGTTCGGTTTTATCTTCGTCCTCTTCTCCTGGTAAATCTTCT
The DNA here is from genome assembly GCF_054906395.1 of Anisomitus miae (SeqCode). Taxonomy (NCBI): domain Bacteria; kingdom Bacillati; phylum Bacillota; class Clostridia; order Eubacteriales; family Clostridiaceae; genus Anisomitus (SeqCode); species Anisomitus miae (SeqCode). The sequence continues at coordinate 83,020 of NZ_JBRACL010000007.1, forward strand.
TCTCTTGGAGGGTCTTCTTCACTATCTCCAGTTACTCCTTCCCCCAATTCAGGTATGACAGCTACCTCATATGAGACATCACCTTCGGGAGTACCTTCTGAATCATGTTCATCTTTCACTGTTTCTTCATCTTTATCCTCTTCTGATTCGTCTTTCTTATTTGTACCTTCCTCATGACTTGAATCACCATGTTCTTCTTCACTTGAAGGATTCCCCTCTACTCCACTTACACTATTATCGACTTCACTTCCACTAGATACACCATCTTGTGCATTTTGGATACCATCTTCTCGTCCTTCATCACTAGGTGAATTCTCCTCTGCTTTATTTTCGCCTGACCCACTTCCTGAATCAGATGCATCATTTTGTTTATTCGAATCTTCTTTTTCATGTCCATCTTGTGGATTATCTTCAGTTCCTGCCATATCACTATCCGATGATTGTTGATCATCAGTATCTTGTGCACTTCCCTCTTCCAACTCTTCACCTTCTTCTACCCTCGAAGGTTCACTAGTATCTCCAGTTTCCTTTTCCTCACCAGTTGAACCATCTTCTTCTCCTGGTAGATCTTCCTCTCTTGGAGGATCTTCTTCTGATGCTAAACTAATTTCATCGTTTTGTTGTAAATCTTCATCGATTTCTTCTGATGTAACAACTTCATCTTCAATACCTTTCGAAACTTTTACATTTTCTTCATTGTAATTGTTGTTGTCTAGCATAAATCTTTCTATTTCCTTAAAATATTACTTTCATAATTATCTTTATATATTTGATTTTCAATTATTCCCTTTTTTGTGAATCTTATTTCAAAAAAAAAACGATTTTACGAAAAAGCTAAAAGTAATAAATTAAAATCCCTCTAAGCTTAACAAGATATTCCATATGGTCATTTATTAAAAATGTAAATTCATTATATAATTAATTGGGAGGAGGATTTTGTCTATGAAGAAATTTCTATCTACTACATTTGCGTTTTCACTTTTTCTCTTAACCGCATGTAGTACACAACAAAATACAATTGAAACTTCAAAAAATAATGATACAACACAATCTACAAATCAAACAACTGAACCAATCACTCAGGAGCAAGAAGTCAAAGAGGTTAAATTCGAATGGCAACGTTCCTCTTTACAGGATGAGGACATAAGTGAAAGTGCAATAAGAAATTTGTTCAATGAGATTGATGGAACAGACATTTATTCAGCCGTAATAATCAGAAATGATAAAATCGTAGATGAATATTTCAAAAATGGATATTCTAATGAATCAATCTTCAACCTTCACTCCGTATCAAAGAGTATAACGGGTACTATCGTCGGTATAGCAATCGATAAAGGTTATATTGAAAGTGTAGACACACCGATTTCAGAATATTTCGATACGATAAAATCAAATGGCAGTGACTATCAAAAAGAAATTACGATTCGTCATTTACTAACAAATACTTCAGGCATCGATTATGATGACGATACAATGTGGTACACTTGGAGAGTTTCAGACAATTGGACTAATTATATATTAAATCGACCTGTAACCTCAAAACCTGGTACTACCTTTAGATATTCAACAGGTAACACACATTTGTTGTCTTACATCGTACAAAAAGCAACAGGAAAAACACTTTATGAATTTGGTAAAGAACATTTGTTTGATCCGCTAGGTATAGAAAGTGTAAAATGCGATGAGGATGGACAAGGTATTACAGATGGTGGTAACGGTTTCCAAATGAACGTTTATGATATGGCAAAAATCGGAAGATTATATCTAAACAACGGTAAATGGGGCGATGAACAAATCGTTTCCAGCAAATGGATTGAAGATTCAACAAGTGTTCAATATACTCGTTCAAACGGAAGTGCTAATTACGGATATCAATGGTGGGTAAGAACGTTCTGGAATAACAATTACAATGCATATTTCGCACAAGGACATTATGGTCAATATATTTTTGTCGTACCTGATTTGTCATTGATAGTTGCCATCACGAGCTATCATGATGGGTCAAGCAGTAAGTATTGGCAATACATGAATACAATAGTTAATGCTTGCAATTAAAATAAATATAACAAAAGAAACGGTGCAACTCTCTCTAGAGTTACACCGTAATTTATATAAATGCTTGTCTATTATATCGCATACCCATATTATTCTCAATTCTAAATTTATCTTAATATTGCAATCCTAAGCTTGATACTAACTCTCTAAACTCAGATTGTCCCATCATCTCTCTAGCAATTTTTATTCTCAATGCCTCGATTGACGTAACACCAGTTCTGTATTCTTCATATTTTCCTTCCCAATATTTTTGTCCATCCTCATCAGGCTCTCTGTTTACTATAAGAGAATACATTGTTGTTACGAAAGATTTCTTGCTCAATTCTCTATCAACAAATTCGCTTTGAGTCATTAAGTTCTCAGCTATAAATTCTGTTGCTGTAATTTCCTTACTTTGTAATTTCTGAATCCAATAGTTCCATCCTTCAACTTCAGGATTTCTTCCTAGAGCTATTTTATAAACTCTTTCTACGAAATCAGCAACTTTTCCAGTAGGTTTGATTTCAGCTTCCTCAGTAGTAAATGTTGTTATGCTGTGCTTAACTGTCTTTCCATTATCCAAAGTAAACGTAGCAGTTAAATCGCTATACTCTGTCTTCTCTGATAAGCCTTCTAGGGTTAATGTTTTTGATGATTCTGTCCAAGTAGATTTTATTTCTTTTTCTTGACTATCTTTTACTACAACTGTTCTTACTTTTACTTTAGGATCTGTATAGAACTCAAAGACAATATCAGCTGTTGTTTCTGATGCAGTTATTCTTGATGATTTTATATCTAGATCTCCTACTCTAGGTGTACTTATTTTTACATATTTTGAAATTGTCTCTTCTCTATCATCTGAGTTTTTGTAAATGAAGTCTACCTTACATACTGTATTTGACTCAGGGTTCAAATCAGTAAACTTAAGTGTATTATCTTCATATACAACTTTAGCACTAGTATTATCTTTTGGTGCTGTAAAGTCTATTCTAACAAATCTACCTTGAATATCATCAATGAATATAGGCACGTCTATGCTTCTTGGATTTTCAGAAGTAACGCTCTCATTTAACACAACGTTAAATAGGTTTGTTCCTGTTAACGCAGTACTCTCTGTTTTATTATCAGTTACTCCTGTACCATCTTTGTTTATATCTCCTAGAGCTTGTCGTCCAACTTGTTGATTTCCTTCAGGATCTCTATAATCTACTTCAAGTATTAAAAATCCATAATCAGTGTTTTTTGTTAATTTAGAAAGAGTTACTACATAATAATTTATTTTTGCTTTTTCGTCTACGATTTTTTCTACTTTACTTTCTTCTCCTGCTCTTAATCCATTAATTTTAACATCTCCGATGAATCCTTCTGGATTGTCCACCTTCAATATATACCTTAAAGCAGTGCTATCATTTTTTACAGCTTCAATTTCTAATCCACTAGGAAGTTTTACTTTTTGGTCATGAACAGCTCCTAATGTTAATTGAGGATTAGAAAATGCTGTAGTCTTAATTGATAAATTGTTTATAGCCAAAGTTCCATTATCAAAATTTGCAAAGTATAAAGTCTTAGTTTCTGTTTCTGTAGAAACCCTTGATGTTATATCAATTCTCGTAAATATATATGGTGTATCTCTTTTTAAGTTATTTACTTCTAAATAAGAACCTTTAGTTGAATCGCTAGAATCAACAGCAGTTAAAGTTGCCGGATATCTTATTCCTCTATCGTCTTCAAGCTCTACTTTAGTTATAGTTTTATCAGTATCATTGAAAACTATAGATTTAAATCTTAGGCTCGTACCAGTTGAAGTAACTTGAGTTCCATCTATTAATTTTTTCATGTCTATATAAGTGTTGCCAGTGATTTGGTTTGTATATAAATCTGTTTTCTGAGTACCTTGAGTCGATGATGACTCTCCTTCATAGATAACTGATCCAGATGAATCACTTGCTCCAATCTTTGATGGGATTTTGCCTGTTGTGAAGTTTGGTACTGTAAATCCTGTTACTTGGTCTTTTGTTGAATCTACTGGAGTTACTTCAAAGTTCGCATCCCCCTCTGTTCCTACAAAGATATATTCTGTGTTAGTTTTTAATTCCTTAATTCCATCCGGAGTTTCAACTTTAACTAACATTTTAATTACAATGTCAGCTGCGTTTGCACTTCTTGCTGTTCTCGCATTTCTTGTTGATTGTGCACTTGTTGAATCTATATCGATTATGTGTCTAACATAATCTGCTGATGTTGATTTAGCTGGGAACATATTTTGAGCTTTAAAGTCTATAATCTTCACTTCATTATTTCCGGATTTAAAAATCATCTTTAACTTACTATCACTTGGAGCAAATATGGTCGCTAATGCTGCTTGTAATTTTTCTCTTTCGGTTGTTGTTGGTGTTCCTGCGTAACTTGCGTTAGCATCCTTTCTTGTTTCTTCATAAGCGTTTTGAAGAAGTGTACTTAATGCATCAGAACCGCTAGTTGCTTTTAATACATCTCCTGATAATTTAAAGCTTATCTCAGCTGTACCTTGAGGTTTTCCTCCTGTTATTTCCGAACCACCTTTTACATTTACAACGGTAATTTGACCCGCTAGCTTCGTTTTATCAACTTGTGCTTTTCCAATTGCTTGACCATCAATATCCTGTGTATCTGTTGATTCTCCAGAATCTGCTGTTCTGCTATTTCTAGAACCATAACTTGATGAATCATCAGTATTACTAGAATTATTGTAATTGCTCATGCCATTTGAGGTATTATTATCATTTGCTCCACCATTATTTTCAAATAATTGTGGTGTTGAAGTTGTGCTGTTTCCTGAAGATGCATTTGATGAGTTTTGTGTCGAAGATGAGTTTGAAGAACCATAGGAGTTGTCTGAAGGGGAATTGGATAAAGAATCATTTGAATTACCTACAGAAGTCCCAGAATTATCTGAAGACATTCCTGTTGTATCATTAGTTGATGAACCGCTTCTTTCTTGCATTGAATTTGTGTTTTCACCATATGATGAAGAACCATAATTCGTGGAAGCATTACTTCCATTGTAATTTTGTGAATCTGAATTTTCGTTTGTATAATAATCATCAATCACATTAGAAAATCCACTAATCTGATCAGATGAATTATCAAAATTTTGAGTTCCATTGTATGAATTTTTAGAATCTCGTGTTAAGTTGTATGAATTATCACTTTCTGATGTTTGGTCATATGAGTTTCCATATGAATTGCTATTCTCTGATGCATTACTAGGCACTTGTCCATTTGATAAATCTGACTGATAATTTTGAATATCAGTTCCATTTCCATTATAGGAACTTCCATTAAATGAATTAGCGTCAGCAACATTACCACTATTTAAACCACTGTCTGTTAAATTTGTATTGTTGTCATAATTTTGTGTATTATTAAACTGATTTTCTAAATCAGGTGTAGTCAATCCATTTCTCAAACTATTTTGATCATAACTATCAATCGCATTATTTGGATACTCTACAGGCATGTCGCCATTATATTGAGTAACTTGTCTCTCTGACGCTTGCCTGAAAATAGGATCTTCTTGAGCAGTCCTTAATCCATTATCTGAAGAAGTATTTCCTTTATTCGAAGATGCACATCCCATAAAAATACTTGAGGTAATCACTAATCCAGTTAATAGAAGAGATATCTTTTTTCTATTCATAACCTTCTTAAACCTCCAAAATAATAATTAAAATAGCAATTGTAAAAATATAATCCTAAAAAATCAAACTTTTTATGCAGTATTTTATTAAATACTGATAAGTTTATTATTAACTTTTTAAATTTTTATATTCATTTTTTTTAATAAAAAAATAGCCACTCGAAAGTGACTATACAAGTTTACTAAACATATTCATTTAGCTTTTCTATAAACTGCTCAAGATCACATCCACCTGGAACACTAACACGTTCCATTGTAAGGTAATGATCATAAAATCTTCCAGATTCTGTAGACAACGCCCATTCATATCCCACATCTTGAGCAACCCTTATTACCTCAGAGTTAAAAGATGAATTTGGATAAACCAAAAACAAAACCTTCTTGTTCAAAGTTTCTTCCAATATCTTTTTACTCAAATACATAGACTTATGAACTTGGGCAATTGATGAATCTATAAAATCTTCATTGTTATGACCTTGACTTTGAATATCTTGACCTGCGTTATGCATTTCTATAAGATTCTCTCTCGTTACAAATCCAATATCATTTAATTGTCTTGTAGTAACGAAAAAACTCGCCTTCAATCCTCTTTCCTCGAGCTCAGGAAAAACTATATCATAGGAACTTTTATCTCCATCATCAAAGGTTAAAACAATTGTGTTTTGAGGAATTTTCTCGCCACTTTGTCTTAAATCATAAAGTTCCTGAAGAGTAACTACGTTATAATCATTATCCACCAAATAATCTAACTGCTTCCTAAAATCATCGATGTGCACATATAAATCATCTTTGGCACTTATGGATTTTTTACTCGTTACATTATGATACAAAAGTATCAAAGCATCATTTTCCTCTTTTCGTCTTAACCTATCCTCATCAACTATCGCCGGCTTAATTTCATCATATATCTTCTTCGCATCATAATAAGGTCTTGTACTGTAACCAAATATAAATATTGAAAAAAGAGACAAAAACAAAATCAGACCAAATCTTTTTCCTTTATTCAATTAATCACGCCCTCTTATAATGATAATATCAAATATACCAAATAGGTTATTATAGTTAAAAACCCTAAAACTAAATAAATAAATTTATTTTTGAAATTTAACTTTTTTAAAATTAATACAGTTAAAATAAATATTGTGGATATCACTCCGAAGCTTAACAACAACCTTGTTTGCATTTGATCAGTTCGATACATAGACTTTCCTACATATAAAACATCCACTATCGACACTATCAAAAGATTAAACATATTGCTCCCTATTATGTTCCCAACTGCCAAGTCGAATTTCATCTTTCTAGCCAATGCAATAATAGAGGTAACTTCAGGAAGGGATGTTGCTATTCCTAAAAATAAAGCTCCACTCAAACTCGAAGCCAAATCCAATTTAATAGAAATCATATCAGTAACATAAGTTATAAAGATACTCGATACAACAAGCCCTATACTCACCAAAACGAACCTAATACTTATCTGTCTTAAAGACAGTTTACAATTATCTTTTTCATCTGGGCTACTATCTTCATTTCCATCCCCAGCCATAAACTTTAAAGAAATTATGTAAAATACGATTATTATCAAGGAAACTACACTGAAGTTTAGTATGCTTATATCGTTTTTGAAATAAACAGGAAAAAATAAAATTAAGCTTGATATTAAAACAAATATTAGAGTCAAATTGTGATTTAAACTAATCTTTGATTTAACAAAACCGTCAATAAATGCAACAATTACAATCGCCATGACTGCTAAATTAAATATATTACTTCCCAATATATTCCCTAACACAAGTTCTGAATTTCCCAAAATAAGTGCAGCAGAAACGCTAGTAAAAAATTCTGGAAGAGATGTAATTGCTGCGAGGATTACTCCCCCAATGAATGCTCCTGAAATATTTGTCTTCTTATCTATTAACTCCACATAGTTTGCTGCTTTCACAGAAAATCCTATAACCAATAAGGCTAATACCAAATAAACTAAGTATATCAAGATTATTCCCTCCGAGAATATTTTTTGCACTGAGTTCAATCTTCCTAATTATAACTGTTTACATCTTTTTGTTCAATAGGTATGTAAATATACAGTAATTCCGTACGATTAATATAATAATGGTGACTACAGGGATGTAAAATTTGTATCAAGGAGGATGTTACCAATGTTCATCAATAAGAACTCAGGCATTGATAGAGCTATGAGTATTTTCAAATCTAGAAAAATATTAAAACAAGATAAAAATAAAAAAAATCCTCATTATAAAAATTACAAATTAGATATTACAATTGATGATGTTACCGAATCTCAATATATAGCTAAAAATTTCCAGATTGGAGTAACATATGTACAAATAGCAAAGTCTACTCTAAGCGAAGTTAAAGAAGTACTCTCTGAACTCATGGAAATTTTTAAAAAATCCAAAAATGAATCAAATACTTCATTCGGTCGAGAATCACTAAACTTCAAATTTGAAGAACTATGTAAAAAATTTAATTCAAAAGCTAATAAACTTAACGTAGACATACGACAAAATTTGTTTTATAATGGTAACAACGAATTGGTTTTTAAAATTTTCGATTCGTGTTCGTTGGATGACTGTATATTAATTCCAAGACTTAGTACAAATAAACTTAATCTTAGTAATATAAATATCAGAAATAGTATTAATTCTGAGTTTGCTTTTGAGAAGATGAATGAAGTCTTAGACTATATCAATTCTTCTGAAAAGGCAATAAAGTTTTCTGAAGATAAGCTATTGAAGGTTAATCTCACTGACATAATGTCAGAAAATTTGTTAGCGTTGAGTACTAATCAAGACAACGATTCTATCAGCAAATTACTTAAGTTAACTAAAAACGGCATAATTAAAGACAATCATGAAAATTACATCAAACACATTAAAAAGAACAATATCGATGATCTTCTAAAGTAGCAGGAAGGTATCTTAAACTTATATTTAAGATACCTTCTTTGTTTTTTGATATTTTCAGTTTAAAATGGACAGAACCTGATTAGGAGCTTGGTTTGCCTGAACAATCATTGACTGAGATGCCTGCTGCAAAATATTTAATTTTGTTAAGTTCATCATTTCTTTCGCCATGTCCACATCTCGTATCCTCGATTCAGATGCTTGTAAATTCTCTGCTGTATTATCTGTTGATGATATTGCATGCTCAAGTCTGTTCTGTACTGATCCAAGCTCACCCCTCTGTGTAGATATCTTCGAAATAGCAATATCTATACGCTCAAGTGCTTCCTGCGAATCCTCAAATGTTGAAACCTCCATGCCCCCAAGTCCAAGATTCCTAACCCTCATATTATTTATACTAAAACCTATAGTTTGATCTTTATTTGCACCAACATGAAGATGTATTCCATCCTTCTTATTATTTAAAACATTTGAAAAAGACACTTTACCTTTAGTTCCATCGGCATCATCTTTAAATGATCTTAAGCTAATATTTATATTCACATCTCCCAAGATTATGGGTTCTTTATTTTTTGTAAAGTCTACATCTTTTATAGTTACACTATCTAAGACATAAGGTTTATATCCATTAAAATAAGACTTGTCTATTAAATCTATCGTCACATTTTTAGAATTTGAATTCTTATTTTCACTTACCTTATAATGAATTTCAAAATCTCCTTCTCCCATTTTGGGAAATTTCACTAAGTCAGTTATAGGAATTGCAAGCGATAATTTTTTATCAGGATCTTTATTATTATTAATGCCTGACAGTGAATCAACTGAAGTAGGGGCTATGAAATCTTCTCCTGATAAACTTCCATTTAAAACCTTGTTGCCATTAAATTCGGTATTAACTGCAATTTTATCTATTTCCGACTTTAATTGTTCGAACTCCTGATTTATCAATTCCCTATCTTCATCTGCATATGTTCCGTTTGAGCATTGAATCGCAATTTCTCTCATTCTCTGAGTTATTGCATGAGTTTCGGATAATGCACCTTCTGCCGTTTGAATCATAGAAATCCCATCTTGTGAATTTCTCGAAGCTTGTGTGAGTCCTAATATCTGAGATCTCATCTTCTCAGAGATTGCAAGTCTAGCCGCATCATCCGATGCTCTAACTATTCTAAGTCCTGAACTTAATTTTTCCATCAATTTATTCTGAGCTATTGTTTTAGAACTCATATTTCTATGTGCATTCATCGCATTTAAATTGTGATTAATTATCATATCCTCATAAACCCCCTGGATATAAAAAAACAAACTAATTAGAATTTTATAAATTAGTTTGCTTAATTGGATTCTAGCTTAAAATAGCCAACACTTGTTGAGGTGCTTGGTTTGCTTGAGCAAGCATTGATTGCGATGCTTGTTGCATAATATTCAATTTTGTGAGTTCCATCATTTCCTTCGCCATATCAACATCCCTTATTCTGGATTCTGATGCCTGTAAATTCTCTACTGTATTGTCTATAGAAGATATTGCATGTTCCAATCTATTTTGCACTGAACCTAGGGTTCCCCGTTGAGTAGAAACTCTCGACATAGCCACATCAACACGCTCAATTGCATTTTGTGCATCTTCAACAGTCTTAATTTCAATACCACCAAATCCTAATTCTCTGCTTCTCATATTCTCCAAGCTCAATCCTATTGTTTGATTTCTGTTTGCCCCAACTTGCAATTTTAATCCATCACCAATCTTATGTGCTAAATTCGTAAACTCAAAACTCCCATCATCACCTTGACTCAAATTGTCCAAATCATCAAGCTCTAAATACACACCTGCAATTATAAATGTTTCATTATCTTGTGGGGCATCCACAGTAAAACTATCCATTAAATATTCTTTTCCACCATTAAAATCAGACTTATCTATTAAATCTACCGTTACTGCATCCCCTACACCATCATGAGATATTTTAATTTCAAAAGTTCCTTCTCCCAATTTACGCAATTCGTCCGGATCCACACTTGCAAATATATCCGTTAAATTAGCGTTATTTGTATTACCAATATTAGTTTTTTGATGCCCAGTTATCTCAAACTCTTTACCTGAGAAATTTCCATTTATTTATCACTTTGCTACCATTGAACTCCGTATCAATTGCAATTCTATCTATTTCAGATTTCAATTCGTTAAATTCTTGATTTATTATTTCCCTATCTTCATCCATATATGTTCCATTTGCAGCCTGAATTGCAAGCTCTCTCATTCTTTGCCCTATTGCATGAGTCCTTGACAATGCCCCTTCTGCTGTTTGTATCATAGAAATCCCATATTGTGCGTTCCTTGAAGCCTGCGTAAGTCCCCTTATCTGTGATCTCATCTTCTCAGAAATTGAAAGACCTGCTGCATCATCTGATGCTCTGACTATCCTAAGCCCAGAACTCAACTTCTCCATCGATTTCCCCTGAGCCGTAGTAGCAGAATTCATATTTCTATGTGCATTCATCGCATTTAAATTATGGTTAATTATCATATCTAACAATTCCTCCCACAAAAAAACAAAAACAAACTAACTAAAATACTCACAATTAGTTTGTTTAAATAATTAATATTTATTCAATTTTATTTAATAAATTATTCAATAGTCCCCATTCAACGCAAATACCCCTCTGCTTCCTAATTATACATGTAGTCGTGGATTTAAAATTGTATTTTATATTTTTGATTTTGCTTTTCTCGCTCTTGATATGTTTGCTTGCTTGGTTTTATTATATCGATAGTGTTAGTGTTTTGATGCGTTTTGGATGCTTGTCCAATTTTATTTTTTTGTGCGTGCTTGCGTTTGTATTTTATATTCGCTTGTCCATCGCTTGTCCATAAAACCACCTTCATCTATCCTCTCTATCGCTTCCTCCGCATTCCCTACTCCTATCACATCTATCCCTCCTAGCCCTAACTCCCTGCTCCTCATGTTCCCCACACTCAATCCTATCATTTGCTCCCTATTCGCTCCTACTTGTAATCTTATACCTTCTTCTTC
>NZ_JBRACL010000007.1:94889-179453 GCF_054906395.1 Anisomitus miae (SeqCode)
AGATAGATAGATGGGATAAGTGGGAAGATTTAACAATAAGTAATGATTTTATGTTTTCGAAGGTAATGAGAGATAAGGAGAAAGGCAAGGCAGAGGGAATGACCAAAGGTATAGAAGAAGGAATTAGGAAATTAGTGGAGAGTTTAAGAAAATTTGGAGTAGATGAGAAAGAGATTAGAGTTAAAGTAATTAGTAAGTATGGATTGAGAGAAGATGAGTTAGGTAGATATTTAAAACAGGAATAAGGTGTATAGGAGTTGCTAAGCAATGACTTAGCGATTTTTTGTTTTTTGTGGGAGGTGTGATGGGGATGTATTGGTGGACAAGCATTAAATTTTTGGAAAGGTGTAGAAGGCGTTTGGAAGACACGTGGATGGACAATCATTAATCTCACGGAAGATTTGTGTGAGATACACGGATGGACAAGCTTAAACTTCCAATTAACAAGGTGTTAAATGGTAATATATCAGGGAAGGAGTATGAAATAACTAATGAGAAAGCTGATGGAGGTAATGCAAATGGTATAAATAATGATAATTTGAAGAAAATATTTGCAGGTACAAAGGAAGAGTTATTAAAATTAGGAGAAGGGACATTTGAAATTAAAATAACTGCTCCTGCTAATGGAGCTACAGATGTTACATTAGAAATAATAGACAAGTCTGAATTTAATGGAGGGAAAGAGTATGTAATGGATACTATTACATTTGCTAAACCTGCACAAAAAGGGAATCAAACAGTAGAAATAGCAGGTATAACATTGGAATTAAAGGAGTTGGATACAAACACTTTACCTGATGGAAAGAGTGGAGGATTTGAGTTTACGAACAGTGTGAGTAAGGAGGAAGGAGGTATAAGATTACAAGTAGGAGCGAATAGGGAGCAAATGATAGGATCGAGTGTGGGAAACATGAGGAGCAGGGAGTTAGGGCTAGGAGGTATAGATGTGATAGGAGTAGGGAATGCGGAGGAAGCGATAGAGAGGATAGATGAAGCTAAGAGTTAATAATGTGTTGAATTAATATACAAAGAGGGAAAGATAGTAAAGAGATTATGAAAAGTACTAGGAATTCTTTTGGTAATATGTTATCATCCTCTTGGGTTTCTTTTTTCATTTGCTCTGGTAGGTTGTCTGCTGGAGCATTTCCCCTGTTTTTAGTGTAAATTATTTTCATTTTAATCTCCTCCATGAATTATCTTCTTCATATTTTTCATAGATTTTATTAATAAAATCCATTACTATAAAGCTCTATGTAGTTATTTATATTTCCGTTCTGGATCATTGAATACTAAGAATATTTTTTTAATATCATTGTCAGTTATCTCTACGACTCCATCGTAGATATCAACTCTTATTAATGATCTAACAACCATGCTTATATTTTTAAGATTAATCTTTCTTAGAAGATTGTAATATTTATTATTGATTCTGATGCTTATCATATCGTCATATTCTCTAATTTTTGAATTTGCTAAAATCGTTCTCTTTGATGGATATTGCAAAAAGAACTTTTTGATTTACGTGAATTAAATATTTTAGTTAAATATTTAATTGGACAGTCACGTATTTATCGTTGCAATACTTATAGGCTTGTATGAATTTTTTGTTTGAATTTATGTACATTTTCATTATTTAGATATTTTTAGATAGTTATTATCATTACTATGTTTTACAGTGCCCACGATGTTTTTGACTTTTGTATGAATATTTCTAAATGTATTATTTAAATTTTTACTGATTTGTGATACAATAACGTTAGAAGTTTTAAGGATTCTAGCATTTTTGATATTGTTGCACATAATTAAGGTTTTGCTTATGAAATTTTTAGGCATGTATTTAAGATTGCAAGGCGACAAAAAATAACTGCTAAGGATATCTTACCTAATTTAGATAAATTAAACAGTCATGCATCAATTAATCTTATATATAATTTTGGATCAGGTAAAATATGGATATCTATAAAAAAAGTTTTATCAGTGATTAAGTGTAGTTAAGCTTATTAGCGATGATTTTTTCTTAGAAAATGGGCGATATGAAGTCAAAGAAAATAAAATTAACAGTGAAATTGTAATTGATATATTTAATGATAGAGTTTATGAAATTAAAAAGAAGCGAGTAAAGATACTGAGAAGTGATATGAATATTAATATAGATAAGTTACCTACACTACATAAGCTTTTAAAGAATTGAACTTGATTTAGGTAAAATATCCCAAAGTGGAGGCGAAGAATATTATTTAAGATAGTTGTATGTTTAAGAGGTGGTTTAATGTATATTAATTATTCACATATTATACTTTGGCTGATTATATTTGTGATTTTGGTCGTAATTGAAGTTATTACTATTAATTTAGTAACAGTATGGTTTTGTATAGGAAGTTTGGCTGGATTATTTTCTACATTTTTTATAAAGGATTTGAATTTACAGCTTATAATATTTATAATATTTTCTGTAATTTCTATGCTTTGTACGAAGAGATTTTTGAATAAGGTTACAAATTTTGAGAAAATAAATATAAATACAAATTCTCTTATAGGTAGAATATGTTTAGTAAATAAAGATATAAACAATATCTTAAATCAGGGTGAGGTAATTATAGACAACAATATATGGCCTGCTTTGAGTGAAGATGATAGTTGTATTATAAATGAAGGAAATAAAGTGAGAGTAAAATGCGTAAGAGGAGTGAAACTGATAGTCGAAAAAATTAATTAGGAGGAAATTTTAATGTTTTTTTTTGTGGTGTTTTTTGTGGTGTTTTTCTTGATTATGTTGCTTGTATTTGGAGGAATTGTTGTAGTTCCACAGGCTAAGGTTTACGTAGTAGAAAGGCTTGGAGCGTATTATAAAACTTTAGAGGTTGGAATACATTTTAGAATACCATTTGTTGATAAGATATCAAGTAGAATATCTATAAAAGAAAGAGTGGTAGATTTTAATCCTCAGCCGGTTATAACTAAGGATAATGTAACAATGATGATAGATACTGTTGTATTTTTTCAAATAACTGATCCAAAATTGTATGTTTATGGAGTGGAAAATCCAATTTTGGCTATAGAGAATTTGTCTGTTACGACTCTTAGAAATATAATAGGGGAGTTAGAGTTAGATGAAACACTTACATCAAGAGATTTAGTTAATGGGAAAATGAGATCAATTCTAGATCAAGCAACAGATTCATGGGGAATAAGAATAAATAGAGTGGAACTTAAAAATATTATACCTCCTCAAGAAATACAAGATGCTATGGAAAGACAGATGAAGGCTGAAAGAGAACGTAGAGAGCTTATTTTAAAAGCGGAGGGTGAAAAAAAATCTGCGATACTTCTTGCAGAAGGGGAAAAGGAGTCTACGATTTTGATTGCGGAATCTAAGAAACAGGCCGCTATAAAACAGGCGGAAGGACAAGCGGAAGCTATACTTAGTATACAGAGAGCATTAGCTGAGGGGATAAAATTAATGAATGATGCTTCACCAACAAAAGAGGTATTATCCATTAAAGCGCTTGAAACTTTTGAGAAGGTTGCTGATGGTAAGGCTACTAAAATAATTATACCTTCTGAACTACAAAATTTATCTACGTTTACTAGTACTTTTAGAGAGATTTTTGATTCAGCTGATAGGAGTGTTAATAATTAGAGGTTTTTGAAATATCAATCTATTCTTTTATAGGCTGATATTTTTATTGTTGAGTTATGTATTATGTATATTGAAAAATATATTGTAGCGAGGTTTTTGTATTGGATGATTTTAAAAATATTTTTATAGGTATGATCTTGGGAATATCTAATATTATTCCTGGAGTTTCTGCTGGAACTATGGCTGTAGTGCTTGGAATATATGATAAATTAATAAGTTCTATATCTGAGATTTTTAAGAATTTTAAATCAAATTTTAGATTTTTGTTTTTTATAGGTATTGGAATTTTTTTAGGAGTTGTGATATTTAGTGGTATATTAAATATACTCTTAGATAAATATCCTTGGTATATGAGTTATTTGTTTATAGGACTTATTGCGGGTAGTATGAGAACTTTATTTAAGGTTATTAGGTCGTATGAGGTGAAAAAGATTCATTACCTATACCTGATAGTTACGTTTGTGATTTTACTATGTGTGAAGTTTATGACACCTGCTATGGACGTAAAAATAATTGTTACTTTGAATTTTGAAAATATTATTCTATTGTTTTTAAGTGGTTTTATCGCTTCTAGTACTATGATATTACCAGGAGTTAGTGGTTCGTTTATTTTGATTTTATTTGGAATGTACAATTCTGTAATTTCTGCAGTTTCTAATTTTAATTTTTTGTTTCTTATACCTTTTTGCATTGGTGTGTTTTTAGGAATTGTAGTTATGATAAATGCTGTTGGGTATTTTTTGAAAAATTTTCCTGTCCAAAGTTATATGTCTATAATAGGATTAATTTTAGGATCGATGATTTCGATAATTCCTGGATTTGAGTTTTCTATGAGAGGTATAGTTTACGTAGTAATATTTGTTATAGGATTTTTAATATCATCATCTACTTGGATAGCAGATAGAACAATATAAAAATAGTTATTTTCGAAATAATATTTTATAAAGAAAAATTTATAGTTTACGAAACTATAAATATAACAGAAATTTGAGGAGAGTTATGATGAAGTTAAGTTATTTTGTCAGCAGTTTAATTAATTTTAGGAAAGTGATAATTTGGTTTATGATTGTGGCTTTAATTATAACGCTTATGGTTCTAATAAAAAATGAATATAACTTTTTATCCCCAGCAGCTAGGTATATATATAATGGAATTTTGTTGTCTAACTGATGATTATATAAAAAATGCTACGGTCGATAAAATGACTGTAGCATTAGTTTTTTTGTAATCTGGTATATGAAATTGAAATTAAAAAGCATGATATTAAACTTATTCCCGATATAAAAAAAGGAAGTTTGAACCATACATCGAAAATTATACCAGAGGATATTGCTCCTAAGAAAGAACCAACTGCTTTAAATCCATTTTGAAGACCGGCTAATTCCCCGTGATTGTTTTTAGATTTTTCTATAATCATTGACTGTATAATAGGTGCTATCATTGTATGTAATACCACGAATAAAAGTAAGCAAGCAAAAGATATAATTGAGTTTTGTAAGGTCATGGATAAAATTATACAAACACCAGATACAAGTGTTGATAATAGGTAAAGCAGCTTTGAATTAAATCTTTTATTTAAAGTCGGTATAAGAAACAGATTTGTAATTGTGGTAAAAAATCCAGTTGATCCCAAAATTAATCCATTAACTGTTGTTGGTAATTTTAAAATATTTTCAACGTAGTAACTTATTGTAGATGTATAACTTTGGATTCCTAAAAATGTGATGACTATAAGTAACAACATTAAGAATATGAATTTGTCTGATTTAGCTATACTTTTTAAGTCATCTATGCTAAATATTTTAAATGAAAATTTTTTGTATGAATTTCTTTCTGACGTGTCATTGAAAAATACTAATATACAAAGCATTGATATGAAGGAAATAAAAATCTGAACTATAAATGCTATTTGGTAATTATTCATTCCTGCATAGCCACCTATGATTGACCCAAATGTTGTACCTAGGCTACTAGAAGCGTTTAGATATGCTAATCTTTTTAGTTTTTGCGAATCTGGTGTTATGTAAGATACATATGATATACTTGACACATACCATCCGGATATAAAAATACCTGATATAATTCTCGCAATAAGAACGTTTATGTGATTTGGAAAGAAGCCAAATATAATTTGTCCAATCGTATACCCTATCATTCCAATTATCATAGGAAGTTTCATTCCATATAAATCGCATATGTTTCCAAATATTGGGGAAGCGATAAATGTTGAAATATTTAAACATCCATATAAAAGTCCAAAGTAGAATGGGGGGAGGTTTGTGGAATTTATAAGTTTTGGTGTTACAGGATGAATCATACTTAAACACGTTAAAACTATAACGTTTATCAAAAGTATCTTTGTAAAATTAGTATTACTAGAATTAGAATAACTCAATTTATTTTCTCCTTAAAATAAAATTATTGGTATAATTATATAACAAAAACACAAAGGATATCAGAATTAATAAAAATTATTGATTACATTTTGGAGTATTTATGGAAACTGAAGTTAGGATTTTAGATATTGATATTGATAAAATAAGAAAGAAATTGAATGATAATGGTGCTAGGCTTGTTAAAAAAGAAAATCAAATTAATAAATTATTTGATTTTGAAGACGGTAAACTTCTCAATGAAAATGGATATGCAAGAATAAGGATTGTAGAAGATTTAATTTCTAACAAAATAACATCTTACATGACAGTAAAGAAAACAATCTCAGATTGTAACTCTAAGTATAAGGTTATGGAAGAAAATGAAATAGAAATTAGTGATGCGTATTTAGGAGAGGAGATTTTTAAATCTATAGGTCTTAAGGCAAATTACGTAATACATAGATATAGAGAGAGTTATGAAATATGTGATACTCTTGTAGAAATTGATATAAATGATAAAAGCTTCTATCCAAAACCATATATAGAAATTGAAGGAGATTGTGAGAAAAAAATAGAAAGAGTTGTAAATATTTTAGGGTATACAATGAGTGATACAACGTCAAAAAGTATTTTTGATATACTCAAAGACCACGATAAAAAATAGTTGATTAAAAAAAATTGCTGTTATATAATGATCATCTGGGATATGTGGGTTAGTCAAGTGTTAAAACTTGATTATTAAAAGGGAAATAGGTTAAAATCCTATACGGTCCCGCCGCCGTGAATGAGGAGTGCTTGCCTTATTATCCACTGGGTAACTGGGAAGGGAAGGTAAGTGTTATGATTCTAAGTCGGAATACCTGCCTACGTATTGTGACTTTTAGCTTCACGGTGTATGGAGTTATTTGTTTATGCAATGTTGGGGTGTAGATTGTTATTTATGGCTTCTTTTTGTTGTGTAAAAATGCTCTGTGAGGTTAAAACTCACGGAGCATTTTTAGTTTTTATATAAAAAGGAGAAGTAGTGTTGAAGTTTTTGAGTAAGACATGGAGAGTTTTAGTATTTGGATTAGTTTTAATAAATTTTGTGGCTTGTGGGTCAAACAGAAATAATTCAGTGAGAGATAATGATGGGTTGAAAATTGTATCTCTTGCACCTTCTAATACAGAAATATTAGTTGAACTATCTTTAGGAGATAAAATCATAGGGATTGATAAATATTCTACCGATGTGGAAGGAGTTAATGATGCGGCAAAAATTTTTGAAAGTGGGTCACCGAACATGGAGGCATTAGCAGAGATGGCTCCAGATATTATATTTTTATCTCAATACGATCCTAGCGTTTCATTTGATAAGCTCGAGGGTTTAGGTATTAAAATTGTTAATATTGATACAGCAACTAATTTGGAAGAAATATATAATTCAATTTTACTTATTGGTAATGAAACAAATAAATTAAGTGAGGCAAATAGTATAGTTGAAAATTTGAGGAAGGAGGTTGACAAGATAAAGGACGATATTTTTAGTGATCCAGTTAATGTATATTTTGAGATATCGGCGGCTCCATATATATATAGCATTGGGAATGATACATTTATAAATGAAATTATAGAAATTTCTGGAGGTAAAAATATATTTGGAGATTTGAAAGGATGGATTTCGCCAAATAGTGAATCTATAATCGAAAAAAATCCAAAGATTATTTTTACAAATGTGAGCACACAGGGAAATATTGATGAAATAAAAAGCAGAGTTGGATGGGAAAATATAGATGCTGTAAGGAATGGGAATGTTTACTATATAGATAACAACAGTTCATCAAGACCATCTCAGTTTTTCATAAAGGCACTTCAAGACATTCGAAGTCACATAAAGGAATTTATAAATGAGTAATGTAGTTAAGGTAACCACATCAATTTTTTTAGGAATTTTTTTAATTTTAATTTCAATGATGATCGGTGGTGGAGTAAGTAATGTATCTGATGTAATACAAATTATTTTACATAAGATTTTTAACTATAATTTAAATGAAAATATTTCTAATGCAATGATTTCTATAATTTGGGATATAAGATTACCGAGAATTTTATTATCTTTTATAGTGGGGGGAATGCTTTCGGTAAGTGGTGCTATAATGCAATCAATTTTAAGAAATCCGTTGGCATCGTCTTACACTATAGGTGTTTCTTCTGGAGCATCTTTGGGAATCGGAATATTTATAATTTTGGGAATTACAGTTTCGATATTTAAAAATTTTACATATCCGATTGTTGGGTTTGTATTTTCAATTTTAACAGCGTTGTTAGTAATAGTCATTTCGAAAAGGTGTGATAGATATATGTCGAATAACACAATAATTCTAATCGGAATGTCTATTTCCTTATTTTTGAATTCCATTTTAACATTCATAACATCTATAAATCAAGAAAGTTTATATTCGATATTAATATGGCAAATGGGATCATTTTCTTCTAGAGGATGGGAATATGTATGGGTAATAATTCCATTTGTAGTAATACCAATTATAGGTATTACTACAATGTTAAATGAAATAGATATTTTGACTTTTGGTGATGAGATGTGTAAAGCAGTTGGGGTAAATCCAAGTAAAACTAGAATAAAGTTATTGATATTTTCTTCAATTTTAACGGGAGCTAGTGTAGCTTCAAGTGGCGTAATAGGATTTGTGGATTTGATAACTCCTCACATATGTAGAAGGTTATTCAATTCAAAACATAATTTTGTTATTCCAATGAGTTTTGTTTTTGGAGGAACTCTCATGGTTTTATTTGACACGATATCGAGGATTGTTATATATCCAGCTGAAATACCGATATCAACTATCAATGCTCTCATAGGTACTCCAATATTTATACATATATTTTTCAGAAATGGAAGGAGATGATATTATCTTAAGGGTTTCAAATCTTAGTTACTCTTATGGAAGAAATAAAGTTTTGGATAACATAAGTTTTTCTTTGAACAAGGGTGATCATTTAAATATAATTGGTACAAATGGAAGTGGTAAATCCACTTTGTTAAAATGTTTGTATGGGTTTTTAAATTACAGGGGAAGCATAAAAATCGATGATACTGAAGTAAGCGAAATGAAAAATGAAGTATTGTCTAGTAAAATCACGGTATTACATCAAGAAATAAATACATATTTTAATTATAAGGTTGTAGATGTGATAAAATTTGGAAGGTATGTACATGATAAATGGAAACTTTCTCTCAAGAATAAGGACGAATTGTTGTGGAGACTTGGTATTTCACATTTGGAAAATAAATATATGGATGAATTATCTGGCGGTGAAAGACAAAGAGTTTTTATTGCAAGAGTCCTCGCACAGGATACAGATATAATTTTATTTGATGAACCGAGTAATAATTTGGATATGAAATATCAAATTTATATGATAGAAAATATAAGTAAATGGTTTGAGGGTAAAATTTTAATAAGTATATTTCATGATCTAAATTTGGTCAATAATTTAGATTGTAATATTATGATGCTTAAAGATTCTAAAGTATATAGGTATGGTAAAATAGACGAAGTGTTTAACAAGTTTAACTTGCAAGATTTATATGAAATGGACGTAGAAAAGTTTATGCTAGATTCTTTTAAGAAGTGGAAAAGGAGAAGTAGGTATATTACGTGAAGGAAGAGAGTAGGTTTAAGTAAAACAAGCTTATCTAAGATTGTATCTGAGAAATTTAATTTTAGTCTTTTTATGAAAATGCCGATACTGTACATAATGTAATAGGTATTATAAAAATAGGATAAAATATATTGATAAAGGCTTTACTTAATCCATAATTTATTATAGTATTTAATCAATGATGGATATTTTTATAGAGGAGGCGAGGTTTATTAATACACCACATATAAACACTAATGGAAGTAAAATAGCAGAGTCTATACTTTTGCCAGGAGATCCCTTAAGAGCAAAGTTTATAGCTGATAATTTTTTAGAAAATGTCATACAATTTAATTCTGTTAGGAATATCTTAGGGTTCACTGGTACATATAAAGGTAAGGAAGTTTCTGTAATGGGGACAGGCATGGGAATGCCTAGTATAGGGATATACTCATATGAGCTTATAAGTAAATTTGGTGTTAAGAATTTGATTAGAATAGGAAGTTGTGGAGCAATACAAAAACATATAAATCTATATGATATAATAATAGGGCAAGGGGCATCTACAAATTCAAATTATGGTTTTCAGTATGGAATTAAGGGAACGTTTTCCCCTTTGGCTTCTTACAAGTTATTGTCTAAGGCCACTTGTAAAGCTGAAGAGTTTGGCATTAAATATCACGTAGGAAATATTTTATCTTCTGATGTTTTCTACGATGAAAGTGATTCTTACTTAGAATGGAAAAAATTAGGTGTGCTTGGTGTAGAGATGGAGGCAGCTGCTCTTTACATGAATGCGGCTCGTCTTGGTGCAGATGCACTTTGTATTCTCACAGTTAGTGATCATATATTAACAAAGGAAGAAACAACATCACTTGAAAGGCAAACTGCATTTACGAATATGATGAAAATATCTTTAGAAATGATTTAGAACTTTTTTGGATGCATCTTAATATAATAGATGTATCCTTTTTACTTTTTAAAGAAACTAGATTCATAAAATTTGACGAGTAAAAGATATTAATGGAGAAATAAATATTAATGTTTTATTTGTATCTATTAAGTTTGTTCATAGCAATAATTTATTTTTCAGTATTTACAGCTATTTTTAGATGTAAATTAGTGTATTTTTTAAGGAAGCTCATCTTAAAAATTGTACCTGAGTTTGCTATTTTGATATACCTTAATATTTTTATGGTAAGTATAATAAATTCGAATATTGGAGTTTCTCTTAGTAAAACTGTATTTTATAGCATAGCAAATCAAATAAGTAGTATATTTTTCTATAAGTTATACTATCTAACATTATTTGATTTTATAATAATTATTATCAGTTTATACTTAATATTTGTGATAATTACATGTTTATTTAAAAGGAATTATTTAAATAAATTAGAATATATAAAAACAACCATAGTTTATAAATATCTTAATGAAATAAATTATATAATAGTAGGGATTTATGTAATATATATAATAATTTTATATGTATCTAGGGAGTATTTTATATATTCAGCACAACCGTATATAAATATATTTATTATTTTGAATATATATTTTATATTGAATATGTTTATTATGTTAAAAGAATTAGAAATAGTTTTAATATCAAATTTGTTTAATTATAAGATAAATAAGTTTGATATTAGAGATTTTATTAAAGATGAAAACTATAGAATTTATGATTTTGATATGATGTTTGAGGAAAAAAAATATCTATTCAGGGAAGTTAAAAGATATTTGGACTATTACCAAAAAGAGGCACTTACTATATGTATAGATGGCAAAAGTGGTTGTGGGAAAACTAGTTTTGCTGGTGTTTTACAAAAACAATTGAATGATAATTACTATGTTTTTGAGATAAATAGCTTAATGGTTACCGAGAGAAATAGATTAAGTGACTATTTTAACTTTATTATGGGAAACTTGTTTAAAGCACATGGTATCTATAATTCAAGAACTTTAAAAAATTATACCAATATAATAAATTATGTTATTAACAGTAAAATTCCTGATGTTGTTAAGTATTTCTTAGACGAGGATTTTGGGAATGGTTACTTTGATCTAAAGGATGAGATAAATATATATACTAAAAAGATATTTAATGATAAGTTGAATAGAATATCTGGCAAAAAGGGTATTATATTTATAGTTGATGACCTTGAAAGAGTATACAATAAAATGCAAATTGTGAATATGTTAGTTTTCTCTCAATATATAATAAGTTTTGACTATGTAAAGTTTATATTTGTAACTAACCTTGATATTTTAAGTGAACGAATAGAAAGTAGATACTTGAATATGTTTATTCATAAAATTTTTAAAATAGATGATACAAATACGAATAATATACTAAACAAGTACTTTAGGGAACTTGATTTGTATGAAAGTAGTAATAAGAGAGAAATATTGACAGAGTGGTTTGAAATTCTATCGAATATTGATTTTGACAAAGATATTGGTGAATTTGGAATGTACCTGTATGATAATATAAATATTGAATATTATATTTTTTCTAAAAGGTGGATGGAGTATAAGAGTAAGTTACTTAAAATTTTGAATGATATAGAGTATATGGAAAGTCAGTACGTTAAAATTAACACTGATAACTCAGATTATGATATAATGAATAACTACTATAATTATATATACTTTAAAAAATCATTTTTAGGTGATAATAAAGATGTAATACTTGATAATATGTACATGATAACTAGGCTTCCTAAAATAAAGTTTGATTTGTATAATGATAATCAATTGATTGCTATATGGATATTTTTAGAGAAAAAGGGTCTTATTGACGCAACTATGCAATTAGATAGAGAAAAGTATATGGTATATAAAAATCTTGTAAAATATAAAGACAATATAAATAAAATAGGATTACTTGTTAACTTAAAGTTGGAGAAAAATCCAAGAAATTTAAAAAGGCAAGTATCTTTTTTTTGGTACAGTTTTGAAAGATTAAGCGAATATTTAGAGGGAATAAAGGAACATAAATATTTTGATGATGTGTTAAAACTAGTTACACAAAGGGATTTTATATTATTTTTTATGTTAGTATGTTTTTTAAAAATATCTAGTTTTATAGAAGACCCTAATGAAGATTTTAAAGTTAGTCTTAAGAATAATATTGATATTATGAGTATATACAAATTCTTAGATTCAAGCTACGAGAATTTAAAAAAATGCTCAACTAGAGGTTTTACATCTTTTGTTAACGAAAATGTAAATAATTTAAATATTGAGACGTATGTATCCTTAAAAGGATTTGATAAGGGCATAAATTATATATTTTTGTGTTTTTATGTTCAAACTTATATATACAAGAAGATGATATTAGAGGATGTAAATGAAGAAAGTCTTGAAATGGTTATGCAATTTGTACACAATTTAAGTAAGAGTTAAAGATGGTGGCTACTTTATGTAGGTATCATTTTTTTTTGTTAGAATGGAGATACAGTTGTATATAAATTAGGAAAAATTCACAGAATAGAGTAGAGTTTTAGTTTTCGTATGGAGAAGTTTCATGGGTCTTGATATTTTAGATAGATTAATTGAATATGCTATAGCAGATTTATTTGAGGATACGAAATTGAAAATTTTGGGGTTTCCTTATAAATGTAAATTTGTAAAAAGGAGGAATCAAGAAAGTTTTTATATAAAAGATGCAGTTTTAAATTTCACAATGATTGCTAAAGACAATAAAATTGTACATTTTGAATTTAAGAAAGAGTATTTTTATAATGATATATATAAATTCCTTGTATACTCATCATTCCTGATATATGAAAATAAAGATGACTTTGAACTTATTTTAGTATATCCAAGTAAGACTAGAAAAATAATTAAAAGTATGGCTTTTACCTCACTAAGGTTTATGTATACTGATATATATTTAGATTGTTTCAATGGCGATAAATTGATCATGAAGTTGAGTTCCAAATTTTCTAAAAATAGGAGGTTCACTGATGAAGAATATTTAGCTTTATCTCTTATACCTTATATGTATTCTAGGCGGGAAAAGATAACTCTTATAATAGAAGGATTAAGGCTTGCAAATTCTTTGAATTCCAAGAAAAAACATAGCGTAATTATAGTCATTCTTATCTTGGCAGAAGGATTTTTAGATGAGTCTGATATGTTTAAACTTAAAAAGGAGATAGAAATGTACAAAATTGGTAAGATGCTAATTGAAGAGGGCAAAAAGAAAGTTGCTGATGAGGTTGAACGTGAAATTTCAGGAAGAATGATTGAAAAAGGAAAGAAGCAAGCTAAGATTGAAATTGCAATTGACATGATGAAAAATAAAGAACCTCTAGATAAAATTATGGAATATACGGGATTTGATAAAAAAGATCTCGAAAAAATTTATTATAGTTTTAAGTAATGAGTCCGAAGTAGATTGTATTTACTTCGGATTTTTGTTTTTTGTATGTATAAAATTAAAACAGGGCAATAAAAGTTGACTCTGTCTTTATCATAAAAATATCTTTAATGTAGTCTGTTTGTAAACCTCTAGAGAGCCATTTAGTAGTCTTCATAGCTTCTTTCTTATTTTTCACAAAAATGAATTTATTATGGGTATCTGTATGGAGAGTAGCTTTTTGATATTGATTAGTAGGAATAGTCCCATGAACAATATAATAAGAGATAAAAATTAAGAATGAATCAATAATAACTGTTTTTAACTTGTGCTATGCAATCAAATGTTAATACATTCGGTGAATATTTGCTCGTATGAAGATGGGCGTATAGAGAATTTGATAGTAAGTAAAAGGCTCATGTTTATTTAACAAATGTTGTTAAGATTAGTTATTCAATAGAAGAGAAACATTTTATGGAGGAACATTGCCTTCCCCCTTATTCTTTAAAACATGATTTCGGTATTTAGTTGAAACCTTTAATGGTTTATCAGAGTTGTCCTTTCTTCAATTACATCTACAGACATATACTCATTTCCAGTTACAATATTGAGAGGATCTTCTTGCATAATATCGGCAAAAAGAAATTCTCCATAAAGGTCAACTATAGTTTCGTAATATTTCCATTCTTCTTATTAATGTACGATTCTAGGTGTTATAGCATTGCTATTAGCAATGTGGGTTAGTTTCTTTTTTCAATAACGAATTGAAAATATTTAATTTGACGCAGTAGTATAAATCACTTCTCATTCTTTGGTAAGTTTATATTCAAAGAATTGCATGAAAGTTAAACTTATATGGCGATAATATCTTTTAATCACTTAGTTGTATTTTCGTATGATATTATAAAAGAAGTAAAAGATAGTTTGTAAGCACTGTATTCGAACAGTGCTTTTTATTTTTAGGGGAAGACATAAAAAATAAAATCGATGATTTCGAGAAAGTATTAGTGTACAAGTCTAAAATGTTCGAAACATCAATGGATGAATTAAAATTCCAAGAAGAGATTGAGGTAAATATGAATAGAGTTTACAATAAAGTGGAAAATATGTGAAATATATAAGACAAGTATCTATATGGTTTACAGATATAGGAATAAGGATGGAATACAAAATTTTGAAAAGGGTGATTGTATTGAAATTATTATTGGCTGAAGACGAAAAGGAATTTGCAAATGCTCTGGTTGCTGTGTTGAAACATAATAAGTATTCTGTTGATGTTGTTAATAACGGAATGGATGCACTAGATTGGGCTCTATCAACTGAGTATGATGGAATTATTTTGGATATAATGATGCCTAAGGTTAGTGGATTTGAGGTTATAGAAGAACTTAGGAATAGGGGAAGCAATGTTCCTATACTTCTGCTAACTGCTAAAGGAGAAGTATATGATAAGGTAAAGGGACTTGATATAGGTGCAGATGATTATTTAACTAAGCCGTTTGCTATGAAAGAGCTTCTTGCAAGAATTCGGGCAATGACTAGGAGAAAGACAGAGTTTTTATCTAACGTTTTAAGTTTTAATGGAATGAGTTTGAATAGGGAAAATTTTGAATTATCCTATCTTGGTAAAAGCTTAAGGTTAGGAAATAAAGAATATCAAATGATGGAAATGTTAATGAGAAACCCTGATATGTTAATTTCTACTGACCAATTTATGGAGAGAGTATGGGGATATGATTCGGATGTTGAGATTAATGGAGTCTGGGTTTATATATCTTATTTGAGAAGAAAACTCTTGGCTATTAATGCACCATTTGAGATTAGAGCAGCCAGAGGAATTGGGTATAAGCTCAATAAGAAAGAGGAATAAAATGGTTAGGAGTTTACAAAAAAAGTTTATATTGATAACGGTTTTATCTTTATTTGTAGTTATATTCATAGTATTGAGCACTATCAATATTTTTAATATTATTCAGACTGAAAATAAAAATAATGGACTTATTAATATAATAATTGATCATGATGGTTTTCTTCCAAGAGAATCAAAAGATTTTAAACCAAAAATTAGAAATGGTTATGGATTTGGACAAATACCATTTGATTTTGAATATTCAAAAGAGACACCTTATCAAACTAGATATTTTTCAGTAAAGTATTTTGATTCTGGGGAAATGTCTGTGAATGTAAATAATATTGCTTCTATAAATTATGAAGAGGCTGTTGAGTTAGGAGAGTCTGTATTTAGATCAGGAGGGACTTTTGGATATAAAGGTATATATAAATTTAAGATATCTCAAAAATTAGGGTATAGACTTTTAGTTTTTCTAGATTGTAGAAAAGACTTTATTGTTGTACGAGATTTTGCAGTAGTTTCAATACTAGTTGGAATTATTTTTTTAATATTAGTCTCAATTTTAATAGGTATTCTTTCAAGAAGAGCTATAAGACCCATCGTCGAAAACATTGAAAAACAAAAAAGATTTATAACTGATGCTGGTCATGAAATAAAGACTCCCCTTGCTATTATTTCTGCAAATACTGAGGTTATAGAAATGTTTAATGGTGAAAGTGAGTGGACTCAAAGCATAAGGAATCAAATTGGTAGATTAAGTGAACTTATTAAAAATTTATTATCGTTGTCCAAAATGGATGAAAATGAGTTTAAGTTAGAGATGGAAGAATTTTGCTGTGGAGAAATTGTTTCTGATACTGTGGATAGTTTTGAGATGTTGCTGATTGGGAAAAATATAAGTTTTAAAAAAGAGTTAGATTCTAGTCTGAAAATGCTTGGGAATAGAAATAATTTTTGTAGTTTAATTTCCATACTTTTGGATAATGCGGTGAAATATACTCCTGTTGGTGGCAAAATAGAAATTACTTTTTTGAAGAAAGATGGTAAACTTGAATTTTTAATTTCAAATACGTGGGATAAGAATTTAAATGGTGATTTAAATTATCTCTTTGATAGATTTTATAGAATGGATAACTCAAGATCAAGAGAAGAAGGAGGATATGGAATAGGGTTATCTCTAGCTGAGTCCATTGTAAGATTACATAAAGGGAAGATAACTGCTAAAGGAAAGGGGGAGTACGTCTGTTTTAAATTTTGGCTGCCACAAAACTTACATAGAAAAAAGCAAAAAGCTTAATTATTAAAATTTATTTTAAGGTTAATTTAAAGTTTGTTTTGTATACTTCAATAAACATTAATCGCACGGACTGATTTTTGAAAGGGAGGTTGCAGATATGAGTAATATTAAATCAACTTTTGAAAGGTATGAAAAGAAGTATTTATTGGATAGTGATAAATACTTTAAATTTCTAGAAAAAATTAATAATAAGATGAAAGTAGATAATTACGGCGAAGCTACCATTTGTAATATATATTTTGATACAAAGGATTCACACTTGATAAGGTATTCTCTTGACAAGCCCGTGTATAAAGAAAAGCTCAGGATAAGAAGTTATGGTGTTCCGGATTTAACTAGTAACGTGTTCATTGAACTAAAAAAGAAGTATAAGGGAGTGGTTTATAAAAGAAGAGAAAATATGCGTCTTGATGAGGCAGAAAAATATTTATATGATCGTGTTGAGCCGAATTTTAAAAGTCAAGTTTTAAGAGAAGTAGACTGGTTTCTCAATTATTATGATGATATTATTCCCAATATGTATATTTCGTATGATAGAGTCGCTATGTACTGTGTTGAGGATTCAGAAATTAGGATTACATTTGATAAAAATATCTTATGGAGAGATGTCGAACTTGATTTAAAAAAAGGAAATTGGGGAGATTTTGTAATTGATAGAGGCGAGAGTCTTATGGAGATAAAGATCGCAGGTGGAATGCCTTTTTGGTTATGTGATGCACTTAATAGTTTAGAAATTTACCCACGTTCATTTTCGAAATATGGTACAGCATATCAAATTCAAAGTGGATTCATTGAGAGGATGAATCCGAGTGTGTTGAATAAGGATTATGTGTTTGCTTGCTAAGGTTTTAGTGTTTTTGAATTTGAAAAGGAGGATGTTGTAAAATGTTAGATGCATTATTTAATTCAGTCTTAGTTGAAGGTACGGTAATTGCTACATCGTCACTAGATTTTATAATTTGTACGGTTGCTTCTCTAGGATTGGGAATGATTGTAGCACTTCTTTATATGTTTAGGAGTTCTTATAATAAAGGGTTTGTAGTTACATTAGTTATGATGCCAGCAATTATTCAAATGGTTATAATGTTAGTTAATGGGAGTCTTGGAACTGGAGTTGCAGTAGCTGGTGCTTTTTCTCTTGTACGATTTAGGTCTGCAGCTGGTACAGCCAAGGAAATAACGAGTATATTTTTAGCTATGGCTGTAGGTCTTGCTACAGGTATGGGGTATATAGGAATAGCCATAGTTTTTATCATAATAATGGGTGTCGTTAGTATCGTGTTGAATTTAACTAATTTTGGTAGTTCAAATGGTTTCGAAAGATCCTTGAGGATTACTGTTCCAGAGTCTGTAGATTATAGTAGTTTATTTGATGATATATTTAATGAATATCTAAGGAATTGGGAAATTGTTCAGGTTAGGACTGTGAGTATGGGGAGTTTATTTAGATTGGAATACAGAATTGTTATGAGGGATATTTCTAAGGAGAAACAAATGATAGATGATTTGAGATGCCGTAATGGAAATTTGGAAATACTTTGTGGTAAGTTTTCTTCTTCAAGGGAGGAGTTGTAGATGAATTTTGGAAAGAATAAAAAGACTATTGGGATTGTTTTTTCAACATTGATTTTATTTGGATTGAGTTCTTGTTCGGGCTCTAGTGTTTCATCTAATAGAGATAGTTCTAGTATTGTCTCAAGTGAGACGCAAAAAGATAGTACCAATAGTCAGTATGGTCTTGAGACAATGAGTAGTTCGAATACAACCGTTGATTTCAATTCAGAATTGACTACATCGGTTGTTGATAAAGAAGTTAAGACCAAGGATAAACAAGTTAATTATGATAAGAGTACATCAAAAATAATAAACCTAAGCGATGGTTCTACGAATTTTACAGGTTCAGGAATTAAGGTTGAGGGAAATAAGGTAACAATTACTGAAGCTGGAACTTATGTTTTAAGTGGTACTTTAAGCGATGGTCAAGTCATAGTTGATGTGACTAAGGAAGATGATGTCATACTCGTTTTAGAGAACGTAAATATACATTCCGAAAAGAGTACTGCTATTTATGTTAAGAAGGCTGATAAGGTAGTTATAACTCTACCTAATGGTACAACCAGTACTTTAAGTGGAGGTGCAACTTATGAGAATATTGATGATAATAACATAGATGCAGTTTTATTCAGCAAGGATGATTTAACCATAAATGGATCAGGAATTTTAAATATTAATGCTAACTATAAACACGGAATAGTTTCTAAAAATGATTTAAATATTCTCGGTGGAACTTATAATATAAAATCTGTTTCTCAAGCTCTATCTAGTAAAGATGCTGTCAAAATATATGATGGAACTTTCAATATAGAGTCAAAAGGTAAGGGAATTAAGAGTGACAATGCAGATGAAACTGAAAAAGGAAATATATATATATCTGGCGGAACGTTTAATTTGAACACAGAGGACGATAGTATTCATACAGGAGGAAGTGTTGTAATAGATGGCGGTGAATTTAATATAAAAACTGGTGATGATGGTATCCATGCTGATAAAGATGTTGTAATTAATAATGGTACGATAAACATAACTGAGTCTTATGAGGGTGTTGAAGGTTATAAAGTTGTAATAAATGGTGGAACCTTAAACATCAATTCTAGTGATGATGCAATAAATGCGGCTAAACCTAATTCTGCATCAAGCGATGAGTCAATAAATGGAGTATCGAATATGCCCGAAAGACCTCAAGGTGATCCACCAACTTTTTCGGAAAGTGAACCAGGCTCTCGCCCTACACCTCCTGATCAAGCACAGTCCAATGCTAATGGAAGTCCACCTTCTGGAATGAATAAAGGTGGTGGAAGAGGATTCGAAGGTCCAGGAATGTCAAACGACATTAATGCATACATCAAGATAACTGGAGGCAATATCTCAATAACCGCAGGAGGAGATGGGTTAGATTCAAATGGTAGTATACTAATAACTGGGGGAGATATATTTGTTTCGAATGTTTCAAATACCTCAGATAGTCCTATTGATTACGATGGAAGTTTTAGAATTGAAGGTGGTACGCTTGTAGCCGTTGGGGGTAGTGGAATGATGCATAACTTTACCCAACAAGATGGATCCACGCAACGAAGTATATTTTATGGATTGTCGTCTCAACAAAGTAAAGGTAGCACTATAAAGCTCACAGATAGCACAGGAAAAGAAATTTTGTCTTGGGAAGTCCCACTAAATTACAATACGGTTATTATTTCTACACCAGAACTAAAAGAAGGTCAAACGTATAAACTTCAAGCTGGAACTGAAACTTTTGACATAACGTTAAATGATCTAGTGACAACTAACGGAATGTCAATGGGCGGGAGAAGAGGTCAAAGGCAAAAGTTTGATGATAGTAGTCAAAGGATGCCTGTTGATCAAAATGTAAGTAATGAAAATTTGTAAATGAAAAAGGATAGTTGGCAGACTATCCTTTTACGTTTTTTGATATATCCATTAGGGCATTTTCAATATCTGAATTTAGCTTCTGGCTCATTTCTTAAATTGATTGCTACACAAAGAGCAAGACCTTTAGTCTAATTTTTAAGTTAACAATAAATAATGGGATATTTATTTTGTACATTTTTTGAGAGAATACAAAAGATAATAGTATTAGATTTAAAATATATGAGTGTGAATATTAGTTAGTTTTGAGGGGTAATTGCTTTATGAAAATATCAGGTTTGGAACACAAGGACAATAGCAAGATTTTATCCAATAAAAGATTTGTTACGGGCAATAAAGATAATTTTTTAAAAGAAATGGAGAGCAATTTATTTAATAAATCGAGGAAAAATTTAAAAGATCTACTATCTTCCATAAGGAAGAAAGGTGATGATATCATCATAACAAAAAGTCATAGCGATGTATTGGAGTACAAGAATTTAGTAAAGCAATATTTGAAAAAGGTTATGGAAGATATGTATGAACTCAATAAATTTTCTGATACGTTTAGTTCTAGGTATTATTTAATTGTTGAAACCATTGATGGAAGACTTAAGGAACTTACTGATAAAGTTTTAAGTGGTGAAAAAGACAATATCGATATTTTAAATACTATAGATGAGATTCAAGGACTTATAGTAGATGTATATAAATAAATTCAAATAGCTCTCTTACGAATTTAAATTTTCAGTTTTAAATATGTTCGATATAAATTAAAATAACTTTGGGTGTTTTTTAGTATTTAAAATTATTGGAAGGAAATAAATAATTTGCTTGTGAGGAAATTAAATTTAAAAGGATTAATTTATTTTTTTGTAGGAGTTATATTTTTAACTTTTGGGATAAGGATAATAAGTATTTCAACTTTGGGACTTTCATTTTCAGATGCTATACCTATAAGAATTTCAGAAATGTTTAAAATACCTATATTTTTATCTAGTATTATGTTAGGTACGTTTACATTATTTGTTGAAATGATTGTTAGTAAAAGAAGATTCCCAAGATTTGAATGTTTGGTAGTTTCATTTTTTCTCGGACTCTTTGTGGATTTTTGGGTATTGATTATACCTAATTTTATAATTAGAGGAATAGTTTTGAATGTGTGTGTTTTTATAATTGGTGTTTTTATATTGTCGTTGGGTGCAGCTCTGTATCTTCAGCCTAATTATTCTCCACATCCGAATGATCTACTGCTTGTGTCTGTATCTAACAGATTTAAAATATCTATTTTAAAATCTAAAATATTTATTGATAGTATGTTTGCTGTAATTGCAATTATTTTATCATGCCAAATTGGAATAGGAAGTATTTTTAATACGATTTGTATAGGATTTTTTGTAAATAAATTATTTATATTTTTTGAGAAGATGTATCTAAAAAAACAATAGTGTAAGCGATGAATTCATCACTTACACTATTGTTTTTATTATAGTATCTTTTAAATTTGAGAGTATGAAAAAGATTAATTTCATATTTATCGAAGCGTCAAATTTATCTTTAGATTTTGAGAATTTGAGTTTTTCATAAGAGAAATTTGTATTTTTGTAAATTATCGGAGTTAAATTTGTCTCATCCATAGTCTTATATGATGAAGGTTTTAAAAATTTATCTGGTATGGAGAATTCTTCCTTATGTTCAAATTGAAAATACTTCTCTCCTTCATACCTTTTTGGAATATTTGGAAAACACGAAAAAATTTTACATGGAAGCAGTGTATTGGTATAAAAATTTATGGATTTCTGTTTGTTTGTTTTTGATAAATAAATTTGGTATGAAATTAAATCTTTGGAGCTTGCAAGTTCGGTTGACTCAAAATTTGGATTTGAAAATATATATTCAAATTCCCAAATATACTCTGATATTAAATTGATCTTTTCAATATCGAAATATGAGTCATTATTTAAAAAATGAGATTTGAATTTGGAGAATACATTGTATAGGAGAATTTTATCGTAGGTTTCTAATGAGGAAATTGAAATTTTTTCGGATAAAATTTCAAATAGCTCCATAGATAAATTTAAAAATTCATCTGGTGCATCTGGTTTAATCTCTAAATAAATTTGAAATGAGTTCATAAGTTCGACCAACTTCCTAGGCTTACATTGAAACATATCTTTTTTGAAGCTTAGAAACATTTTTTGTATTTCGTTTGAGAAATTTAAAAATGGAATTTTGTAAGGGCTTGTATCTTTTAACATTTGGGAGCATTTAAGGAAGCATATCATTAAGTATGCTTGAGCTGCAAAATCAAAAGGCTTATCTATAGATTCAAAGGTGTGTATACCGTCTCCTTCTTTTTTGTTTTTGTTTCCAGTATTTACGTATTTATCAACAAACAGTCCGAGTTCATTTCTAAAGTTGTTTGTGTAATAATTAAGTTGGCACTTTACGCAAGAAACGTAAAACTTCACAATGCTATGTCTTTTTTTCTCGTTTTTAATTATCTCATTGTAATATTCAGCAAGGGTTAGAAGCGATAATGACATATAAGAGTTGCTGAGTATGTCTATTTCTTTCTTGATCTTATCTTCCTTCCAGTGGAATACGTTATTTTCAGTTTTTATTTTTGGCTTTGCCTTTTTATAAACACAGCTTAAAGGATAAATGTTTTTTGTACCTGTAAGATCTGAGTTTGATGGTTTGTCTTTAAATTCCTTCCCATTTATTATTTCACCACATTTTGAATTCAAAAAAATCTGTTTTAAACTCTCCTTACTGAAATTGAACAATTGGTATTCAACAATTGGAAAGTTTAGAGAACTTAGTTTTAAAAATTTTCCTAAATGATTTTGTTCCATACAGATCACCTCTTAAAATATATTATGAGGTTCGTATTTTATTATTGACTTAATTATTAAAATCAGGTATGTGATATAATTGCATTCAGGGGTGATTTGATTTGAGAAAAGGGAAAATAGATTTAAAGGATTTAGATCAAATAATTCAATCGTATAAGGGAGCAACTCATAGAGAAACTTTGCTTAGACCTAGTGTTGGCGAAGATTCTTGTATTATAGATTTGAGATTATTAGATGAAGATGTTATGTTTATTTCTTCTGATCCTATAACGATTACATCAGAAAGTATCGGTAAGTTAGCTGTTATAATAAATTCCAATGATATATATGCGAGTGGAGGAAGATGCTACGGAGTGATTTTAAATATATTACTCCCTACGAATAGAAGTATAAAGGACTTTGAAAATGTCATGCGTGATATACATCTGGAATGTTTAAATCACAATTTGGAAATTTTGGGTGGTCATACTGAAGTGACTGAAGTTGTGAATGATATAGTTGTATGTTTAACGATAATTGGAGTTAGTAAACGTAATGAGATTGTGAAAACAAGTTCGTCTAACATTGGAGATTTAATATTTTTAACTAAGCCACTTGGGGTGGAAGGCACAATAATATTATTTGATAAGTTTAAGAGACATATGAAAAATATTTTATCTCAGGAAGAAATTAACGAAGTTGAAAAATTCCGAAATAAAATTTCTATAAAGCGTGAAAGTGAAATACTCAAAGGCTTCAAGGTCAATTCAATGCATGATATAACAGAAGGTGGATTGATAGGAGCATTATTTGAAATGAGCATTTCTTCCAATCAAGGATTTAAGATTTTTGAAAATAAGATTAATGTAAACAGAGTTACGAGAAAAATATGTAATTATTTAAACAGAGATGTCTACCATTTAATATCATCTGGGAATTTGTTATTTACGGTAAGCCCTGAGTACAAAGATAATATTAAGGAGGCATTCTTAAGTGAAGATATTGAGTGTTCTCTAATTGGAGAAATAGCAGAAAAAGGAAAATACATTTTCAGTAAAGGCAATGATGAACAAATACTGTTTAATATAAAAGATTCAATTTTTGATTAAGGAGGAAAATGTGATTTGGATTTAATTATAGCTAGCAATAACAAAAATAAAATTCGTGAAATTAAAGGTATGTTTAAAGATATAAAGATTCCCATATATTCCTTAGAGGATAAAGGGATTTCTATGAAAATTATCGAAGATAGAGATACTATTGAGGAAAATTCTCTGAAAAAAGCGAAGGAAGTTTATAGATACTTAAAGGATAAATCAAAAAAAGGATTTCTCGTTTTGAGCGATGATAGTGGTCTTGTGATTGAATATTTAAATGGAGCACCTGGAGTTATGAGTGCTAGATTTGCTGGAAATGATGCCACTTATGAGGAAAATGTGCAGAAGGTTTTGAAATTACTTAACGGTGTTGAGTATGATAGGAGAAATGCAAAGTTCTTGACAGTTCTTACCTTGATTGATGAACTTGGGAATGTAAACCAATTCTTTGGAGAGTTGTATGGTAGGATTATAGATGAGAAAAGGGGTACTAATGGTTTCGCTTACGATAGTGTATTCTTTTTAGAAAATGAAAAAAAGACACTCGCAGAACTAACTTTTGAAGAAAAGAATTTAATATCTCATAGACGTAAGGCATTAGATAAATTTCTAGATTATATAGAGAAAAATTATGAATCAAAAAACATTTTATAAAAATTAAAAAACCATTGACATATTAACTAAAGTATTATATTATTTAATGCGTGGGACGTGGTCTATGATTTGTCCTATCTTCATTCGGGGTGTGGCGCAGCTGGGAGCGCGCGTGCTTTGGGAGCATGAGGTCGCAGGTTCGATCCCTGTCACCCCGACCATTTGCGGGTATCGTATATCGGTAATACTCCAGCCTTCCAAGCTGGTAAGGTGGGTTCGATTCCCACTACCCGCTCCACTCATTTTGGTGAATGTAGTTCAGTTGGTAGAGCGCCAGATTGTGGTTCTGGTTGTCGTGGGTTCGAGTCCCATCATTCACCCCATGTGATTAAGGGATATAGCCAAGTTGGTAAGGCAACGGACTTTGACTCCGTCATGCGTAGGTTCGAGTCCTGCTATCCCTGCCATCACGGTTCGTTAGCTCAGGTGGTAGAGCACATGACTTTTAATCATGGTGTCCGGGGTTCGAGTCCCCGACGAATCACCATTTGCAGGTGTGGCGAAATTGGCAGACGCACTAGACTTAGGATCTAGCGCCTTACGGCGTGGGGGTTCGACTCCCTTCACCTGCACCACAATTTGTTATGCGGGAGTAGCTCAGTTGGTAGAGTGCCACCTTGCCAAGGTGGATGTCGCGAGTTCGAGTCTCGTCTTCCGCTCCATAGTTATGCGGGTATCGTATATCGGTAATACTCCAGCCTTCCAAGCTGGCAAGGTGGGTTCGATTCCCACTACCCGCTCCATGTATCCTTTTTCTTTGTGTCTTTAGCTCAGCTGGATAGAGCAACGGCCTTCTAAGCCGTAGGTCAGGAGTTCGAATCTCTTAAGACACGCCATATTTTTTTATAAAGCAATACCGAGAGGTGTTGCTTTATTTGTTTTTGACTTACTTGATAATGGACTTGTAAAATTATATAATAATAATTATTAATAACTATAAGGATAGTTTTAAAAGTTAAAATTAAAAGGGGAGATATTTTGATGACAATTGGTTTAGTTGGATTAGGAAGAATGGGATATAACTTAGCACTGAACATGAAGGACAATGGTCATAAGGTAGTTTGTTTCAATAGATCAAAAGAGAAGGTAAGTCAAGCTATAAATGATGGGCTTGAGGGAGTATTTTCTATAGAGGAATTAGTCAGTGAGTTGGAAGGACGAAGAGTTATTTGGCTTATGCTTCCGGCTGGAGATGTCATAGACAGTATGATTAAGTCAATAGTTCCTTTGTTAAATAAGGGAGATATTATAATTGATGGTGGTAATTCTAATTATAAGGATACCTTGAGAAGATATGAAGAATTAAAAGCACAAGGTATAGACTTTATTGATATTGGAACAAGTGGAGGAATTGATGGAGCTAGAAATGGAGCATGCACCATGATTGGAGCTGAGGAGGAAGTTTTTTCATATATAGAGCCTTTAGTTAAAGATATAAGTGTTGAGAATGGATATTTACACTGTGGTAAAAATGGTTCAGGTCATTTTGTGAAAATGGTTCACAATGGCATTGAATATGGAATGATGGCTGCTATTGGTGAGGGGTTTGAAATTTTAAAACAGAGTAGGTTTAATTTGAATTTCGAAAAGGTTTCTAAGGTTTGGAATAATGGTTCTGTAATAAGGGGTTGGTTAATGGAGCTTGCAGAGAATGCATTTAAGAAAGATTCGAGCTTGGATAAAATAAAAGGAGTTATGTATTCATCAGGAGAGGGTCTTTGGACAGTGCAGGAGGCATTGGAATTGAAAGTTCCTGCGACAGTCATAACGGAATCTTTAATGATGAGATATAGGAGTGAACAAGAAGACACATTTACAGGTAAGGTTGTTGCTGCTCTCAGAAATGAATTTGGAGGACATGCGGTAAAGGAAAATAAATAATTTGGAAATTGGTTGGAGGCAATATGAAGGAATCGAAAATTGTTGATCCGAATATTTTTGTTATATTTGGTGCTACTGGTGATCTCACTTATAGGAAGTTGATGCCAGCCCTTTACAATTTATATATACAAAATATCCTACCAAAAAATTTTTCTGTAATATGTATTGGACGAAGGGAACTCACGCAAAAAGATTATGAAGACAATGTTTTAAACTCATTAAAGGAGTTCTCTAAAAATACTTTTGATGTTGGTATTTGGAAAAGGTTCTGTGAGATATTCAAGTATCTAAGATTAGATTTTGTTAAAGATACGACTTACGATGCACTTAAGATATTCATTGGTAAATTGTGCAATGATCATAATTGTTCTGAAAATATAATGTATTACATGGCTGTTTCTCCTGAGTATTTTTCTATAATAGCAGATAGACTTAAAGAAAATGCATTGGTTGATAGAGAAAAGGGAATAAAAAGAATACTTATAGAGAAACCTTTTGGTGAAAATTTGAAATCTGCAATAGACCTTAATGAAAAAATAACCGATATTTTTACAGAGAGAGACATTTATAGGATTGATCATTACCTCGGTAAGGAAATGATACAAAACATAATGGCTATAAGGTTTGCAAATCCCATATTTGAGTCTATATGGAATAACAGATATATAGATAATATACAAATAATAAGCAGTGAATCTTTAGGGGTGTTGTCCAGAGGACAATATTATGAAAAGTCTGGAGCGTTGAAGGATATGCTTCAGAATCATATGCTTCAGCTATTGACTTTAATTGCTATGGAACCGCCGGTTTCATTAGAGACCGAGAATATAAGGGATGAAAAGGTTAAAGTTTTAAGAGCAATTCCTGAAGTTGATGAAGATTTTGTGATTAATAATATCGTAAGAGGACAGTACATAGGAGATAAAGATGGTAAAATGAAATCTTACAGAGATGAGGACAATGTTTCTCGAGACTCGAACGTCGAAACTTTTGTTGCACTTAAATGTTTTATAAATAATTACAGGTGGACAGGGGTTCCTTTTTATATAAGAACAGGAAAGAGACTTAAGAAAAAATTAACTGAAGTTGTAATACAGTTTAAGGATTCTCCATTTGTTTTATACGACGGAGATAGAAATGTTCAACCGAATTTGCTTGTTATAGGAATACACCCAGATGAAAGAATATTTTTAAGACTTAATGTTAAGAAACAAGGAAATAAAAATGAAATTATTCCGATTCAAATGGATTTTTGCCAAAATTGTCATTCTATAATTTCAGCTGAAGCTTACGAAAAACTTATTCACGATGCTATTAAAGGAGATTCAACTTTATTTACCAGATGGGATGAAACGGAATTTTCTTGGAGATTTGTAGAAAAAATATTGAATATATGGGGAAGTAGAGAGATTCCTCTGTACATGTATGATTCATTTAGTGATGGTCCAAAAGAAATGAATAAACTCCTTAATGGCGAAAATATGGTATGGTGGGATATTTAAAATGAAAATATATGATATATCAACTTTGATTCATCCAGATATGATTGTTTACAAAAATAAAAATGAAAAGAGACCTGTAATCACAATTGTAAATGATTATTCTAAGGGAACAAGTTATGAAAGCAGAGCTCTATTAGATATGCATGTTGGAACTCATATGGATGCACCACTTCATATGATTGAAGGTGGTAGCTCTATAGATGATCAGGATTTGTATAAGTGTGTAACAGATTGCAAGGTATTTGATTTAGTTGATGTTGAAGAAAAAATAGAAATGAAGCATGTTGAAAATTTAAATATATGTGAGGACGATTTTGTAATATTTAAAACTAAGAATTCTTTTGCCGATAAGTTTGATTGTAAATTTGTATTTATTTCAACTGATGTAGCTAGGTTTCTGGTTAAAAGAAAGATTAAGGGCATTGGCATCGATGCTCTAAGTGTTGAAAGAGATCAGCCAAATCATGAAACTCATGAAGCGTTTTTAAAAAATGGTGTAGCAGTACTTGAAGGATTAAGCCTTAGGGATATTAATCAAGGAGAATATTTTTTAGTGGCACTTCCTTTGAAGATTAAAGGTGCGGAGGGTGCCCCGTCTAGAGTTATCCTGATAGAGAGGTAATGTTTGAAGGGGATATAGTAAATTCTATATTCTCTTTTTTGTTGTCAAAAATTACAATTTGATATATTAAATTTTAAAATATTTATTGAACATAATAGAAATAGAAAGATTTTATAATTTATGAAAACTTGGAGTCTATAAGATTATGTTTAGCAAATTAAAATGTCTATTTAGTTTTAATTGGTTTTATATAGCTCTGTTTTTAGTTTTACTTGTTTTTAATTTTAAAGATGAGATATTAATCGGGAAGGAAACTCTCAGATTAATTATAACTAAGGATTATGATATGGACGATGAATTGAAAAGAATGTCTCAGGTCAATGATAAAGATTTTAATTTTATCGATTTAGATGAAATCTCCAAAGATGAATTTGTGATATATACAGGTAAGATTGATTACATATTTTTTCATCCGCTCGTTTTAAATTCTAGAAGAATACTTAATGCTAAAAATATTAACAAGAGAGTACTATATAATTTTTTTGTAACCGTAGATGAATTCAAGAAATTTCTGGATAAACTTTACGAAAATAATTATATAATTGTAGATATTTTTGATGTATACGAAGAAGTGTATAGAGATGGAAAGTTTAAGATTAAATACAAAGATCTAAAAATACCAAAGGGTAAAAGACCATTCGTATTATTTATTGATGATTTAGATTACAGTGAAAATGAGATTAATAGTTTACATAAGCTCGTAATAGATGAGAGAGATTTAAAGATAAAGAGTTTTGGTGTGGATATGGGAAAAGAGATCCTTAGAGATGACGTGGAGATTATACCCATACTTAATAAATTTATTGAAAGTCATCCTGATTTTTCTTTAAATGGTGCTAGAGCTGTTATATCTTTGACTGGTTCTAATGGGGTGTTTGGATATAACACTGGGAGAAATATAAATAAGCATAGATTAAACATTGAGGTTTTAAGAAAATTATCTGATGATATTTTTGATGCTAAGAGGGTCGCTGATAGATTGAAAGAAGAGGGATGGAGATTCGCATGTCGTACATATGATCATATGAATTTTAAAAATGTAACACTTGATTACATTAAGAGGGATGTAGAAAATTGGTTTAAGTATGTTTCGAATATCGTTGGAAATACGAATATATTTGTGTATCCATATGATAATTCGATAAGTGAAAATGATGAGAGGTTCAGGTATCTTAATGCAAATGGGTTTAATATTTTCTGTTCTTCGAATAAGGAAACTACTAAATATTCTTTTGTCATAAGGGACTATGTTGATATACGTAGGAATTTAATTTGTTATGAAACTTCAAAATACAGTAAGGAAGGTTTACATAAAATGTTTGAAGAAATAGTCACTTCAAATAGAGAAAAATTAGATAGTGGGTTTAAGTTATTCAATTAATAAACTTATTTTATAAATACTTAAGTTACAATATTATTTAACATATTCTAAAAATGTAAAATATA
The DNA here is from genome assembly GCF_054906395.1 of Anisomitus miae (SeqCode). NCBI lineage: Bacteria > Bacillati > Bacillota > Clostridia > Eubacteriales > Clostridiaceae > Anisomitus (SeqCode) > Anisomitus miae (SeqCode). Next base: position 125,524 of record NZ_JBRACL010000007.1, read on the forward strand.
ATATTTATTATTACTAAATTAAGGTGGATTCATTTGCAAAAGGGTTATTTGATTTTTGAGTTAAGAAAGGATAATGGTGCTACCCCTATCTCAAATGCACAGGTAAAAATAACTAAAATAGATGGAAGAGAAGTAAACCATTTGTTAAATGTAGATGAAAGTGGAAAGACAGATAAGTTTGAAGTTTATACAAAAGACAAATCTTTAACTTTTGATAAGTTCAATAGAGAAATTCCATATACAGAAGTTGATGCTGAGGTTAGATTTGAGAACGATAAGATAATTTTTATTGACGGTATACAAATTTATTCAGATATTTTATCGATACAAGAAGTGAAAATTGATAATAGAGAAGGTAAATTTAGATCCAACAAGGATAAAAAAGGAAAATCCAAAAAACATCATGTGCATTTTAAAAATCATCCTCCTTGTGTACTCGAAGGTGAACATAGTGATCATACGAATAATTTTAAGCAGGATGAAAAATCTATAAAACCTGTTTTGAAAACTTGTGATATTTTTATACCTGAGTTTATAATCGTCCACATAGGTTGTCCAGGTGATGATGGAGAAGTACTTGCAGTTCCATTTATTGATTATATAAAGAATGTTTCTTGTTCATCTGTTTATCCGACTTGGAGTCGAGAGGCTATATGTGCGAATGTTCATTCCATTATTTCATTTACTCTAAATAGAATATATACCGATTGGTATAAGAGTAAGGGATATGGATTTGATATAACTAGTAGCTCTGAGGATGATCAAATGTATGTTAAGGGAAGAAATTTATTTAGGAATGTTTGTGATATTGTTGATGAGATATTTTATACATGCATAAGAGTTAACGGATTTAGTCAGCCGTTTCTGGCAAAATGTTATAACTTTTCAAATTGTAGTGGTAGAAGCTTGTCTAGGTGGGGAAGTTTTGATTTAGCTGAAGATGGCTTTGGTGCTTTGGATATTTTGAAAAAATATTATGGCGATAATATTGAACTTGTCAATGTTGATGATGTTGGAGGAATTATCAATAGAAATCCTCAAAGAAATTTGTCAGTTGGTTCTGTTGGAGATGACGTTAGGTTTATTCAGAAAGCTTTAAATACTATTGCGAAACAATATGTCGGAATATCAAAAATACTAAATGAGGATGGAATATTTGGAGAAAATACGAGAAGGGCTGTGAGGGATTTCCAAAGGATTTTTAACCTAGATGCAGATGGAATTGTGGGAGTGAAAACTTGGAATAAAATTTCACTTTTGTATGCTTTGATTAAGAAGATATTTGATAATTCAAATAATATTGAAGAAATTATAAGAAATGCATTTCCAATGGAGTTAGGCAGCAAGGGAGAAGATGTAAAAAATATACAAAAATCTTTAAATTTTATCTTCAAAAAATATGGATCATTTGATAAATTAGATGAAGATGGGTATTTTGGTGAAAAGACTAGAGATGCCGTTAAAGAATTTCAAAAAAGGTTTGGGTTAGTTGTTGATGGCATTGTTGGTAAAGATACTATTGATAGAATAAAGTATGTTGAAAAAAATATAAATGATCTTTCTATGTTTGTTCCAAATGTATCAGACGACAACGAAGAATTTATAGAAGATATAAAGCAACTTAAAGATGACTTTAGGTTGATTTTGAGTTTAGAGGAAATAGAAATCCCTATGAAATTTGGAGATCAAGGAGAAAATGTAAAGAGTTTGCAAAGGGAACTAAATAACTTATCTAAATATTATGGATTTTTAGAAAAGCTTGATGAAGATGGAATATTTGGTCCAAAAACTAAGGAGACTATTTTAAAGTTCCAAAAAAGGTTTGGACTAAATGTTGATGGAATATTTGGAGAGGAAAGTTTAAAGAAATTAGTATCCTTAAATAAGGCTTTGGAAGAATTGCAAATTGATGGAGATTGTTGTAATATTAGGCAAGATAAGAAGGAAGAATGTGCTAAGAAGAAGAACTATATTATTGATATAGATAAAAGCAAGTTTAAGTCTGAGTATTCGATGGAATATCCTAATTTTAATTTGGAATATGGATGCACGTGTGGGTATGTTATACTTGTACAAAAATATATAAATTCGATTAAGAAAAACAATAAAAACTATTTTTCAAATAATGATGAGATTTTGGAAAATGGAAAATTTGATGACAATACTCTTAAGCATATCAAAGAATTTCAGGATAAGATTGGTTATGATAAAAATGGGATAATTGATAAATTGACTTGGAATAATCTTGTGAATGAATATGAGAAGTTTTACACTAAATAGGTTTGACTCATGGGTTTTCTAGCATGTATATGTTTAGAAAATCCTTTTTTATAAATTCTAAGTGTTATATAAAGATTTGGAGGTAATTAATTTGCAAAAGATAATTAGGGTCTTAAAATATAGAACACCAATTTTTATAGTTTTGACTTGTTTGTTATTTGTGATAACTTCATGCGGATCAAGGAAGTACATTAGGACAGTCGATAGTTTTTTATCAGATCTCAAAAGCAGAAATATAAGCAAGAGTTATACATATTTAATTGAAGATGATGAATCCAATATGTTTAAAGACTATATGAAAATTGTATTGAATTTGCAAGATACTGAAGGTGAGTTTGCAAGTCTTAGCGATTTAGTATTAGAAAAGATATTCGATTTCGAGTATGAGATTTTTCAAGAGGAAGAAAACGATGAATTTGTTGATGTAAATGTCAAGTTTAAGTATTTTGATTTTTCAAATGTATATATAGATGCATTAAGCGATTTCTTAGAACGATCTCTTGATTTTGAAAATTTAGATAATCTTTATAGTGGAGATTATATAAAAAATATTTTGATGGAATATATAAGTAAGGCTCCACGGAAGGAGATAGAATTAAAAATTAGTGTAACTAAATCCAGCGAATTAAAAATTAAACTTAGTGAAGATACAGTGGAAATTTTAACAGGTAATTTTATTAATTTTTTTACATCTGTGAATAAAAATATACTCGGTGAACAACCTTAATATTGATAGTTATCTGATTATAATTATCGAATTTTAGAGTATATAAATATAAAATTTTATATTTTCAATCATTGTAAATGTGGTATAGTATAGATTGAGTATTATTGATTATTTTAGAGGAGGATGGAGCATTGAGTAAAATAGTTTTTATAGGTGCTAATCATGCAGGAACAGCTGCTATTAATACAGTGTTAGACAACTATAGTGATAATGAAGTTGTTGTTTTTGATAGAAATTCAAATATAAGTTTCTTGGGTTGTGGAATGGCTTTATGGATTGGAAATGTAATTGATGGTCCTCAAGGGTTATTCTATTCTTCCAAAGAGAAAATGGAGGCTAAGGGTGCTAGTGTCCATATGGAATCGGAGATTACTGAAATTGATTTTGAAAATAAGGTTGTTATAGGTAAGCGTAAAGATGGAAGTGCAATAAGAGAAAGCTATGATAAACTTATACTAGCAACTGGTTCTCTGCCGATATCTCCTAATATACCTGGGAAAGAATTAGACAATGTACAATTTGTTAAATTGTATCAGGATGCTGCTCAAACTATCGAAAGATTAAGTAATCCTAACATAAAAAATGTTGCTGTTATAGGAGCGGGTTATATAGGTGTCGAACTAGCAGAAGCATTTCAAAGATGTGGTAAGAATGTGACACTTTTGGATTTAGCTTCAACTTGCCTTGAAAGGTACTATGATAAACCTTTTACAGATCTAATGTGTGAAAACCTAAGGAGTAATAACATAACTACGAGATTTAACGAGAGAGTTATAGAGCTTAAAGGGAATGGAAAAGTTGAAAAAGTTATTACAGATAAGGGAGAAATCGATGCTGATATGGTGGTTTTAGCTATTGGATTTTTGCCTAATACATCTCTTGGGAAAGATAAAATTGAAACACTTCAAAATGGGGCTTATAAGGTTAATTTAAAAAATGAAACTAGTATCAAAGATGTTTACGCTATAGGTGACTGTGCTACGGTTTATGATAATTCTAAGAAAGAGATAAGCTATATTGCACTTGCGACTAATGCTGTAAGGAGTGGGATTATTGCAGGACACAATGCATGTGGAACAGAAATTGAATCTATAGGGGTTCAGGGGTCTAACGGCATTTCGATATATGGGTTGAATATGGTTTCTACGGGTATGACTTTGGATTCTGCAAGACAGTTTGGATTCGATGCAGATTTTACGGAATTTGAAGATACACAAAAGCCTAGCTTTATGAAGAAAAATAATGAGATGGTTAAGATTAGGATAGTGTTTGATAAATCTACAAGAAGAATTTTAGGAGCACAGCTTGCGTCAAGACAAGATATTTCTATGGCAATACATATGTTTTCTCTAGCTATACAGGAGGAAGTTACCATAGATAAACTAAAGCTATTGGATATTTTCTTTTTGCCACATTTTAATCAGCCATATAACTACATAACTATGGCAGCACTTTCCACTAAATAGTGTTTATTATTAAAAGCCTCTCTGTTTAATCAAAGAGGCTTTTAATATTGTGGAGATTTAAGTAATTTAATTTTTAGAAATTAAATATTTTATTTTAAGTGTACTCCTATATTTTATAATAAATTTTGTGTGCATGATAGGGGACATTTTATATAAATTTTTATAATAAATAAAAAATATTGAATAAAATTTTTAAAAAATGGGATTACTTAGATATCCTTAATTTTTACTATAACTTACTATACAAATTTTGAAAATCTCTAGTCATTTGTTTGGCTAGAGATTTTTTATTATAAATTGTTAAGAGTAAAAAAAATATTTACGAAAATATAATTACCATTATTTTATGTAAGGTTTTAGTAATTAATTGAGGTGGTTTTTGTGAAATCATGTAGCGTGTGTAAAACTTTAGTTGGTGAACATGAAAAGTTTTGTACATTTTGTGGAAATAAAATTCAAACGTTGAGTGAATTTTTTGATAAAACAAGGGATGAAGTATTAGGACTTAGTTTGCCTGAAGATTACAAAATCAATAAAATCGGTATACAGCTCTTAAGTTGTGAGATAGAAAAGTTTATGAAATTTAGGATTGGATCTATTTTAATTTTAATTTTCATAGCTCTGTGTGTAATTTTTGGGTTTTATATACAAGATGAGTATGCAGAGTATAGAGATTATAAAGCTATACAGGAGAATTTGAGTAATAATGAATATCAGCAAACGCAAGTTTATATAGATAAATTTTTATATGACTATGTAGATTCTTCCCATAGATATGAACTCATACGAATTAAAGATGAGATTTCACATCAAGTAGAAATGATTTTAGCTCAACAAAAAACTAAGGATTATTTAAAATATTTTGATAAAATTGGTGAGAGTGTTTCTATGGGCGGAGATATGGTTTTGAGACTGTATGGTGTAACCGATACATTGGGAATGGATAAGGAGAAGATTAAGATTATAGATTTTTTTGAAAGTCAAAACTATCAAGATCATGATTACTGTATTTTTGTTTATAGAAACCATTATTTCACAGCCTACTATGGGGATGATAATGAAATTTTTCGTGTGAGAAATTCATTGAATGAGGATATGTTTTTAAACAATCAAGTTGAAAAATCCATATATGATTTTTTGCTTTCTGATGATGAAATACACGATGTGATGAGAGTTAGCAAAATGATTGTGAATTTAGTTCATGATGATCCTACAATTTCTAAATTTCCTGATATGCAGAATCAAAAATATTATTGGAACATGATGAAAAAGGGTGATACTATTGTGGTCTTGTCTCATGTTAGTTATGTTAACAATATGAATCAAAATATAAAGGAGAATTTTCAAATTACTTTAAATAAAAATGAAACGAGATATGAGTTGCTTGACTTGATTTTAGATGGGAAAAGGAATAACCAAATTATTTACTAAAACAAATTTAGTTTTATGTATGTTTGTATAATCGTTTTTACATGTTAGATTGATTGATTTGCAATGTAGTATCTTTCTATAAATTTATATTTGGTTGACTATTTAAACATCATAGATTATAATTTGGTTAGAATTTTAGTATCGGTATTTTTGAACAATTTGAACAATGAGAGTGTTAATTTTGATTATGTGGTTTTGAATTGTGTCATTTCGGTTTGTTATGTTTTACGTGATCTCTAATGTCAGGGAGGGATGTTTTGAATGAGCGATAGAAAAAGGGTTTCTTTTGTTACAATGCTTGCTATTTTAATAGCAATAGAGATAGTTATTATGACTACTCCACTTGGTGCTTTACCAGCTATGGGTCCCATAATTATGACTATTGCCCATGTTCCTGTGATAGTAGCTGCTGTTATTTTAGGACTTAGAGGTTCGGTAATAATGGGTCTTGTATACGGTTCTTTGAGTTTTCTTATTTGGACTTTTGCCCCACGATCTCCTGTTGCTTTTTTGTTCACTCCATTTTACTCTGTAGGAGGCATAGGAGGTAATTTTTGGAGCTTGGTGGTTTGTTTTGTTCCAAGGATAGCACTTGGATTTCTCTCTTACTTCTTTATCCGAATTGCTTTCAAGAGGTTGAACAATAAGTTTGTATCAAGTTTTATAGGGGCGTTTTTAGCTAATTTTATAGCCTCAGTAATGTTGATGCTATTTGTTTATGTATTCTTTAGTTACGAGTATTCTACTTTTCTGGGTATTGGATATGATGCGTTGAAAGGCGTTATATTGTTAACCATAGTAACAAGTTCAGTACCAGAAAGCATATTTGGTGGATTAGTTGCTTTTTTTGTAGACAAGGCTTTTAAATCTAAAATGTAGCAATGAGGAGAATAGGTTTTATGGAATTAGTTTTGGGGGTTGATATTGGAGGATCTACAACCAAGGTAGTTGGCTTCAATGGGGAAACCAAGATAGGATGTCTCCAGATTAAGACCGAGGATCAGTTAACCTCGTTTCATGGAGCTGTAGGGAAATTTTTAGCTATTCACGGTATGTGTGTAGAGAATTTGAAATGTATAGTTGTAACTGGAGTTGGAAGTTCTTTTTTAGAAGGTGATGTTTACGGTGTTAAGACACTTAAAGTTAGTGAATTCGATTCTATAGGGTATGGAGGTTTGTATCTTTCTTCAAAGGATTCTGCATTGGTTGTGAGCATGGGAACGGGTACGGCATATGTATTGGCAGATGGTAAAGATATGACTCATTTAATAGGAAGCGCTGTAGGAGGAGGGACTTTAGTTGGACTTTCAAGGTTATTATTGGGTGTTACGGATTTAGATTTGTTGAATGAATATATGAGCAATGGTTCTCTTTTGAATGTTGATTTATACATAGGTGATATATGTAGAGATGTAATTCCTTCTCTACCTCCGGACAAGAATGCTTCCAATTTTGGATGGATCAAGAGTGGTGCTACAAAAAATGATTTAGCACTTGGCATAGCAAATATGGTTTACCAAACTATAGGTATTTTGGCGGTAGCCCATGTTAAGAGGACCAATGTTGAGAACATCATTTTAACAGGAAGTATGACTAAGTTTTCGTGTATCAAAGATATTTTTGCGAGATTGGAGAATTTGCACAATGTGAAGTTTACTATTCCAGATGATGCTGTTTTTTCAACAGCAGTTGGAGCGATTATGTATTATCGTAAAAATTTAATGAAGTAGCGAATTTGTACGAAACTTATGCAACTGAAGTGATTAGATAGTACTCTTGTTTATAGAGTGTAATTGTTTTATAATTTTGGATTTATAGATTATTATTTAATTTGAGGAGATTTTGAGGATGATTTGCATAATGTCTCCGTCTTTGTCCATGGAAGAATGTGAAGACCACTATATAAATTTGACTGTGCCACAGCGGATTGATATGGCTAGGAGAATTGTAGATTTTGTCAATAAGACCAGTATTGATGAAATTATGACTATTATGGGTATAAATTATAAGTTAGCAGAAATGAACAAACTGAGATATGAGAGAATCAAATTTGATAATAACGGTAGTCCTGCTATATTGTGTTATACTGGAACTGCGTACAAGAATATGAATCCGTCTATATTTAATGATCAGGAAATTGAATTTTGTAGAGAGCATGTTAGAATTTTGAGTGGACTATATGGTGTTTTAAATCCGTACGATAGTGTGTATGAGTATAGGCTCGAATTAAAGTCCAAGATTAGTGTTGACGGTACGAGAGATTTATATGAATACTTTGGTAGGGTCATGTATGATGATATTGTTAGATGTGATAGACAAATTGTTAATTTGTGTTCAAATGAGTATAGTAAATCGGTTAAACCTTATATAACTTCTAGAGATATGTTTATAACGTGCGTATTTAAAACTAATAAAAATGGGTATTTGCGTATTGTTGCTAATGATGCTAAAGCTGCTAGGGGTAGAATGGTAAACTTTATTGTTAGAAATAGAATAACTAGAGTTGAGTTATTAAAAGAGTTTGATGAATTAAACTATAGATTTGATAAAACTTTATCAAATAGTGGGGAATATGTATTTATAAAATAGAGGTACGCCCTTTTAGGGGATGTACCTCTATTTTATAAATATTTCAGTAAACATCAATACTAGAAATCCTAATATGAATCCTAGTAAAGTGTATTTAATAAATCTTTTAGAAATATATTCAATGATAAGTTCACGTATAACTGTGATTATTATTATTGTTGATACCATTGATACCACTAATGGAAGGAAATTTGTGATATTAGTTGATAATATTATACTTATAATTCCACCTAATGGTTCAAGAAGACCAGGTATACATATTATTAAGAATGATTTAAAGGTGGAAAGTTTGTGTTTTTTAAATATCAGAGATATAGAGAAACTTTCTAAGAAATTTTGTAAAATCATGGCTATCGATAAAGTTATTGCACCTGTTATATTCCATGTAAAATTGTAGGATAAGGAAAATGCTATACCTATTGATATACCTTCTATAATATTTCTAAGGGAAGATGATATTATTATTAAGTAATTTTTTCTATTCAGTGATGATATTTCTGGTTTTGATGATATGATTTTATCTAATGATCTAATTAAAATTATTCCTATAACTATTCCTGAAATTATTAATAAAGCACTATGCGTTTTTATGATAAATGAACTTGTAATAGGTATGGGTATTGATATAATAAGTGATGAAACCATCATGCCAGATATGATGCCTAGGAAAAATTTTTCATATTTTACGTTTATATTTTTTTTCGTAAAGAATATAAAAGATGATCCGATAATAGTCGATAGCATAGCTATTAATGTACTTATTAATGTTGCATATAGAGATGAAAAATTATACATGATTTAGGTATAACTCCGAAAATATTTTTATTAGTAATTAATTTAGATTTATTATAATATTATTGATAAAATATTGTATTGTGATTATGAAAAATATATTTATTTTAATTTAAATAAGATGTTTTTTTACATGATTTATAATTATTTTGATACTTTTATTTTTAAATGAGAATAGTTTTTAAACATAGAAATATTTTTAATTTGTGTGAATTTATATATTTGTACAGATATACCGTAGAAGTATAAATTTATTTATGCATTTATGTATTTTTAATTAAAATTGTGTATCTTATTAATAAAAACGTAATTAGTAGTATTGATTTTAAGTATATAATATAATATTATGTATGCGTGTACAGTGGTTTTATATTTAGTAAAATTTAGTAAATACGTATATTGAGACTGAAGTATCATCATCTTATATTTATGTTTGTGTTGATAGGTTTTATTTTTAGTCGATATTTATTTTGTTTTATATTTTAGGAGGTTCTCATGAACGGTAGACTAAAGAGATTTTTGGTCGGTGTTATGGTTGGTTCTACCTTATTTTGTGTTGTGCCAAAAGCTGATACTTTGACTGGTAATGAGGAAGTTGTCCAAGAAAGTGATAACGAAGGAATATTTGAAACTATTTATAGTAGAATATCTGATGGTAGGGGTATCATTGATGTTTTAAATGGTGAGGAACTAGGCATAAGGGCAAGTATTGGGGTTGATACTCCGCCTAGGGGCATTACTAAAGGTAGCAATATGAAAAATGTAGTTAATTCAGATGATCTTAGTAGTGATGAGGATAATATTGGGGCTAAAATTGCTGATTTTGCTAAAGGATTGGTTGGTAGACCGTATTCTTATGGTTCAGTTGGACCTAATTCTTTTGATTGTTCAGGTTTTGTCGTTTATGTTTATGGTATTTTTGGAATTGATCTCCCAAGAGCGAGTCAATCTCAGGCTTATTCAGGCGATAGGATAAGTAGAAGTGACTTGAAGCCAGGTGATTTAGTGTTTTCAAATACTTACTCTAGTTTGTCGCATGTAGGTGTGTATTTAGGTGATGGGAAATTCGTTCATGCTGCTAGCCCGAGTTCTGGTGTTACAATATCAAGTATAAATGATGATTATTATGGTTCGAGATATGCTTGGGCTACTAGAGTTTATTAATATGATTTTTGAAAGATAGTGTTAGTTTTGGCACTATCTTTTTTTGTTTGAATATAGAATATATTTATAAAAAAATATGCATATATTTTTATTATATTTTTATTTTTGGAGGAACATTGAGATAAATGAATTATAGAAAAGATAGATACATGAAAAAAATTAAAAGTAATGATATGTTCGTATTTATTTCCTCTTCGTTTTTAATTTTAATAATATCGATAATTATTTCCAGTAATCTAGCTAAGATAATTTATGGAAATACTATTTACTCTAATAGAGATGAATCGTTTTTTGTAGAAAATGAAAATATTGTAGAAATGGTTGATGTGGATAATGTAGAAAAAATATCTAAAAGTAGTGTGATATTATTTCAAGGCGGAGTGTTTACAGATTTAGATAATGCAGAAGATTTCAAAGGTGAGTTACAGCATAAAACTTTAGCTACTGTAGTTAATGATGGAAAGTATGAAAAAATATTTATAGGAGTTTCCAGTGGTAATAATTTTTTAGATATGGTAAGCATATTCAAAAGTCATAATATACAGTTTGTTAAGCAAATATATAAAATTCCTTTAGATATAGCTTATGGATCAGAGATTGTAAACATAATAGAACAATTCTCAAATTTCATTATAGATAACTACGAAGATTTGTTTGAAAATGCAATTAATATTTCAAGTTTCAAAGAAGAGGTAAAAAACATAAAACCTAATTATGGAAGTGTAGGATTTTACAATGAATTTAATAGTTTTAAAGAACTAATTTTGGAATTCGAGGATAACGTATATGTTCATGAATTAGAAAGTATATTGGATTTTCTATATTATGGCTTTAAACAATATAAGTTTTAAGTTTAGTGTAAAAGTATGCATTAGATCTACCTTTTATAATTGTGCTTGTTTAAATTAGTCTTAGATGGTAGAATAATATATAAATTTTGTATTTAATGTATATTGGTGGCAAATATTTCGTGAGTTAACAATTAACACAAGTTGAAATATTTGGTGCATAATTAAGCATAAAAGTGTAATAATTTCTAAGAGATTGTCATGATATAAGATAGTTTTGTTGAATTTAAGTATAAATTTAGTAAATTTAGTAGAATCATTTGAAAGGAGATAGATCATGGGGTTGTTCGGTATGAGTAAGGATATGGGAATAGATCTTGGAACTGCTAACACACTTGTATATGTTAAAGGGAAGGGTATAGTATTGAGGGAACCTTCAGTTGTGGCTATTAATGATATAACGAAGAGAGCTCTGGCTGTCGGTAGAGAAGCTAAGCAAATGATTGGTAGAACTCCTGGCAATATTGTTGCTATAAGACCTCTTAAGGATGGGGTTATAGCAGATTTTGAAGTTACTCAAACGATGCTTAAAAGATTTATAAGCAAGGTGACTTCCAAGAGTATCCTAGCCAGTCCTAGAATTATTGTTTGTTTTCCATCAGGAGTAACAGGTGTTGAAAAGAGAGCGATTGAAGAGGCTACTAAACAGGCAGGTGCTAGAGAAGTTGTTTTAATGGAAGAGCCTATGGCTGCAGCTATAGGTGCAGGGCTACCAGTTGATGATGCTACAGGTAGTATGATAGTTGATATAGGAGGTGGTACGACTGAAGTTGCGGTTATATCTTTGGGAGGTATAGTTACGAGTAAATCTCTTAGGATAGCTGGGAATGAACTTGATCAATCAATAACTAGTTACATAAAAAAAGAATTTAATTTAATGATTGGTGAGAGGACCGCAGAGCAGATTAAAATGGAGATAGGGTCGGCTTTTCAATTAGATGAAGTTGAGAGGGTTATTGACATAAAGGGTAGAGATCTAGTGACCGGTTTACCTAAGACTATAAAAGTTACAGAAGATCAAATTAGAGATGCGTTAAAGGAACCAGTGTCTGCTATAATAGATTCTATTAAAACCACTTTAGAAAAAACACCACCCGAATTAGCAGCAGATATAATGGAGAAAGGTATAATGTTAGCAGGTGGAGGAGCTCTTTTGAGGAATTTAGATTCTTTGATAAATCATGAGACCCATATGCCTGTTCATATAGCAGAACAGCCTTTGGATTGCGTTGCTTTGGGTGCAGGGAAGGCATTAGAAAATTTTGATAGAATAGCAAAAAATCAACGAGGATATTAGTATTTAGATGAAGTATTTCAAGAATAGGATTAATATAGTTATAGCATTTCTGGTTGTAGTTATGGTAGTTTTGATTTTGTTTTCATCTCAGCGTGGGAGTAAATCTGGATTAGAGGGACTTGTTGGAGATGCATTAAATCCTGTGCAAAAGATAGTATATTCAATATCAAAGGGTATATCCGATACATGGAGAGGTATTGTTAAGTATTCAGAACTTGTAGCTAAGGTAGAAGCACTTAGTGAAGAAAATGGGTATCTCAAGGCTAAGGTAAGTTCTTATCAGCAGTTATATCAAGAAAATAAAGAACTTAGAAATGTTCTCAATTTTAAGGATGTGTTACATGACTATAGTTTTATAGGTGCAAATATTGTAGGTAAGAGTGGAATGTATTCAGATAATTATATTATTGATATTGGTGTAAATGATGGTGTAAAGAATGGTATGGTTGTTATAGCTAACGGAGGTCTCTATGGTATGATAACTTCTGTTTCGGATAATTGGAGTCTTGTTTCGCCAATAACAAATGGGGATATCTCTGTAAGTGGAGTTGTACAAAGAACAAGTGGTAATCAAGGAATAGTGAGTGGATTTGGTGAGTCAAGAGAAGAATATAATTTAAAAATGGAGTATTTGCCTATAAATGAAGATATAGTACATGGTGATGTCGTTGTGACCTCAGGATTAGGTGGAGTTTATCCAGCTAATATACCAGTTGGGGAAGTCTTTGAAATTAAGGATGACGATCGTACGTTGAGTAAGAGTGTGTATATAAAATCTCATGTAGAATTTGAGTTTGTAAACAAATTATTTGTTGTTTGTCCGAATAGTGATAATAGAGTGGAGTATCAATGATATTATGAAATTAGTGATAGTAATTCTACTTACTTTTATTTTGTTGGTAGTGGATGTGTCTTTTCTGCCATTTTTTAGATTTGATGGTGTGTATTCTAGTGCTTTGACAATATTTATATTTGTATATTGTATGAACAATGAAAAATATGGTATTACTTGCTTATCGTTATTTTCGGGTTTCTTGCAAGACGTCTACTTTCATAATGTAATAGGGGTCAATATGTTATTGAACTTAGTTTTAGGTAATGTGGTATATTTGTTATCTACAAAGTGTAATAAGAATAAGCATGTTTTTTATATATTTATTATCTCGATTTTACATGTTTGTAGGGGTATGTTTATAAATCTTTATTTAGTTGTCATGGGATATAGTATTAGTTTGTTGAATATATTTTATGAATTTCTTCATGTATTTGTGCTGTCGCTGTTTATGTATCCAATGCTTAATGGTATATTCAAAAGTAAGCTATTCAAAAAGGCATTAGAATTTTAATACATAGGTGGGGAATTAAAGTGAGTAATAAATGTGAGAAGAGTATTAATTATAGGTATTTGATAGTTATTATATCTATGTTTATACTCTTTTTTGTAATAGTATTGAAATTAATTGAGTTGCAAATTATAAATTTTGAAGATAACTTGAAGCTTTCTAATTATTATTCACAGCGACAGATACCTGTACTTGCATCACGAGGAGAGATTTTAGATAAGGATGGAGAGGTCTTAGCCACAAATGTTGAAAGTTATATTTTAGAATACTACTATAGAGATAATAGTGAGAGTTTTTTTGAAGTTATAAAACAAATATTGGATATATTGGATAAAAATGGTGAAGAATTATATGATAGTTTTGATCTTAAAGTTAATCCATTTAGATTTGAGTTTAATGTGTCTAGTAATTATGAGAAAAGGAATAGAGAGTTAAGATTTAAGACCGATAGAGGATATTATGATAAAGAGAAGAAAAACTATTACCCACTTGTCAAAGAACTTACTGATAATCAAAAAAGAGAACTTGAATCTCGTATATTGGACATAAGTGCTGAACAAATATTTTATGATTTGATAAAGGAATATAAGATGTATAATCTCTTGGAAGACGGGTTTCTTTATTCTGAGAATAGTGGTAGAGAAATATATGATAAATTAATTGAAACTTATGATGTAGATTACATAAGGAAGTATCTACTGATAAAAGATGCTATAAAAATGAATAGTTTTTCTGAATATAATCCTGTGGTTTTGTCATCAGGTCTGAAAAAGGAAACTGCTTTTGAGATAATGCAAAGGCAAAATATGTTGAATGGTATAAATGTATCTCAAAAATCCATACGATATTACCCAGAGGGAGAGTTTGCTTCAAGCATTATAGGGTATATAGGAGCTATTGATGATAGTCAAAAGGAAAAGTACAAACAGGAAGGATACAATATTTCATATGATACAATAGGTAAATCTGGAATAGAGGCAATGTTTGAATCAAACTTGCGTGGTAGTCACGGGAGTAATGTAATAAAGGTAGATAATAGTGGTGTAAAACAGCAAGATATATTTAGTTTAGAAGCTAGGGCTGGGGATAATGTGTATTTAACAATAGATAAAAATTTGCAAAAAGTGACCGAATTAGCATTATCTGACGTGATGAATGGATTACAAAAAACAGGCGATGGTCATGGTACTGGATTAGATACTAGTAATGCTACAAGGGGGGCAGCAGTTGTTGTTGATGTTAATAGTGGTAATGTGTTATCTTTAGTATCTCTACCTAATTATGATCCAAATGTTTTTGTATCTGAAGATAGAATGACGAATGAAATAAGAGAAAAGTATTTTGCTACAAATTTATATGACTTTGGAGAAGATTATATAGAAAGTCGAGGATTAGACATAAGTATTGATGAGTTATTTCCGCTTTCAGATAAAAGTGATGTATACAGTTTAAGAGAAGATCCTAATGATATTTACCCTAAGGTGTTTTTTAATTATGTTACTCAGGGTCTTATTCCTCCGGGTTCAACTTTTAAGCCACTTACTGCAATTGCTGCTCTTGAAGAGGGTGTTGTTGGAATAGATGAATTGATTGAAGATAAGGTTGTATTTGAGGCTTATGGAAATAAATGGAAAAACTTTATTAATTATAGTCTTGGTAAGATTGATATAAGGGATGCTTTAAAGAATTCGAATAATTATTTTTTTTATGAAATATCAAATAGGATGTACATAAAAGAATCATCTAATATAGAAGGATTAGATATATTAGCTAATTGGGCATGGAAATTTGGACTTGGAAGAGAGCCTAATAGTACCAAATATGTATCTACTACAGGGATTGAATTAAATGAAACTACGGGTCAAGTATTTAATTCCCAAAGTATGAGAAGTAATATAGTAGCTCTATCTTCTTATAATATTGTCGACATTTTAAATAATGGGGAATTTGGGAAATATAAATTTAAATCGATAGATATATCTAAAAACAATGGTGATACGGAAAAATTATCAAAATTAAAGAAGGATATCAAAGACCTGGTAAAGAAAATATTAGGTGAGGAGTTGCCATTAGATATTAAACAAGATGTTTTGAATGACAAATTAAGTTACCTTAATACTAACCTCAAGGAATTGTTCTACGAGTTAGTAAATTATTACAGAGATGAATTCGGTATTGCATATGAAGAAATCGATGTAGAAAATATGGCAAGTGCTGTATCTGAATATACTTTGTATTCTCTAAGAACTGAGATTTACACTCCCGGTAATGTCATTAATGCTGCTATAGGTCAAGGAACAAGTTTGTTTACTCCTGTACAGTTAGTTAATTACATATCGACTTTAGTTAATGGGGGTATTAGATATAAATTAAATTTAGTTAATAAAATAGTTGATATTGATAATAATGTTGTTAAAAGTTATGAACCAGAGATACTAGATAGAATTTATTTAAATCAGGAAAATGTAAATACTGTAATAGAGGGGATGAGAAGAGTTAATAGGAGTGGTAGTACAGCGAGTGTATTTACACAAGGTAACTACTTTCCCATAGAGACTGGTGGTAAAACAGGTACTGCGACTTTCAAAGAAGATGGTATGCAGGAGAGAGTTGGAAGGGCAGCGTATGGTGTTTTTGTTGGGTTTGCCCCAGTTGAAAATCCTGAGATAGCGGTATGTGTAGTTTTATATGATGGAGGACATGGTTATTTTGGTGGGTATGTAGCCAGAGCAGTATTCGAAGCTTATTTTAAAGAAAGATTGCAGCAACAATATCCTGATTATATTCCAATGTTTAATTATGCTTATGCCTTAATGGATTGATTTTTAGGAGGAAGTTTATGAGTAGTGGTGGAGTTAAAATCAGAGGTATAAAAGATGGCTTGGAGATAATATTCGATGATGATAGATATACATATGATAAGTTGGCTGTAGAATTGATAGATAAAATGAAAGGTAACCTAAGATTTTTTAGAGAATCTTCTATTAAATTAATTATAGATTTTTCAAAAATAGATAATGATATTTTAAGTGATATAAAGAAGTTTTTTAAGAATGATATAAATGTAAAAGAGTTTATATTAGAGGATAAAAATAATTATTATTTAGAGAATAGTTCTTATTTCAGTGGTATTGATGAAGGTAAAACTAAGTTTGTATATAAAACAGTGAGAAGTGGTCAGAAAGTTTTTTTTAATGGGAATATAGTTATAATAGGTGATATAAATAGTGGTGCAGAGATTGTGGCAACTGGGAATGTTATTGTATTGGGAGAACTGAAGGGCAGAGTTCATGCTGGTTTCAATGGGAATAAAGAGACTGTTATAGCAGCATTTAGGCTGTGTCCTGAAATTTTGCAGATTCACGACATTGTAGCGACTTCACCAGACGGTAACAAGCCGAAGTATCCAGAAGTCGCAAAATTAAAAAATGGTTGCATTGAAGTAGAACCATATAGTATAAATAAGTATGTATATTAGTAAAAATTTCCAATTAATTTATACTAAGTTTATGATGATTATTTTAATGGTAGTATTTGTAGGGGGTATACTATGAGTGAGTCAATAGTTATAACATCAGGAAAAGGTGGTGTTGGTAAAACTACTACAACAGCTAATATAGGGACTGCGCTTGCTTCTTTTGAAAAAAGTGTAATAGTTGTTGATGGAGATACAGGATTAAGGAACTTGGACGTTTTAATGGGATTGGAAAATAGGATAGTGTATACGTTATTGGATGTTATTGAAGGTAAATGTAAGCTTAAACAAGCTATTATAAAAGATAAGAGATTTAATAATCTATATCTTCTTCCTACTGCACAGACTAGAGATAAGAACGACATTACTACTAAGCAGATGCAAAAATTGATAAATGAACTAAAACAAGATTTTGATTACGTATTGATAGATTGTCCCGCTGGGATAGAACAAGGATTTGAAAATGCTGTAATTGGGGCCGATAGAGCTATAGTTGTGGTTAATCCAGAGATAACTTCAGTTAGGGATGCTGATAGGGTAATAGGTAAATTGGATGCAAAAGGACTTGATAGGCATCAGCTTATAATTAACAAACTAAATTACTCAATGACCAAGAAGGGAGATATGTTAGATGTGGATGATATAATGGAGACATTATCAATAAAGTTACTAGGAGTTGTGCCTGATGATAAAAATATAACCATATCTACAAATAAAGGAGAGCCTGCTGTTTTGTTTAATAAATCTAAGGCTGGTAATGCTTATATTAATATTGCAAAGAGGATAATGGGCGAAGAAGTACCTTTTATGAGCTTAGAGGAGGAAAATAGTTTTTTTAAGTCCTTGGTTAGTATATTTAGGAGATAGTAAAGGTTGGAGGTGCGTCAAAATGTTAAAATTTCTTCATAGTAAGCCTTTACCGAAAGAGATAGCAAAGAATAGATTGAAATTTATAATTATTAATGATAGAGATGGTATAACACCTTATGTTTTAGATATTATTAAAAATGAAATTTTGATGGTTGTAGTTAAGTACATAAATATTGATATAAATAGTGTTTCTATAAATTTACATAAACCCGATGAGTTCAGTATTGATAAAAAGAATTCAGCTTTGGTTGTGACGGTTCCTTTTTGTAAGAATTATGATGATTGAATAGGTGATCTGATTGAAATATATTCTTTCGAAAATAAGGCATATAAAGCGTATTGATTTCATTATGCTGATTAGTATAGTAGCTTTGTCACTATATGGGGTTCTGAATGTATCCAGTGCTACTAATTTTAATTTTGCCAAGCGTCAGTTACTTTTTGTAAGTATAGCTTTTATAATACTAGTAGTAATCTTATTTATAGATTATTCAGATATAAAGCCATTTATTTCTATATTTTATTATTCAAATATTATGCTTTTGATATTTACGAAAATATTTACCGAAGAGATAAACGGTGCTAGTGGTTGGATACAATTAGGTGTTTTTTCTATTCAGCCATCTGAATTTATGAAGATTACTTTAATTTTAATGTTGGCTAAGGTTATAGATGACAATGATAAAAGGGTAAATGAGAGAGGAGTTATTATAAAATTACTGTGTTATATAATTGTACCTCTAATTTCAATAGTTATTCAACCTGATATGGGAATGACCATTGTTTGCTTTATAATGAGTCTTGGAGTGTTGTTTATAGCAGGATTAAATATAAAAGTTTTTATGTTTGGTATAATATTTTGTGTATTAGGAGTGTTAGTAGTTTGGGATACGAATTTATTACCTACATACTGGAAGAATAGGGTAATTTCGTTTATAGACCCTTCTGTAGATTCTTATGGGAATGGCCTTCAAGTTGTCCAGTCTAAGATTGGGGTTGGATCTGGAGGGCTTTGGGGTAAGCACGATACTTTGTTAGGAAATAGTAAAAATAGTTACGTATCACAGTTTGTACCTGAACCTCAGAATGATTTTATATTTTCTATAATAGGGGAATATTGGGGTTTTATAGGAGCTCTAGTTTTGTTATGTGTATTTTCTTTAGTAATTTTTAGAATAATAAAAATTGCTAGAACATCTAAGGACACCTTTGGAGAATTATTCTGTGCAGGCATGGCTTTTTACATGTTGTATTCTGTGTTTCAGAATATTGGTATGACAGTAGGACTCTTACCAGTTACGGGAATCAATTTACCGTTTGTGAGTTATGGGGGAAGTTCGATGCTTAGTAACATGATAGGAATGGCATTAGTGTTGAACATAAATATGAGAAAGGATCCTATAATTTTTAATATTTAAGTTTTTGTTATAAAAACATAAATTGAAAGTATATCTATAAAATAATTAATTAATTTTATAGGTGAATTTGTGAGTTATACACAGAGGATTTTAAAATTAAGTTTAGTTGTTTTGTATATAATATTTTTCATAAAAGAGTTTAGTTATGGGGTTCTTTCTGTTATTGCTATTTGCACACATGAATTATTTCATGTGTTGTTTTTGAGTCTAAATTCTATAAATTTTAAAAACTTTAAGATATCTATTCTCGGATTTAGGATAGACTTGAGTGATAATATTTTTGTAAATAGTCAAATTATAATGTATTCTATAGGAAGTATAGCTAATTTAATGGTTGGAGCAGTTTTTTTTGTAATAAGTTTATTAATTAGTACTGATACTTTTGATAAATTTATACTTGTTAATTTAGTGATCGGAGGATTTAATTTGTTACCTATTTTTCCATTGGATGGGGCATTTATACTGAGGAGTTTATTATTTAGGATTTTAAAACGACGATATGTTACAATGTTTTTTAGTATATTTATAAGTTTGATTTTATCTTTGAGTATGCTTGTATTAGTTGTGAACTCTTTTTTAGGTTCTTTTTTGTTTAATATAACGCATTTAGTAGTTATAATATTTACTTTAATAAGTACTTATAGAGAGTATAAAGTTTTAATAAGTATGTTTGTTATAAATAAGATTGATAATTCAAAGCGTACACTTTTGAGTAAGGGATATGTAAAATCGAAAGTAATTTCTGTACATCATGATACTCATATACTAGATATTATAAAATTGTCTAAATTCAATAAATTTATCATATTTTGTGTTTTGGATGAAGATTTAGAAATAATAGATATCACAAATCATTACACTATTTTACAATGCTATAAAAAATTTGGTAACATTAAAATAGGCGAATATTATGAAAATAAATAGATTGGTTAAACTTATAATTAATATGAGTTTGACCAATCTGTTTGTTTTTAATTCAGTACAATTCCTATAAATAGTATAAACATTATCCAAATTGAAAGTAGTGCAACTTGAAGTTTCATAAGTTATCTCCTAATTCTTATGGTAAGTGTACCACATGATTATAATGCAAAAGTATAGAATCTACAACAAATAAGTTTTTATATTTGTAATTTTTTATACTTTGTGTTAAAATTCAAGTGTAACCGCACTGTTATGGGTAGCTTTTAAGATTTATTATCACCTGTATGGGCGAGTCTTAATTTTATTGAGGAGGTTTCTTATTTATGTATGCTGTTATAGAGACTGGTGGAAAACAGTACAAAGTCAAAGAAGGTAACGTTATATACATAGAAAAGTTAGATTTATCTGTTAATGATACATATGAATTTAATAATGTTTTGGCTGTGTTTAGCGAGGAATATGGTGCGAAGTTTGGTAATCCTTTTATTAGTGGTGCTAAAGTTAAATTTACTGTTGTAGCTCAAGTTAAAGGAAAAAAAATAATTGTATTCAAATATAAACCTAAGAAGGATTATAGGAGAAAGAATGGGCATAGACAGCCGTATACTAAAGTTAGAATTGAGAAAATAGAGGTTTAAAGTTTGATAAATATACTTTTAACTACAAGAGGAGATAGTTTTGTTAAATTAAAAGTATTTGGTCATTCTATGTATGATATATCGGGTAGAGATATAGTCTGTGCTGCTGTATCTACCCTATCTCAGAGTCTTATTCTTGGTCTTAAAGAAGTTATATCTGATGACTTTGTTTTTTTTGTTGATGAAAAAAATTCTAGTGTTGATTTAGATATTTCAAGATATGATGAAGATAATAAGAGTAAGGCACAGGTACTGTTTAAGACGTTTAAGATAACTATGGATAAGTTGATTTTGGAATATGGACAGTACATTAATATGAAGATTAAGGAGGAGTAACAGTGGAAAGGATTAATATACAGTTATTTGCGTCTAAAAAAGGTGTTGGTAGTTCCAAAAATGGTAGGGAAAGTCATTCAAAAAGGCTTGGTGTTAAGAGGTCAGATGGTCAATTTGTGTTAGCTGGTAATATATTAATGAGGCAAAGGGGAACTAAAATTCATCCAGGGAATAATGTTGGTTTAGGTAAAGATCATACTCTTTTTGCAACAGTAGATGGTATTGTTAGGTTTGAAAAGTTCGGAAGTGGTAAGAAAAGAGCAAGTGTTTATCCTGTTGAGGTTACTATTTAATTTGAAGGGTTTTAGACATGGGGTGATTAATTTTCGTTAATCACCCTTTTTTCGTAAGTATATTTTAAAGGAAGGTGAGATTATGTTTTTGGATGTAGCGAAAATTTATGTTCGTTCTGGAAAGGGTGGAGATGGATGCATTTCGTTTAGAAGAGAGAAATATGTCCCGTTAGGTGGTCCAGATGGAGGAGATGGAGGAGATGGAGGGGATGTATTAATTGAAGTTGATCCTGGTAGTAATACGTTAATTGATTTTAAATATAATAAAAGATTTATTGCCGAGAATGGAGAAAATGGTGGAACTAGTAAATGTTATGGTAAAAGGGGAAAGGATATCGTAATAAAAGTACCTGAAGGAACTGTAATACGCCATGCAAATACCAATAAAGTTATTGTAGATATGACAAATAAAAATGAAAGATTCGTATTATTGAAAGGGGGAAGAGGAGGAAAAGGAAATTGTAAATTCTGTACTCCAACTAGGCATACTCCAGATTTTGCAGAACCTGGTATGCCTTTTGATGAAATGGAAATAGTCTTAGAGCTTCGCCTAATTGCCGATGTAGGGCTCATGGGATTCCCAAATGTTGGGAAATCAACTTTGATTTCAATGGTTACAAATGCTAAGCCTAAAATCGCAAATTATCATTTTACTACCTTATATCCGAACTTAGGAGTAGTTGATTACAAAAATATAAAAGGATTTGTTGTAGCAGATATACCAGGAATTATTGAGGGAGCTTCTAAGGGAGTTGGTCTAGGATTAGAATTTCTTAAGCATATCGAAAGAACGAGATTGCTTATACATATGTTGGATGTTTCCGAAAGTGAAGGAAGAGATGTAATCAACGATTTTAATTTGATTAATCGTGAAATCAAAGAATACAATGAAGACTTAAGTAATCGTCCACAAGTTGTTGTGCTTAACAAAAGTGACATAATTACAAATGAAAATGGGGAGAGATTGAAAGAGATAAAGTCTAAGATAAAATGTCTTGGATACGAAAATACTTTTGAGATCTCTGCAGCGACAGGTCAAGGGGTTTATGAGCTATTTAATAAAGTTAAAGAGATTATTGATAATACACCTAAAACCATTTTGAATTTTCAAGAAGATGATATGTATGAATTCGAATCTAAGAGATTTACATATGAAATTCAACGAAAAGTTGATGAAGATGGTAATCAGAGTTATTTAATTGTGGGAAGTTTTGTAGATAGGTTATTGAATGCTGTGAATATTTATAATTTTACTTCTCTTCGATATTTCCACAAAGTGTTAAAGAATAAAGGGATCATTGATGAACTGAAAAAACTCGGAGTCAATGATGGAGATTTAGTCAAATTGAATGAATTTGAATTTGAATTTATGGGATAAATATATCTAAAATGTTTTGATCGAAGGTGTTTAATTTGAAGTTAGGAATTTTTGGTGGAACGTTTAATCCAATTCATAATGGTCATATTAATATTGCTTCGAATGTTTATAAGTATTTATCTTTAGATAAAGTTTTGTTTATGCCTAATAAAATACCACCTCATAAAAATATTGAATGTATTCTAAATGATAAAATTCGTGTTGAGATGATTAAGATTGCAATAAATGATTATGACTTCATGGGAATTGAAGATTATGAAATTAAGAAAGATGGAATCTCATATACTTACCAAAGTTTAGAGTATTTGGATAGAATTTATAAAGGTGATGAATTGTTTTCTGTTATAGGCTCAGATAGTTTTATTAATTTCGATAAGTGGCAGAAGATCAATAGGATTTTTAGAAGTGCAAATCTTGTTGTTTATTTAAGGGATAATTCACATAAATATATCATCAATGATATTAAAGTACGTTATGAAAAGACATACAAAGGTAAGATATTTTTACTACTTGGTGACGTGATGCATATTTCATCCACAGAGGTTCGTGAAAATATATTTAATGGCAAGGATATTGGACATTTAGTGCCTAAACCTTTGTACGAATACATAGTATCTAAAAAATTGTATGTGGGGTAATTGATTTATGGATTTTGACATTATTAAAAGCTATTTAAAGGAAAATTTGAGTGAGTATAGGTACAATCATACATTAAGAGTTGTAGATATGGGAGTTATATTAGCTGATAAGTTTTCCTATAAAAATCTTCTTAAGGTAAAGACTGCATGTTATTTTCATGATATCGGAAAAGAATTATCGTCATATGAAATCTTGAAGATTGTGACAGATGAAGGACATGTTTTGAATTGTGATGAAGTGAGTAATGTACATATATATCATGGAATTGCATCCATGACTATTGCTAGAGATAGATTTAAAGTTGATGATATTGAGATTTTGAATGCTATAAAAAATCATGTTACCGGAAGTGAGAGTATGACAATGCTCGATAAAATTGTCTTTCTTGCTGATTTTATTGAAATTGGTAGAGATTATAATGTTGTTTGTAAATCTAGGGATGCAGCTTTGGTAGATTTAAATTTGAATGAGGCATTGGTCTGTGCTTATGATTCCATTATTCAAGAGTTGTTATCCAAGAGAAAGTTTATTCATGAGGATACTTTGAAAGCAAGAAATTTTATTTTGTCAAATATTAATAGGAATTATTAATGAAAGGAATTTTTGAGGATTTTGAGTTTTTTAAAATATGAAATTACAGAGGACGTTAAGGATACGAAAATAAGAGATTATTTAAAATATGATAAGGGATTGAGTTCGAGATTTATAAAACGAGCTTCGATTGATAGAAGAATTTTAGTGAATGGTTCCAGTGTGAAGTTAAGTTATTATGTAAAAAAGGGAGATAAGATTTCTATAAAGGTATTTATAGAAAATGAAACCCAAAATATAGAGTCTATTCCCATGGACATAAAAGTCATTTATGAGGACGACTTCATACTTGTAATTGATAAACCGCCACATATAGTTGTTCATCCTAGCAAAAGTCATGGTGTCTCTCTTGCAAATGGTATTATGTATTATTTTAAAACCAACAAGATAGATTCTATTGTGAGATTTGTAAATAGACTTGATATGAATACATCTGGGATATTGGTTGTTGCTAAAAATCAATATGCTCATATGTTTCTGTCGGATCTTATTAGAAGAAACATATTTAAAAAACAATATGTTGCAGTTGTTGATGGGAGTATTTCTAAATCGGAGGGAGTCATAGAGAAAAATATTTTTAGACCAACTAATGATTCCATTAAAAGGATTGTCCATGATACCGAGGGACAATATGCAAAAACTACATATAAGGTAATTGAAAGATATGAAAACAGTAGTTTGTTAAATGTTCACATTGATACTGGTAGAACTCACCAGATAAGAGTTCATATGGCTTATATTGGTCATCATATAATTGGAGACAACCTATATGGAGTTGAGAGTGAAGAGATTGATAGGCAATTGTTACACTCTCATAAGATTTCCATAGTCCATCCTTATACTAAGGAAGTATTGAATTTCAATTGCGATATTCCTCATGACATGATGACTTACATAAAAAGACAAAAGGCAAAATAATCTTTTTCCATTTAAGATTATTTTGCCTTTATCGTTTTGATGTTATACTGACTTTCTTAACTTTATTAAAGCCATACTCAAATAATCTTATAGTATCTTGAAGATATTCGTCTTTACTTTGTGCATTTAATGTTATTGCTATCAAATCAACATTATTGTTTCTTGCTGACGCAGCAAATGTGTATTGAGCTGGCGTTGTGAAACCAGTCTTTCCAAGTAACGCATGTTCATAATAATATTTTCCATCTTTTAATAATAATTGATTTTGGTTATAGATGCTAAACGAATCTCCATTTGTACCTAAAATTTTACGGAACTTCGAAGCAGAGATCTCTACAAACTTTTTGTTTCTGATAGCATAAGATAAAATCTTACTTAGATCATATGCACATGTGTAGTGATTATTATTATGAAGTCCACTTGCATTCATGAAGTTTGAATGATTTGCACCTATGGAACGTGCTTTTTTATTCATGAGATTTGAAAAATTCTGTTCAGTACCTGAGACATGTTCAGCTAAGGCTATCGCACAATCATTTCCTGAATTTAATAAAAGTCCATATAAGAGATCTTCAACTTTATAAAGCCCACCTGCATATAAGCCAACCTTTGTTCCATTTATATCCGAAGCATTTCTCGATACTTTAACAAACTCATCAAGTTCTAGAGTTTCTAGTACAACTATAGCAGTTAAGATTTTCGTTGTAGATGCAGGGAAAAATTTTTCGTATGCATTCTTTTCAAAAATTACACTTGAGTTTTGAGGTGTAATCAATATAGCTGATTTGCTCTTGATGATCAGATCAGAATCAGAAATTCCATTAGTAGGTAACTTAAATAAAAATATATTAAAAAATAAAATCAAAGCTATAAATTTATACAAAGTCCTCACTAAAAACCTCCGAGGTTATATTCATAAGTGCTCTTATTATTTGCATGATTTGTATAAATTATTAATTCTTTGATTTAATAAATATGTAAAAGTTTTAATATTTTTTGTTTAATAAATATTAAAAGTGGAATTATATAGAAAAAAGATTCTAGAGGATATTGTAATGTTTAGTAAAGAAAATCTAATGAAATATATAGTTGGAGTAATAATATCGATTGTATTTTTATCGGTATTTGTTATCTATAATTTATCTTCTAAGGTTTCAAATACAGAGATATTATCGCTTAGTGATTCTATACATAAAGGAAGTGAGCACACGTTTAGTGATACTGATGTTTATCCGGACATGCCAACTGAAAATATATTTGTGGAAATCAAAGGTGAAGTTTTAAATCCTGATGTTTATGAAATAGAAAAGGGGAGTATTGTTAAAGATTTAATAGTCATGTCTGGTGGTTTAACAAATGATGGTGATATATCAAATATAAACCAAGCAAGGGAATTACAAAATGGAGAATGCATAACTGTACTTTCCAAACAAGAAATATTAGAATCTAAAATAGTTGATGTTGTTTATGAAACTACTGATAATAATTCATATGGAAGGGATTTTATGATAAATATAAATACCGCATCTAAAGATGAGCTTAAAACTTTAAGCGGTATAGGTGATGGCTTAGCAGATTCTATAATACAGTACAGAGAAGAAAATGGTCCGTTTAAAATCATTGATGATGTAAAGAATGTTTCGAGAATTGGAAATAAAACTTTTGAAAAATTCAAAGATAGAATAAAGGTTTAAATATTTTATTTAAGGTGATATACTTAATTGTAAAAAATGAAGAGAAGGGAGGATGTTAGAGTGGGGGATAATTATAGATTGACGCAATTCAGTCAAACTGCAGGCTGAGGTGCTAAAATAGAACCGGGTGTTCTTTCAAATATTTTAGAGTCATTACCGATATTGAAAAATAAAAATTTGATAGTTGGATTTGAAAATAATGATGATGCGGCCGTTTATAAATTCACAGATGATTTGGCTATTATATCAACTTTGGATTTTTTTACCCCAATCGTTGATGACCCTTATGTTTTCGGACAAATTTCTGCAACCAATTCTCTAAGTGATGTATACGCAATGGGTGGTGAACCTATTTTGTGCTTGAATATAGTCGGATTTCCCAAAGCCATGTCCGTAAATGTTCTATCTAAGATATTAAATGGGAGTGCGAGTAAGGTTGAGGAAGCTGGTGCTATAGTTACTGGAGGGCATTCTATACATGATAGTGATCCTAAATTTGGACTTTCTGTAATTGGTAAAGTTCATCCGAAGCTTGTGTATAAAAATCATGGTGCTAAGGTTGGAGATAGACTTATTCTTACAAAGAAATTAGGAGTGGGTTCGATTATAAATGCAATAAAAGCAGATGTATGTTCAGATGAATCTTACAATGAGGCTGTTAGATATATGACGACTCTAAATAAGTATGCATACGAATCTTCAAAGTCAATAGAGGTGAATGCGTGCACTGACATAACTGGGTTTTCACTAATGGGACATGGATATGAAATGGCATTTGGATCTAATGTATCGTTATACTTTTATAAAAATGATATACCTGTCATTGAAGGAGCTGTAAAATATGTAAGAGATGGATTTGTGCCTGGAGGAACTTATTCGAACAAACGGTATTTAAGTGGAAAAGTTTTCTGTAAATGTGATGAGTGGTTGGAAGATATATTATTTGAACCTCAGACTTCTGGAGGATTATTGTTTTCGATTTCTGAAAATTACATAGATGAGTTTGTAAATAATTTAAATGCAAATGGTGTATTTCATAAAGTCATCGGTGAAGTTAGAGAGTTAACTGATAGGTATTTATGTGTTAAATAAAGGAATGGTTTGTTTTTGGAACATTTGTATAGGAAGATTCCTAAAATCGATGAATTGCTTAATTTGAAAAATGTGAAAGAGTCTCTTGATATATATCCAAGAGAATTTATTTTAAAAATACTTAGGGAAATATTGGAAGATATTAGGCAAAAGATAAAGTCAGGAAAAATTAATGAAGTACATATTGAATCGATTTATGATATTTTCAATGTTGAGATTGCACTTAGAGCTAAAAAGAACATGAGGAAAGTTATAAATGCAACGGGTGTTATCATACATACGAATTTGGGAAGAAGCAAAATTTGTAAAGATGCTATTGAACATATGGTTGAGGTGGCAGAAAATTATTCTAATCTCGAGTATGATCTAAATCATGGCGTTAGAGGTAGTAGATATGTTCATATAGAAAATCTTATTTGTGAAATATTAAATTGTGAATCTGCACTTGTGGTTAATAATAATGCTGCAGCTGTAATGCTCGTTTTGGACACTTTGTGTAGGGGGACTGAAGTTATAGTTTCACGAGGAGAGTTAGTTGAAATTGGAGGATCGTTCAGAATACCAGAAGTGATAAAGTTTGGTGGGGCTGTCTTGAAGGAGGTAGGATGTACCAATAAGACTCATTTGTACGATTATGAAAATGAGATAAGTGAAAATACAAGTGCATTTCTTAAGGTGCATACTTCGAATTATTATATTGATGGCTTCGTAGGAAATGTGAGCATCAGAGAATTAAATATCCTTAAGCAGAAGTATAACAAAATGATTATTGAGGATATGGGTAGTGGTACGATAGTAAATTTATCAAAGTATGGCATTTGTTTCGATGACAATTCCGTTTATAAATCTTTAAAGAATGGAGCAGACATTGTTACTTTTAGTGGCGATAAGATTTTGGGTGGACCTCAAGCGGGAATAGTGGTAGGCAAATCGGAGCTTATTCAAAAAATTAAGAAGAATCATTTGCTTAGGGCATTAAGAGTTGATAAATTTACTCTTGCAGCTCTTGAGTCTACATTTAGATGTTATTTGGATAGCCAGTATGCAGTTAAAAACATTCCCACACTTAGAATGATAGCTTACACAATGGAGGATTTAAAGATAAAAGCACAAAGATTATTTGATATGTTAAATGGTTTAGAGAACTTTACCGTATTAATCGAGGGAGGAGTTTCTATTATAGGTGGTGGTGCTATGCCTAGAGAGAAGCTCGATACATATGTTTTGAGTTTGGAGCATAGCAAACTTTCGCCTCATGAATTAGAGAAAAGGTTGAGAAATGCTAGTACTCCAATCATAGTGAGGTTAGAGAAAAATTCTATTAAGTTAGATGTTAGAACAATAGAGGAAGATGAGTTTAGCAGCATTCTTGATTCCTTGATTAGTCTATGAGGGGTTGTTAGGTTTTGAAAAATGTCGTAATAGGAACAGCAGGTCACGTTGATCATGGTAAGACATCGCTTATAAAAATATTAACAGGTATGGATACGGATTCTTTGATTGAGGAAAAGAAGCGTGGGATATCCATAGATTTAGGATTTGCATTTTTTGATCTACCATCAGGTAAAAGAGTGGGAATAGTAGACGTACCAGGACATGAAAAATTTATTAAAAATATGCTTGCCGGTGCAACTGGAATTGATGTGGTACTAATTGTTATAGCGTGTGACGAGGGTGTAAAGCCACAAACTATAGAACATTTGGATATTTTAAGAATGTTGGATATAAGAAAGGGAATAGTCGTTTTAACTAAGAGGGATCTTGTAGATGATGAATTATACGAATTGGTCAAGGAAGAAGTAAAATCTATTTTAGATGGGACGTTTTTACAAAACTCAAACATCATAGGTTTTTCAGCAAGAACGGGGTTTGGGTATGAGGAGTTAATAGAGGAGATTGATAATGTACTCAATGACGATTTTGAGAAAAGCCATAAGGGACCTTTTAGACTTCCAGTAGATAGGTGCTTTAGTATAAGTGGATTTGGAACGGTGGTTACCGGTACCATTATTTCCGGAAAAGTTTCTATAAACGATACTTTAACGATATATCCAAAAAACATTCAATGTAAAGTTAGAAATATACAAGTACATGAAAAGAATTGTGATGAGGCATTTTGTGGACAAAGGTGTGCTCTTAATTTGTCTGGAGTAAAAAGAGATGATATTAAGAGAGGATTTGTAATTTCGCAGAGGGACTCATTAAATTCTAGCTATATGATAGATTGTAAATTACTTTCTTTAGATAATCTTAGTAAAAATATCCTAAATCGTCAACGTGTGAGGTTTTTTTGTGGAACGGATGAGGTGATTGGAAGAATTCATATTTTGGATAAGCTTGAGGTAGAAAGTGGTTCAGAGGCTTATGTCCAATTTCATTTGGAGAGACCGGTATCTGTTTTAAAGGATGATAGATATGTTATAAGAAATTATTCTCCAATGGTTACATTGGGCGGAGGGTATGTTATAAATCCAATAGCTACGAGAGTAAAAGGATGTAAAAATGAATATCTTGAGAAACTGAAAGCTGTAGAAAAACATGTTGGAATAGATTACATAGAAGCTGTGATTAAGAATGATGAAGATACTTTCTTGAGCGATGATTACATATGTAAAAAATATTCTATAGATGTAGAATGTTTTGAAGAGTGTGTTAATGAAATGGTTGAGAAAGGAATTCTGGTTGTTTTCAGTGATGATTCTAAAGAGTATTTTGTGCATAATGAAAATTTACATAGCGTCTTTGCCAATATGAAATCAATCCTTTCTCAATACCATAAAAGAAATAAACTTAAAATTGGATTTTTAAAAGAAGAACTTAGAAATAAGATATTTTCGAATAATGTAAAGCCTAAGGTATATGATAGGGTCTTAGAATATTTTGAATGCCAAAACCTAATTAAATTGAATTCGAAGTATGTATCGCTTTTTGATTTTAAAGTAGAGATTTCACCAGACATACAAATTATGATAAATCAAATTGTTAGTGAATACAAAACAAGAGGATTTATTCCACCTAAGCTTACTGATTTGGAAACCAAATTCAATTCTAAGGATTTCTACAACGTTCACAGGTATTTAGAGGAAACAGAAATTCTATATAAAGTAAGTCCTGAGATGTATTTGTTAAAAGAGGATTTTTCTAATGCGAGAAATCTTATAGTGGATTTTTTAAAACAGAATGGAGAAATATCTTTAAGGGATGCGAAGGAAATTCTAAATTCAAATAGGAAATATTTGGTTACCTTACTTGAGCATTTGGACGAGATTAAAATTACGATTAGGAAAAAAGACAATAGGATTTTGGCTTAGAGGAATGAATTAAATTCGTTCCTCTATTTTTTTAAGTATTCTTTGGCTTAATCTTACCAACGAGATAAACGAAAGGCGTGTCCAACACAGAGATTATTGTCTTCAAGACGTATGTTGAAATTATTATAGTGATTATTGTACTTGCAGGAAATATAAATGCAAAAGCTAGAGAATTGAAAGTTATGTTATCTATAGCTTGGCTTATAAGTGTGCTTCCTGTATTTCGTAGCCAAAGAAATCTCCTAGATGGGAGTTTGGTTTTGAAAAACTTGAATAAAGATATATCTATATTTTGTGAAATTAGATACGATAGCATACTGGCAATTACTATTCTAGGCTGAATTGAAAATATATTTTTTATGCTTTCAAAACTTTCAATTCCTGTTTCGTTTGGAGTCATCAGCGTAATGATAAACATTATAACGGTTGTGGCTACCATTGATATAAATCCAACTACAACTGCTGTCCTAGCATCTTCCTTTGAATGATACTCGGACAAAACATCCGTGACTAGAAAGTTGCATGCATATGTTATGTTACCTAAAGTTACTGTCATTGAAAATAGATCCAGCGTGACCACTACTTGTATATTTGTTAAAATGGTTGCCATAACGGTGTAGGCAAGCAATCCGGTTTTTCCTAAGAATCTATATACCGAACATACTGTAAAAAAATTTAAGAACAATAATACAAACCACAAAAGCTCATTTGGCATTTAAGAGTTACTCCTTCACATATTTTTAAAACGAATTTTTGAGACATAAATGGGAAGAATACAAAGGTAATAGATTGTGGGAGGGCTGTGAGTTGCTTTTTGCAAATATATTTTTGACTGTAGCAATACTCTTAAATAATGTCAACACCGTCAATTATAATGACAGGGTCAATAAAAATCAAGTATCTGTTGAGAAAAACGATATACTGACGTTGAATTTGGAAGATAAGTTTTTTAACTATGATGAGTTGGTCCCAGATTATTTTTCAAATTGTGATATGGTTGAGACGAGGTGTAGAGGTTTTACAAATAAGGCATTTGAAAATAATTTTAATGATTTTTATACTTCGCTAAAATCAAAAATGGAATTTCTATACGACGAAATAAAAAATATGGAAGATAACTCTTATGCATTTACGAGTGAGTATGTTTTTCATAGAAAGAGTCATATATTGACTGAGATCAAATCTATTTGTGATAAAATAGATTCCATGACAGTGAAGCAAAAAAGAAAGATTGTGAATTATGAATTTGTCAATAATAATTTTGAAAAATACGATGGTACATTGGGATTTTCTATAATTTATAATGATAAGGATAAACCTTTTTTGATCGGCACTATTACCATGCCTGATTACATAGGAGAGCTTGAATCCTTAATTACATATAAATCTTTACAATTGTATTCCGAAAAAAATAATATCTTAGGTGGGAAAATTTATGCGGAGCCTCTGAGTTATTTTGATAGATATTTTTTGAACACGGTTGGTTTTAGATAGAAATTTAAGTTAGGGCTTTATTCTTTTAAAGCTCTTTTTGGTTTTTGGAATGTTAATGAAAAGAATCCTATTGTTGCACTTAGTAAAATGTGTTGAGGATGTTGGATACATGAGATTTTAGGTCAGACATTCTAGAAAAAAAATGTTGAACGATATGGGGGAGTATAGCTAAATAGAAAAATGAAATTTTGAAGTAGGATAATTTTAAATTTAATAATATCCAGTTTAAGAAAAAGGCAAATTGAGTTAAGGACAGGAGCAATTATGTCAAAGCTCGAAAGGAATACGGCAAAAAATTTAATATTATTTATATTTTTTGTATTTGTATAGGAAGAATTGTCTTCCTATGTTTTTTTAAAACTAGAATTTGTATTGTACTTTTTAAGTTTCAAAATACACTGCAGTCTATCTTTAATTTGTTTCTTGTCAATATTATCAAGTTTAGTATACAGTTTAGCGATTTCCAAAAAATCCTTTCCATATTTATGCTCAATGATGGAATCGGCAACATGTTCATCGTTAATATTTAATTTCTCCATGGGAACATCGTATCCCATAAGCCACACAACGCTCACGTCCAGAGCTTCACTTAAGATATAGAGCTTATGTTGATTAGGTTCAACTTTACCAGATAAATATTGGCTCAAATCTGATTTATTAAGTTTTATATTGTATGTTTCACATAAAGGTCTAGTTAAGTTCAAAATATCTACTTGTTTTATAGATCTTGTGTTCATAATTTGTTTCAATCGTTCCTTGGTATTTGAGATTTTAATTTTTACCACCACCCTAGTTATAAATATTTTAATTGAAAGTACTGAAAACTTCAATGGAATTAATTTTTTCATGAAAATACATTCAAAGTGTTGAAATTATTACAGTCTGTTTGATATACTCTTAGGTAAGCTCAGATGCCTGAACTTATCTTCATGAATTATTTTGGAGGAGGTCTTTATTTTTGGAATTTGATTATTCAAAATTGAATGGTAGAATAGTCGAAAAGTGTAAGACACAAGATAGGTTTGCTTTGTTGATGGGATTATCTCATAAAACAATATCGTTAAGATTAAATAACAAGACTGCCTTTAAGCAAGATGAAATAAATAGAGCGACAGAAATCCTAAACATTAGTAATAACGAAGTGCAGGATTATTTTTTTACTCCAAAAGTTCAAAAGATTTAACTTGATTAAAATGAAAATGGGTTTTACAATTTGAGATTTATGAACATGTTGAATGGGTCATAGATTTAGAGAGATTTATCATTTAGACGGAATTGTGTAATAATAAAAGGTAAAGTTATTTATGGGGAAATTATTAGTATAGCAGAGGAGTTTGATATTTATGCAATGTTCGTTAATTTAAGTAAGTGAGTTGACAAGCACTTTTGTAGGTATGATATTAGGAATTGGAGGCAGATTATTTAATATAATCTGCCTTTTCTATTTTGTAAATGTTGTTTGATGGAGATGAGGAAATATATAAAAACGTATTTTTTGAAGAGAGGTAAACCATTAGTAATAATTTAGAAATAAAATTTAAAAGCATAAGCGAGCCGTTTGTGGTACGCTATATATCACAATGTATCATGTTGCTTGGAGGTATATATGAATTTTGATAGATTTAAAGTTGAAGTTTATGTCCCGTATAACTTTACAGATAAAATAAGAGAAGCTCTTAATGGGATTGGAGTAGGCAAAGTTGGGAATTACGATAATTGCATTTGTGTAACAAAGGTTAAAGGAGTTTTTAGACCTTTAAAGGGATCAAATCCTTATCTCGGTCTCGAGGATAAATTATGTGAGGTTCTTGAAAACAAAATTGAAACCATATGTGATAAAGATAATTTGTCATTAGTAGTTAAAACTATAAAAAGTGTTCATCCATATGATACACCATTAATAAACGTTATACCGATTTTGGATATTGACAAAATTGAATAATGCAATTCATTTATTTAGATTTTTAAGTTTTACTAGTATCATTTTGTATAATTTCTTTTTCAGATATATCAAATGAGGAAACGCTTCCTTCCACATTTCGTAAAAAGATATTTCCATTATTAGCATCCGATCGATCGATTATATCAAAGTATTTTTCAAAAAACAATTTTAACTTTTCGATAATTGTGTGTTTCTTCTTATCACGAATTCCATCTCCACCAAAACGACTTATAGGGGGCATAATGTTATCTATATCTGTGCCTGTCGTTTTTATCATTCCATCACGAAAAGCATTTTTGATAAATTTTCTTGTTTCTTCCGGTTTTAAATTTTCCTCATTGATCAAAGTCTGTAGATCAATATCACAATGTTTCTTAGTGAACTGTCCCCAATCTTTATTTATGTCTGAGTTTGTATTAATTGTGGAAATGAAATTATCAATCAATTCCTTTTTTGATCTAAGTTGTAAACTTGATTTAATAGCTTTGTCAATTGAAACTAAGATTTCTTTATTTTCACAATTGGAATTGTGATACTTTGCAACTAAAATAAGAATATAATCTATGTTAACTTCGACTTGCTTAACTAGCTCCATTTCAAAAACGACATCTTCCATAATGCTATCTTTCCCATCTGGTTTTGATTTGAATTCTTCATAAATATCGTTATATGTCCCTGTGTAATCTTGGAATTGAATCGGTGATAAAATTTCATTTTCCTTAAAGCGGTCGAAGGAAGATAGAATATTTCTTGAACGTAATATGTTTCCGAATAGTGTAGTGAAATCTTTTTTATTTTGCTCTCCTACGATTGGTTTTCCGAGAGGAAACGTTGAGCACAATTCAAAAACTTGTTCTTCGTATCCCTTTTTTCATGTCCATTATCATCAGTGTAGCCATAATAATAATCTTCATAGGATCTTAAAAGAACTATGCTTCTTGCATCCTTATCTCCAAACAATGCAATCGCATCGTTAGTTGCATTTTCAAGATCACGAAAACAAACTATATTTCCAAAGGTTTTCACAGAATTTAAAATACGATTAGTTCTGGAAAACGCTTGCATTAAACCATGCATTTTCAAATTCTTGTCAACCCAAAGTGTATTAAGAGTTGTGGCATCGAATCCAGTAAGAAACATATTAACGACAATTACTAAATCCACTTCACGTTTTTTAATTTTTTCAGATAAGTCTTTATAATAATCATAAAATCCATTTTCCGAAGTATCGAAATTAGTTTTGAAAATTTTGTTATAATCTTTAATTGCCATATCTAGGAAATCTCGAGAGTTTTGATCGGGACCTTCCACGTCAAATTCTTCATCCCCTAAGATGCCTTTAGATTCATCTTCCTTATTTTGATTGAAGGAGAAAATGGTAGCGACAACTAGATTTTTCTGTTTTTCCATGATTTGTTTTTTGAATTCGAGATAGTATTTTTTACAATTATTAATTGAGCTAACAGCAAACATAGAATTAAATCCATTTGTTTTTTGACCTTTTAAATCGTAATACGAGTTACGCATAGTTTTTTGATCGAAATGTTCTAAAATGTATTTTACAACTTCTGAAATTCGTTTTGGTGAACTTAATGCTTCTTCTGTATCGATTGCTGTGACCTGCTTGTCCCCATCTACATTTTTACTTTTGATTGTGTTGATGTAGTCAATTCGAAATGGTAAAACGTTTCCATCGTTTATAGCATCCATGATGGTGTAAGTATGGAGCTTTTTACCAAACAATTGTTCCGTTGTTCTCATTTGATTGTTTTCACTATTGCTTGAGTTAATTGCGAAAATTAGTGTTCCTGTAAAGCCTAATATGTGATAGTTCTTAAAGTGTTTTGTGATATTGGTATGCATTTTTCCAAACTGGCTTCTGTGACATTCATCAAATACTATAACAACATGTTTAGTGTAAATTGGATGGCGTTTATTTTTGTTTATGAATAGATCTAATTTCTGAATTGTTGTTACGATGATTTTTGAATTGGAATTTTCAATTTGCTTTTGTAGAGCAGCAGTACTACTATTATGCTTTACAGAGTTTTTTTCAAAACGGTCATATTCTTTTATCGTTTGGTTATCTAGGTCTTTACGATCTACTACAAATAGAACTTTGTCAATATAAGACAAGCTCGTTGCAAGTTGTGCTGTTTTAAAAGATGTTAATGTCTTTCCACTTCCTGTGGTATGCCAAACGTATCCACCGGCGTCTATAGTTCCCGTATTTTTGTAATTAGTGGATATCTCAATTTGATTTAAGATTTTTTCTGTTGCTACAATTTGATAAGGTCTCATTACGAGCAGTAGATTTTCTGTTGTGAATACGCAATATTTTGTTAAGATATTTAAGATTGTATGCCTTGCGAAAAACGTCTTCGTGAAGTCCACAGGATCGCCAATGATTTTATTGTTTTCGTCTGCCCAATGTGAGGTAAACTCAAAACTATTAGAGGTTTTCTTACGTTTCTTATTATTTGCATTTGAATTTTCATTAATGTGACTTGATCTAGTTGTGTTGGAATAATATTTCGTGCATGTGCCATTGGATATTACGAAGATTTGAACGTATTCGTACAAACCACAATCAGCCCAAAAGCTATCTCGTTTATATCGTTCAATTTGATTAAAGGCTTCCTTTATTGCAATTCCACGTCGTTTAAGCTCAATATGAATTAGAGGTAGTCCGTTTACCAAAATCGTAACATCGTATTGGGACTTATATGTCCCAGAGTTTTCTTCATATTGGTTAATGACCTGCAAACGATTTTTATGTATATTCTTTTTATCAATCAATGAAATGTTAACAGTGCTTCCATCTTCACGAGTTAAGTTCTGTATGTAATCTTCTTGAATCTTTCTAGTCTTTTCCACAATACCTTCATTGGCATTAGCGATTTTGGTTTTGAAGAAATTGTTCCATTCCTTGTCTGTAAATTTGCAATCGTTGAGTAGCTCTAACTGTTTTCGTAAATTGGAAATGAGGGAAGAGGAATTATGAATTTTTACATATTCATAACCCTGTTCTTGAAGCATTTTTATGAATGCAGCTTCTAAGTTAGCCTCGCTTTGGTAAGCATCACTTCTTTTGCTTTGGGGAGTGTATTCAGTTACAACCGTATTTCTTTTTGAAGAAAGTAAAATGTTAAAATTATTCATGAGAAACCTCCTTGTTTATAATCTGTCAATTTGCCTTTTTAAAATTCAGTAATTTATCACGATAGTATTCGTATTGCTTTTGTCTGGCTTCAATCTCTGCAGGTATACCACTAGTTAAATCGTTACAAAGTGAATCGAACTTGTCCAATATCCCTACGATCTCCTCCTGCACCTCAAGGGGTGGAAGGGGGAACTTGAATTTTGAAAATTTTATCATATCTACTGATGCAAAATTACCTTTATTAAGACAGGAAAGACAATAATCATCCAATTTAAAACAATAGTAGTAAATGAACTTTATATCAAATTTATCTCTGTATTGTTCCTTTAACATCAAGTAGGTGAATCTCTGATTTGCAAGAGATTCTACTGTAATCAAGGCATGTTCTCCAATTGTTGCAGATGTTGCAATAATAATAGAGTTTTTGGGGAACAAGTTTCCCTTGACTCCATCTTTGGAAACATGTTGTAAGGAATCAGAAAGAATTCTACCATTTTCACGAATATCTTCCATTCTGAACCATGGTACTGTACCATCTTCCCAAAAATCTTTTTTGGATTTAGAAGGAGTATAGCCATTTCTTGTATTAAATAGTTCCGAGAGATCGATAAATTCCACACCATCAGGACACAAAGCATGTAATAGGTAATCAAGTTTAGAGGTATTTTTATTATCGAAGGTTTGAGAATGAGATTTACTGTTCCCAATTTTGTCAAAATTGAGAAGGCTATCTCTATAAAACTCATATTGTTTTTTCCTTGCTGTTAGTTCTGTTGTTAGTTCTGTTGTTAGTTCTGTTGTTAGTTCTGTGAACTTGTCCAATATCCTCATGATCTCCTCCTGCACCTCAAGGGGTGGAAGGGGGATGTTATATTTCATTACGGTACTCTTGTCCCCACGTGGCATCTTTGCACCTTTAGCATTATTATTATGATAATTAAAGAAGTCTTCAGAAGATAAAATGTAATATAAGAATTTAGGAAATAATGACAATTTATCATTGATTTGGATAGCAAGAACATCTCCATTTGTACCACCATTACAATCAGCAAGCCATATCTTTCGCAAGTATGGTCTGATATTTCCAATCAGTATGTCACCGATTTTGAATTTTATTACTTTACCTGAGAATGGAACAGAACTTGCTGTAGTTTTTCCTTGTTTGTTTTGCAATAAATTTTCAACACTAACATAATTGTTTATATCTACTTTTGATATATCGATTCTTTCTTTAGAATAGTGAGTTACCTCTTCGAGCAATGAATACATAACTCCATCAGGACACAAAGTATGTAAAAGAGTTTCTAATGATTTCATAATGACTCACAGCCTTTTCATAATAACTTTTCCTTGAAAATCAAAAATAATTTTTGATAAATGGACAATTCCATTTTGTGTAATTCTATTTTTCAATTTTGGCATTTTGGAAATTGAAAACTCATAATGTCTACTCATCAATTTCCCTCAATCTCTTTTATAATTTTTTCAATCTCATCTCGAAGAACTTGTTCTCTCGCTACAATCTTTTCAATCTCTGCATTTAATTTCACAATATCTATAACTTCTCTCGTATCCTTCGGCTCAACATATGTACTCACAGAAAGATTATAATCATTGTTTGCTATTTCTTCATTCGTTACACAGCGAACATAATGAGGAACATCTTCACGAGAAATAAATTTATCAATAATGCTAGAGATATTTTCTTTAGAGAGCTTATTGTTATTTGTAGCCTTTACATATTCTTTTGATGCATCAATGAATAATGTGGAACTCAATTCCTTATTGCGTTTTAAGACCATAATGCAAGTCGCAATGGAAGTTCCGTAAAATAAGTTACTCGGTAGCTGAATCACACAGTCAATGAAATTGTTATCTATCAGATACTGACGAATTTTTTTCTCTGCCCCACCTCGATACATTATACCAGGGAAACAAACTATAGCAGCTGTTCCATTCGGTGCAAGCCATGAAAGAGAATGCATAATAAACGCAAGGTCAGCTTTAGATTTTGGGGCAAGCACTCCTGCGGGAGAAAAACGTGGATCTGTCATTAAAGTAGAGTCATCATTACCTGCCCATTTGATAGAGTAGGGAGGATTAGAAACGATTACTTCAAATGGCTCATCACATGAATGCTCTGGGTGAGTCAGGGTATCCCCATTAGCAATATCAAATTTATCAAATCCAATATTGTGCAAAAACATATTTATACGACAAAGGTTGTATGTAGTTATATTAATCTCTTGTCCAAAGAAGCCTTGTCTTACACCTTCTTTTCCAATTATCTTAGCAGCCTTGAGAAGCAAAGACCCCGAACCACAAGCTGGATCATAGACCTTATTCACTTCTGTTTTACCATCTAATACAATCCTAGTTAAGAGTTCAGATACTTCCTGTGGAGTAAAAAACTCTCCACCACTTTTTCCAGCATTGGATGCGTACATTCCCATCAAGTATTCGTAAGCATCACCAAAGGTATCGATTGAATCTTCGCTCTCGTTTATCAATCCCATATTTGCGACACCTTCCATTAATTTTACGATATTTGAATTTCGTTTAGCGACGGTAGGTCCAAGCTTATTGCTATTAAGATCAATATCATCAAACAATCCAGAGAAATTTGCTTCACTTTCGCTTCCTGTCGAGGATTTTACAATGTTCTTAAAGATCTCTTCCAAAGTTGTGTTCAAATTTTCATCCTTCGAAGCTCTCTTTCTAACATTGCAAAAAAGCTCAGAAGGCAAAATGAAAAATCCTTTTGAATTGATTGAATCTTTACGAGCTCTTTTACCTATTTCGTCTGTTGCTTCGGCATAATCAAAATTTTTATCGCCTGTTTCATGTTCCCCTTTATTAAAAAAAATTGTTAGATTTTCAGAAATGTATCGATAGAACATCATTCCAAGCACATAAGATTTAAAATCCCATCCATCTACACTTCCTCGAAGATCATCTGCAATTGCCCATATTGCACGATGAAGTTCATCACGTTCTTTTTCTTTCGCCATATTATCCATGTTTAACCTCTCCTTTTTAGCTATATTCAATTTAACAAATGAAATAAAGTGTATTTATGATTTAAGCATATTAAACACAAGAGTTGTCCCATGATGACCAACTTATAGTATATAATCGTAAATTTGATTTTTCAACTGTGTAAAGGTTGAACACACCTAATTATTTAAAATTTAATCAAAAATAAAAATGCCTATATCGTAAAATCATAAATTGACTTAACCCTTTTGCGATTTTGCGATTTTACCAAAATGCCATTTTGTAAAATTAAAATATTGAAAATTGAATAATGATAATTCTTAACTTTAATTTTTGCTATTTAAAAATTTGATAATTGTTATCTAAATACTAGACAAATTAATTTCTTAATGGTAGTATTTTGTATGAGTAATTCAATGATAAGTGTTATCAAAATATAGTTTGGTCTAGGAAATGTATAATGAAAAAGGTATTGTTGGTTTTAAGTATAGTATTGTTATCCATAATCTCATTGTTTCTGGGAGCTAAGAGCATAACATTGAGCAGCATACTTCAGGGAGACTTTCAGAGTATACAGATATTCACTATGAGCAGAATCCCACGTCTAATTAGCATTTTGGTTGCTGGGATGGGGATGAGTATATGTGGGTTAATAATGCAACAGATAAGTCAAAATAAGTTCGTATCTCCAACCACTGGTGCGACTATAGATTCTGCTCAATTGGGTATGATGGTATCGCTTATTTTTTTTCCGTCAGCTACCATTATGACAAAGACGTTGGTATCGTTTGCCTTTGCTTTGGGTGGGACGTTTTTATTCATTACATTTTTGAGAAATATAATGATAAAGAATGCAGTACTTGTTCCTCTGATTGGAATAATGTTTGGAAACATAATAGGATCCTTAACGACTTTTCTTGGATACAGGTTTGATTTGCTACAAAGCGTCAATTCGTGGGTACAAGGTAAGTTTTCTATGGTGCTTAAAGGGAATTATGAGCTTTTGTATTTGAGTATACCGCTTATAATTGTCGCTG
Source organism: Anisomitus miae (SeqCode) (assembly GCF_054906395.1). Classification (NCBI taxonomy): domain Bacteria; kingdom Bacillati; phylum Bacillota; class Clostridia; order Eubacteriales; family Clostridiaceae; genus Anisomitus (SeqCode); species Anisomitus miae (SeqCode). The sequence continues at coordinate 167,671 of NZ_JBRACL010000007.1, forward strand.
TTTTCTATGCAAACATGTTTACAGTTGTAGGTATGGGGAAAGACTTTTCGAGAAACTTGGGGGTCAATTATGAAAGGGTACTTAATATTGGTTTGATTATTGTGTCACTAGTTACGGTGATTGTTATCGTGACCGTTGGCAGTATACCTTTTATAGGACTTATAATTCCCAACATAGTCTCTATGTATATGGGAGACAATGTAAATAAGGGGATATTTTATGTTGGGGCTACAGGAATTCTATTTGTTCTCATCTGTGATATTATTGGACGAGTTATAATTTACCCATATGAGTTACCAATAGGAGTTACAGTTGGTGTTATTGGTAGTATAGTGTTCCTTTACATCGTTATAAGGAGGAGTTTCAGTGCTACGTAATAACAAAAATTTATTTATAATCAAAGTGCTTTGTGTATTGATAGTAGTTTTGTGTTTGTTGTTTTTGTTTTTTGGAATTAAAAAAGGGAATTTCGAGTATGCCTTGTCTCAACGTTTGCCTAAGTTAATTGCCATAATTATTACGGCATCTTTAATAGGGTTTTCTACGGTTTTGTTTCAAACCATAACTGACAACAGAATATTGACACCTAACGTAATGGGATTGGATTCGTTTTATGTTTTGATACAGACAATTATCGTTTTCATTTTTGGGGCAGAGCATTTTCTCATAACCAATAGCAGATTAAACTTTTTGCTTTGTGCGATTTCGATGGTTTTGGTTTCTACGATTTTGTATAGCAGTATTTTTAAAAAGGGAAAGTCCAATATGATCTTAGTCATTTTGGTAGGAATGATAATGGGGACATTGTTTAGTAGCCTATCGAGATTTATGCAAATTGTCATAGATCCCAATGAGTATTTAACATTACAAAATAAATTGTTTGCAAGTTTTAATAATATCAATACAGATATTCTAGCAATTTCAATATTGGTGATTTTAATTGTGTTCGTATACATATTTAGGGATGTTAAGTATTTGGATGTTATGAGTTTGGGAAGAGATCATGCTGTGAATTTGGGAGTTGATTATGACAAATTGACGAAAAAGTTTTTTGTTGCGATCGCTGTTCTTATTTCCATATCCACAGCTTTAGTTGGACCTATTACGTTTCTTGGACTTTTGGTTGTGAACTTAACAAAGCAAGTCACAAAGACTTACAAGCATTCTTATCTAATATTTACATGTATTTTGATTAGTATATTTACTCTAGTTTTTGGACAATTTCTTCTAGAGAGAGTATTGAAGATTCAAACTCCAGTGAGTGTAATTATTAATTTAATAGGAGGGATGTATTTTATGTACCTTCTATTGAGGGAGAGCAAGATATGTTAGAAGTGAGAAATATATCAAAGTTTTATGGTACTAAGAAAGTTCTTGATGATGTTTCCTTGAGTATAGACAAGGGCAAAATAACATCTTTCATTGGTCCAAATGGTGCTGGTAAAAGTACGTTATTGTCAATAATGACAAGGCTCATAGATACGAAATCCGGTGAGGTTTATTTAGATGGTAAGCTTATTGAAAGTTATAATAAGAACAATTTGTCTAAAAAGATATCTATACTTAAGCAAACGAACAATATAAATTTGAGATTAACCATAAAGGAACTTGTGAGTTTTGGAAGATTTCCTTATTGTAAAGGCAGGCTAAGAGATGAAGATGAAAAGCATATACAAAATGCTATAGATTACATGAGACTTCGAGATATTCAAGATAAATATATTGACGAATTGAGTGGTGGACAAAGGCAACGAGCTTTTATAGCTATGGTCATTGCTCAAGGTACGGAATATATATTTCTCGATGAGCCACTTAATAATTTGGATATGAGTAATTCTGTTCAAATCATGAAGGTACTCAGGGGATTGTGTGATGAATTGGGAAAGACAATAGTTATTGTTGTGCATGATATAAATTTTGCTTCATGTTATTCAGATCGTATTGTAGTTTTTAAAGATGGGTCAATTAAGAAAAGTGGAATTGTCGATGAGATAATAGATAAGAAGGTATTGGAAGATATATACGAGATGGATTTTGATATAAAAAATATAGACGGTAGGAAGATTAGCGTTTATTATTAGGAGGAAATATTTAATGAGTGTAAAAATATTAAAAAGGTCTTTATCGATAGCACTAGTAGTTTTAGCTACAGTATTTTTCGTTTCTTGCACCTCGAGTAAAACAGAGACTAGTACTGGGAGCAATTCTTCAGACATGGTCAAAGTGACTGATAAAAATGGCGAAGTCAATGTCAAAAAAAACCCAAGGAATGTAGTTACATTTGACTATGGTGCTTTAGATATTTTAGATGTTATGGGTATAGATGTGGCTGGGTTGCCAAAAGGAAGTCTTCCATCAAGATTTTCGAAATATCAGGATAGCAAATATACAGACCTCGGAGGATTAAAGGATCCTGATTTCGAGACAATAAATTCGTTGAAACCAGAATTAATAATAATAAGTGGTAGGCAAGCAGATTTGTATGATAAGTTTAAAGAAATAGCTCCTACTATATTGCTTAGTTTAGATGGATCGGATTATATAAATGACTTCAAGAAAAATGTGGAAACCTTAGTGACTATATTTGGTAGCAAGGATTCATTAACTCAAAGGTTAGCAGATATTGATTCAAAGGTTAAGGAAATAAATTCTTTTGCTACGGAAAATAATATTAATGTATTAACATTGTTTGTAAATGAGGGGTCATTAAGTACCTTTAGTGTTGGATCGAGATATGGATTGATATATAATGAGTTAGGTTTTAAACCTGTTGATGATAAAATAGAATCGAGTACTCATGGTCAACAAATATCGTTTGAGTATGTTGTAGATAAAAACCCCGATTATATATTTGTTATAGATAGAGGTATAGCTATAGGAGGCGAAGGGACAGCTAAGTCTTTGTTGGATAATGATTTAATTAAATCAACGGATGCTTACAAGAATGATAACATATTGTATCTGGATTCACAAATTTGGTATACTGTAGCTGGCGGAGTGAACTCAACGTATGACATGTTGAATGAAGTGTCTGATTTTATAGGAAAGTAATGTAATAGTTATTAAAATTATTGACGTATTGTAATCTTAATATAGGACTACGCTTTTGCGTGGTTCTATTTAATTTATAGGAGAATTATGTATGATTAAAAAATTTATAAGTTATTATGGTCCATACAAGAAGCTTTTTTTAATGGATATTTTTGCTGCTTTCATGGTTGCAGTAATTGATCTTATTTATCCTATGATAACAAGGAACATAATAAATGATGTTGTACCATCAAAAAATATGAGAATGCTTGTAGTGTTTTCTATAGTGTTATTTATTATATTTTCACTTAAAGCAGGACTGAATTACTTTATGCAATATTATGGACATGTTATTGGAGTTAGAATGCAAGGTGATATGAGAAAAAAGGTTTTTATGCATCTTCAAAAACTTCCTAATAAATATTTTAGCGATAATAAAACGGGAAGTATTATGTCTAGAATAGTGAATGACTTAATGGAAATTGCTGAACTTGCACATCATGGTCCTGAGGATTTGCTCGTTTCGTTTGTTATGCTAATCGGATCATTTACACTTTTATCAGTTATAAATCTAAATTTAACTCTGATAATTTTTTCATTTATACCTTTTATTATAATTTTTGCTGTAATGAAAAGAAAGAAAATGAGTAAAGCATTTAGGGAAACTAGGATTAAGACGGGTGATGTTAATGCGGTTATAGAAAATTCAATTTCGGGAATTAGAGTTACAAAATCTTTTGTTAATGAAAATAGTGAACTTGATAAATTTGAAAATGTAAATCGTTTATTTAAACAGGCGAGAGAGGAAGCTTACAAAAAGATGGGAGAGTTTTTTTCAGGTACATATTTTCTAGTAGATATATTGGAGCTTTGGGTACTTATATGTTCGGCTTACTTCATATTTAGGGGGTATATAAGTATTGGTGATTTAGTTGCATATGTGCTCTATATAAAAATGTTCATACAACCCATAAGGAAGTTAATTAATTTTACTGATCAATTCCAAAATGGAATGACTGGATTCCAGAGATTTGAAGAACTCCTAAATACAAAAACTGAAGAGCAATTTCCGAATTCCCAAAAGTTAGAAAATGTATATGGAAATATAGAAATTCAAAATGTAAGTTTTAAGTATGACGAATCTGATAATTATGTTCTTAAAGATTTTAGTTTATCTATTGAAGCAGGTAAGACAGTAGCCTTAGTTGGACCATCAGGTGGAGGTAAAACTACAATCTGTAATTTGATTCCTAGATTTTATGATTATAATCAAGGGGATATAAGAATTGATGGTATGAGTATACGGGATGTGACTTTGGATTCTATTCGCAAGCATATAGGCATTGTTTCTCAAGATGTTTTTCTATTCACGGGGACTATAAGAGATAATGTTGTAATTGGGAAACCAGACGCTACAAATGATGAAATAATAGATGCTTGTAAGAGGGCTAGTATACACGACTTTATAATTGGACTCAAGGATGGGTACGACACTTTTGTTGGTGAAAGAGGCTTGAAATTATCTGGAGGTCAAAAACAAAGAATATCAATTGCGAGAGTATTTCTTAAGAATCCTAAAATTATAATTTTGGACGAAGCTACATCAGCTTTGGATAATATCACCGAGCGTGAGATACAACAATCTCTCGAGGAATTGTCAAAAGGTAGAACAAACATAATAGTTGCACACAGACTTTCTACCATTAAGAATGCTGATGAGATAGTCTTAATAGATAATGGTAAAATCGTTGAGAGTGGGACTCATGACGAGCTTATCAATATTGGAAATGCATATAAAAGTCTTTACGTTTAAATTAAAGATTGCTTTAAAGGAGATTTGTAAATGTATTATCCTAATGTTAAAGAAGGAATTTTTGTTGAGCGTGTGAACAGGTTCATAGCTAACGTTTATATAAATGATAAATTGGAAACTTGTCATGTTAAAAATACGGGAAGATGCAAAGAGATTTTAGTAAATGACTCTAAAGTACTTGTCCAAGAGTTCGATTCTAATTCACGAAAAACAAAGTTTGATTTAATTAGTGTATATAAAGGAAGAAAACTTATAAATATAGATAGCCAAATTCCTAATAAAATGTTTGGAGAATTTTTAAATAGTAGTTGTCTATTTAAGGATATAAATTATTTTAAAAGTGAAGTTACTTTTGGGAATTCAAGATTTGATTTTTATATAGAATACCAAAACAAAAAAGCTTTTATTGAGGTTAAGGGTGTTACCTTAGAGCGAGATGGAGTTGTTTTGTTTCCAGATGCTCCTACGTCGAGAGGAGTTAAACATCTAAAAGAATTAATACGTGCTAAGAGGGAAGGATACGAGGCATATGTTATTTTTATAGTCCAAATGGAAGACGTAAAGTATTTTACGCCAAATTATGAGATGCACAAAGAGTTTGGGGAGGCACTATCTTTCTGTAAAGATGAGGGAGTAGGTGTTCTTGCATTCGATTCTGTAGTTTCAAAAAATGAGATTTACATTAAAGGCAAGGTCGATGTGGTGATTTGAGTCTTTGTAAATCTGTAAGTAGGAAATTTGTTTACTGTAAAAGAGCCTCTCACGAGACATCCAAATTTCATTTTCCATATGAAGAAAAATGTCACGTGATTGAGGCTTATTGTTTTTTTAGATTTTTAAATTTGATACTTTGCCAAAAATTATTTTTCCATTCCTAAATCATAGATCAATTCTATTAGGTTTTCGCTAACTTCTTTTCCTGCTGTAATAAATGGGTATTTATCTAAGGATTCTAAAGCCTTGATATTAGAGACGAATGTTGCTTTTGTTCCTGAGGGCAAAGTCTTTAATCTCCAATTATTATCTATCGTTGGTGTAAATATTCCCTTATTTGCAATGTAATTTGCAATAATTTGTCTTGTCTCATCTACAGATGTATAAACTAGCTCATTTCCTGTTGAGAATATTGGGAAATTTCCACCACCACTTGATTTATAATTGTTTGTCACAACTAAGAATTCTTGATCTGGATCGATTGGCAAACCTTGATATTGTAAGTCTATAATTCTCTCTGAATTTTCATTAATGAGATTTCCATTAACGTCATATCGCATCGGTTGCGTGACGTCGATTTCGTAAGTCACTCCCTTGATTGTATCAAATAAGAATGAGGGAAAACTCGAATTCAATAATGCTTGATCCTCTTTGCCTTCTTCGATTTGATTAAACATATTTGATGACATTTCCAACCATTCTTTAACAGTTGAGCCTTTTACTTTCATTATGGTTAATACGTTTGAATATTTATAAAGACTCGAAATATCTTTAATCGAAATATCGCCTGCTGAAATATCTACAAAATCATCTGAGTTTGTATCACCTTTTGAAAATCCTGCTTTAAATGGTGCAGCTGCTGATAAAATTGGTAGTTCTTTATATTTCTCTAGCTCGAGGTCTGAGTCTATTAAATTTTTTGTATATTCCGTTTGAGCATCTGCAATAATTTGAGTAGAAAAATTATCGCTTACCAATGCGTAAAAACTCGTTATCGGTTCCGTGACTTGTCCAACTGCTTCGTTTACATAAGATATAACTTGATTGTGATAAGGATCTAGTAAGGTTTCTATTTCTATATCATTGGATATACCTACTGCACTCAAGTTCTCTGATTTACCATCCACTATTGTGAATTTACCATTTTCGCTTTTGGATAATTTAAGGGATACAACTCCTAAAACTTCGCCATACTTAGATGGCTGAACAGTTAGTGTGCCGTTAATGGTTCCTTTTTCTAAATCTACCTCACTAAGTGATTGATCAAAATTTTTATCTGGGAATATTCCATGTGAGTGTCCAGCAATTACGACATCGATATCCTTAATTTTTGTAAGTTCAGCTGCTGCATTTTCTTGACCTTCAACATATGTATCATTGCCATACCCTGTATGAGCTAATGCAATAACGATGTCAGCTCCGCTTTCTTTGAGCTTTTTTGCATATGTCTCAGCAGATTTTTTAATATCTTGAACGATAACTTTTCCTTCTAGGAACATCTTGTCCCAATTTAGAATTTGAGGTGGAACAACATTGAGTACTCCAATTTTGATGTCACTTATATTGCCTTTTGAATTTACAACTTGTTTGTTTAGTATTACATATGGGGTAAATTCATTTTCATTTGTTTTTGCATTGAGTACGTTTGAGTTAATTACAGGAATATTTGTATCTTCAATGATTTGGTGCAAATAATCTAATCCATAATTAAATTCATGATTCCCTAGTCCCAAAACATCATATCCAAGCTTTTCAAAGGTTTCATAAATGGGGTGAGTTGTACCTGCCTCTATTGGTTTCACATTATTGAAATAATCTCCTAGAGGATTTCCTTGAATTAAATCGCCATTATCCACTAAAATATAATCGTTTACATCCGGTGTTTCTGACTTAAAATTGTTAATTAAAGTTGCTATTTTAACCATACCGTAATTATCTGATTTGGTTGTTGTGTAATAGTCATAGTTCATCAAGTAATTGTGTACGTCCGTAGTTGCTAAGATCTTAAATTCCATAAGATCTTCCATTGATGTTACATCAGAAGTAACTTCCTTACTTGGATTTGTACAGCTTACTAAGCTCATACTGAGTAATGCAATGGATGTTAAAAGATGTTTGAATTTCATTTGTTCCATCTCCTTAAAATTTTATCATCTAAATTATATTGCTTTGTACTTTCTATATCAAGTATGACATCTAACATTTTTGGATTTATGATTTTATTAAAATAGGATTTTGGGAAATTGAGATATTTCAAAATGATAAAATGGATAAGGCAAAAAGGTCTTTTAAGTTTTCAATTTTATGTGTAAAATAATATTAAGTTGTGACATTTAGGGATTTGTATACTTACGAATTTACATAAATGCGATTTGGTAAATGTGTATAGATTAAAAAATTTTAATGTTAATTTTATCTATAATTAATTTTGATTTAAGACAATCTTAGTTTACATTTTGTATAATTCATTATGGGTTTTGGAAAATGTGGTTCGTCTTTTGTGGAGGAATGGGATTTATGAAAATAAGTGGAGCTCGATTATTTTTGTATATTTTTTCTTCAGTTTTACTATTAGTGTTTATTGGTTTAGTGTTTGTTGGTATGGTATTTACGAATATTTTAAAAGGCAGAGTTGATGATTCTACTAATATCAATATGGAATCCAACAAAATTGATATTGTAAATAGTAATCATGAGATTCCACTTCACCAACTTGAAGATATTGCACAAGGAATTATTAGAGGTACCGTTTTGAGTTCTAGTTATGGATATGACAACGGTATGAAAATAATAGAATTTAAAATCACTGATATTAATGGTGTAACTCGGGAGCTAGTATTGGATGTTTCAAATGGGAAAGTATATGATATAGACTATGATTACGATGAGCAAGGAAATAAATTTATAAATCAACTATATTTTGATGTCAACATAACGTTTGAACAAGCTAAAGACATAGCAATTTCAAATGTTAAAGGAAACATATTGGCATATAGACAAAGTGTATATAAAGGTTTGTTTATTTATGATTTTGTGATTCAGGATTCAAACGAAATTTTATATGAGGTTCACGTTGAAACTAAAAATGGCACTATTCTAAAGGTAAAGACTCTTGAAAATTATAGTTACGATGACTACATTATAATACCAGTTGATACCCCAAACACAAATAATGAGGGATCAGGTGATGGAAATGATGAGCCGGTGCAACAAGAAATTCAAAATCCAGTTCTTCAACAAAACGAAAACAGTATGCAACAAAACCAAAGTTCTAGTTATAAATCTGAAGAAGAGCTTAGGCAAATTGTTTTATCCGCAGTTCCAGGAATAGTTGAGTACTATTATAAAGATTGGGATGATGGTGTGCTTGAGTACAAGTACATGGTCAGGACAAGGAGTAATATGCTTGTAGAGGTTGAAATAAATGCCTATGGGTGGATAACGGATATAGACTATGAGGATTAATTTAAATTAAATTTTTGATTAGGAGGATATGAATTGTGAAAAAGAGTAAATCAAAATTAATTGTTGCTGCTTTGGGTGGGGCTTTAGCTTTTTCATTTATTGGAGGAGTTTCGTCAGTAATTAATAATTCAGGAAAGGGAGAATTTGCACAAGCTGCTATTGCACAATCTTCTACTGAGAAGACTAGGCAACAGATTATAGATATTATTAAAGAGAGATTCCCTAATTGTATAATCACAAAACTTAAAAAGGATTGGGATGATGGATGGTATGATTGGGAAGCTAAAATAATATATGGTGGACATAAAATTGAACTTGAGATAACATCTGATGGATATATATATGATGTTGATTATGATGATTAGTAGATTGTTGTAAGACGATTTAGGATTAGTGTTTTATCACTAATCCTTTTTGTTAATTGGAAAAATGATGATACAATTTTAGAAGAGATGATTTAATGGAGGAATCATATGTATAATATACTCGTTATTGAGGATGAAGAAAATATAGCTTCATTTATAAAAATGGAATTGATGTATGAAGGATATAGCGTTGATATTTCGCATGATGGAAAAGAAGGATTGAACAAAGCTCTAAATCAAAAGTTCGATTTGATAATTCTTGATTTAATGTTGCCGAGTTTGAATGGTATAGAGATTTGTAGGAGGGTAAGAAAAACTGGAACTATTCCAATAATAATGCTTACATCTAGGGATAGCGTTGTTGATAAAGTTTCCGGATTCCAAATGGGAGCAGATGATTATATCGTTAAACCTTTTGCGATAGAAGAACTTCTTGCACGGATCGAAGCTATTTTTAGAAGGATCTCAAATACCAAGAGGAATTCAAATTTGTTAAAATTTAAAGATGTGGTTATCAATATAGAGTCTAGGACCGTTGAATGTGGAGAAAAAGAAATTAGTTTAACTGCTAAGGAGTATGATCTATTATTGCATTTGGTAAAAAATAGAAATAAAGTTTTGACAAGAGATTATTTGATAGAGAATATATGGGGATATGATTATGATGGAGAAAACAATATTGTTGATGTTTATATAAGACATTTAAGATCGAAACTGAATAACGATGACTACATACAGACAGTACGTGGTATTGGATATGTAATTAGGTAACATGAGGAAAATTTTTCTAAAGCTATCCACGTTTTGGCAAATGTCGATAATCATATTTTTCACTATGTCAACTATAGTTTTGTTTACATACATAACTCAATTTTTAATTGTAAGAGAATGGATTTTAGATTATGAAAAAGAGAACATTAAGCTTATATATGACCAAGTACAAGTTTTATCCATAGATGTTGGCACGAAGCAGTATGAGGATATTAAAAATCATGTATTACATAATGAGTTTACTAAATTTTAGAAAACTAAAATTTAAGACGGAAAACTTTCGCTTTATCCTTAGTTAATATAGGGTGTATAGAGTTTGGTAAAAGTTTTCCGTTTTGCTTTTTTAAAAAATCTTAGCTAAATCTTTAAACAATTTTAGTTCGTGATCAGGTATTACATGAGTGTATGTTTGCAGGGTAAAAGATATGTTTGAATGTCCTAACCTCTTAGATAAGATTTTGTAATTTATATTTTTGTTTAGTAGTAACGTTGCGTGTATATGTCTTAAGTCATGGAATCGTATAGGTTTAATATTGTATCTTTTCAGGAATCTATTAAAGTTCGACGATAGGACGCGAGGGTTTATTGGTTTACTCAAATCGTTAGGATTCGGAAAGGTGTATTTAGATAGTTTATTTTTGTATAATCTTTTCAAAATTCTTACACTTTCTTCTAATAAAATGATTTGACGCATAGAAGAGTTTGTCTTAGGTGGTGTTATCCCAGAAAAAGAACCATTTACCACATAGGCTTTCTCAACTTTGATTACATTTTTTACAAAATCTATACAATCCCATGTTAACGCACACACTTCCCCTCTACGCATACCAGTTTCTAGAACTAGATAGAGAATATCGTAATATTTAAATTGTTTTAGTATCGGTAAATAGGTATTGATTTCTTGCTCGCTCCAAATATTCCTAATTACATTTATTTTTTTCGGGAGTTGTATTTCATCAAATATGTTATTTGAGATTAAATTCATTTTCTTAGCATAAGAAAAAATATATTTAAAAAAAAGTATAATTTTACGAGTATATGCGTTTTTATATAGGTTTGTTTTTGTATTTATAAAATTGTAAACATCATTAGGTTTAATCTTTTTTATATCTTTGTCTGTTTGCTCAAAATTTTTAATTAAAAATTTAACGTGAGTTCTATATGTAACTAAGGTATTTTCCCTGACTCCACGTTTAACACAATCTTCTAAAACTAAGTAGCATACGTTTTTAAATGTTTTTGTATTATTTTTAATTATAAATTTTTTCTCTTCAATTTTACTTACCTCTTCCAGACATTCTTTTTTAGTTTTAAAACCACATTTTCTCTTATATTTTTTCTTACCATTTTCATCTTGTCCGATATATATACAGTATTCCCAATTTTGATCAGCTTTCTTTTTTATAACCATAAAAGCACCCCTAAAAGTATTTTGAAGATATTTTCGAAAATATATGTATTATTTTAATATATTAGTTACCATTTGTTAATATAATATTTAAAACTAAAACTGTGGAAAACTATGTTGATAACTGTGTGGATAAAAATTAATTAGACACTCTAGAATGTGCAGATTTAGACATTGAGTATCCAAATTTGGACACTCTAAACATATATAAATATAA
>NZ_JBRACL010000007.1:179809-188268 GCF_054906395.1 Anisomitus miae (SeqCode)
TTATATTTATATATGTTTAGAGTGTCCAAATTTGGATACTCAATGTCTAAATCTGCACATTCTAGAGTGTCTAATTAATTTTTATCCACACAGTTATCAACATAGTTTTCCACAGTTTTAGTTTTAAATATTATATTAACAAATGGTAAATGAAACGTTAAAATAAGATATATGTTTCGAAAAAAAAACTTTTGGACTGTGTGAGGTGTATTATGGTTGTGAAAAAGAAATCTGATAAAAATTGGGAATATTGTGTCTATATAGGCAAAGATGAGAGTGGTAAGAAGAAATATAAGAGAAAATGTGGATTTAAAACAAAAAAAGCATGCATAGAAGCAGCTGATATTTATAATCGCAAATCTTGTGATAATAGTGACAATAGTTTTGAGCTTGTCTGTAGGGCTTTTTTAGCTGATTGCTATAATCGAGGACTTAAACAGACTACAATTATAGGTTACAAGCATGTTATTGATATCGCTATTAATGCTATGTAGTGCGTGAATAGGGATATCAGAAAAATCACACAAGATGATATATATAATTTTTTGTACGTGGGTATATCCAGGTATTCAGCAGCCTATAAATGTAAAATTTTTGAAATAATGAAATATGTATTTAGTTTTGCGTGCAAACGCAAAATGCTCAATTACAATATATTTAGTGATATCGCTAAGCCGAGATTGGTTAGGGGTAGGAGAAACGTATGGTCAGAGGAGGAAATTAAAAGATACCTACCTGTGTTAAAAGAATTTAAATATTATGATATAGTATTATTGACTCTGGAGACTGGTCTTAGGCGAGGTGAGGTAGTTGCATTGACCTGGGATTGTGTTAATTTTGACCGGCGGACTATAACAATAGATAAGTCTTACGTATCATCTAAGGGATATACTGGATTTTCGACGCCCAAAACATCTGTAGGTATTAGAGATGTTGCATTGTTAGATAACAGTCTAGATCTGCTCAAAAAAAGATATAAAAAAAGAACATCTAAATATGTGTTCCCAAGCTCGTCTAATGCCAATTTACCTGCCCATCCACACACCGTGTCCACTCATTTTTCACAATTTTGCTCAAAAAATAATATAAGACATATACGATTCCACGACTTAAGGCACACTCACGCAACTCTGTTGCTAAACAGGGATGTTAATTACAAGGTCATATCTAAGCGATTAGGTCATACTAATATATCATTTACCTTGCAAACTTATACTCATGTATTACAAGATTACGAGATACAACTTTTCCGCAAATTATCAAGTATATTTTGATTACTGTTTTGTAAATTAATTAATAAATTTATAAAAACAAAACGGAAAACTTTTTACGTCGCTCCTAAGCTGCAAATAATAAGCCTTAAGACGTTAGTTTCCCGTTTTTATTTTTTTATTTTAAATTTTCTCATTTTTATACTGCCTCAACCTGCATGTTCAGCGAGCTTAGCGACCGGAGTGTTAATATCTCGAGAATGATTTTCGGAAACAATAATAAAAGTGTTATTCCTGCTAGCATAGGCTTTGGTGCTATTTTTATGATAATAATAGACACAATTGCAAGGAGTGCGACTTCTGCGGAAATTCCAATTTCTACTTTAACAGCAGTCATAGGAGCTCCTTTCTTTATAATTCTTCTCAGAAAGACTGGAGAAATTGGCTAATGAATTTTTAAGTGAAGAATGGTTGTTTTAATTATGGCAACGGTCAAAAAATATTAAATAACATTAACTTTAACATAAATGAGAGCGAAATTCTTTCTATACTAGGTGCAAACGGTGTTGGAAAAACGACTCTGCTTAAATGCACTTTGGGTTTGCTTAAATGGAAAAATGGAGAAACTTTAATAGATAATAAAAATATCAAAACAATGACTCACAGAGAACTTTGGAGCAGTATAGGATATGTGCCACAAGCAAAACATTCGGTCTTTTCATATACCGTAGACGAAATGGTCTTACTCGGAAGAAATAGTCATTTAAAATTACTAGAATAACCTGGTAAAAAAGATAAACAAATTGCACAAAATTGTATAAATCGCATTGGGATTAAATACTTAAGCGGAAAGCTCTGTAGTAAAATCAGTGGTGGGGAACTTCAAATGGTTTTAATTGTACGAGCTCTAGCCTCAGAACCTAAACTTTTAATTTTAGATGAGCCAGAATCAAATTTAGATTTTAAAAATCAATTAATAGTTCTCCAAACGATTAAAAACCTTTGTGAAGAAGAAGGAATATCGTCTATAGTGAATACTCACTATCCTGAACATGCAGTTTCTATTTTGCATAAAGCTCTTATTTTAAATAGAGACACTTCAAGTATTTTTGGTTATGCAAGTGAAGTAATTTCAGAGAACAATTTAGAAAAAGCCTTTGGTGTAAATGTTAAGATAAAAGATTTTTACCTTAACGATAAAAAATATACTTCGGTTCTTCCGATATCGATTTTGTAAATTTCAAAATATGCAATTTCATCCTTTTTAAAAAACGGAAAAACGTAAAGGAATAAAACCCTTTACGCTTTTTAAATATTTAATCTATAACAAACCCTAACCACACATTTCCAAAATTTTATTTGCAGCCCCTTTTGCTCCTGTACACCTCTTAAATCCTTCCGATATGATCTCTGCTTTCTTGTAGTATTTAACATTGTTGATAACTTTATTTACAGCACTTCTAATATGCCTAGGTGTAATTCCATAAAGTATTCTTCCAGCTCCCAATTGTTTAACCCTCTCAGCTACTCCTCTTTGCTCTATAATTTGAGGAAACATAACTAAAGGAACTTTATTATAAAGACTCTCACTAACACTATTCATACCTCCATGGGATATAAACACATCAGCTTTTTTAAGAACAGCAATTTGATCTACCTTATTGAAGATAGAAATATTTTCACTATTGACTTTGAACTCGTCTAATTCAACACTATTACCAACTGATATAATAACTTGATACTCACTATCCTTAAAAGCCTCTATACAATTTTTATAAAATAGACTCAAGTCGTTGTTAACTGTTCCCATTGAAATATAAATGAGCTTGTCTCTAGTTTTTTCAATACTCGATTTAGCTGGAAGGATTGAAGGCCCAACAAACACATACTTATCTGAAAAAGTATGCGAGAATGGTTGAAACTCTGAAGATGTGTAAACTATAGTGTGTATATTTTTGTGATTTTTCATAACGTCCAAAACACTTTTGATTGGATACCCTCTATCTCTTAGCTTTTTTATATTTTTATTAGCCTTAGGTATTGATGCAATAACGGAAATTAAATCTTTGATACTATATCTTAAGATTCTAGCAGAATGCTCATTGAACACAAAGCTTGCATTTGAACAAACCAATGGGATATCTAACTTTAAAGCAATCATCTTTCCCCAAATCGTTAAATTATCAGAAACTATACAATCTGGTTTTATTTTCTCAATCTCCCTAAAAATAATCTCGTCTATATCTAGAGTTTTATTAACCATAAGGTCTATAAAATAATCCAAATCATTACTTCCAGCTACTAACTCCTTCTGAGTAATTTTAAATTTGTCATCATACCCATCAAAGGCTATAAATTTAGCACCCGTAGCTTCTATCTTTTCCTTAAAATTGTTATAAGCATAATAATAAACTTCATTTCCTCTAGAAACTAATTCCTTCACAACTTCTAGCGTTGGATTGATATGTCCATGAGCAGGAATACTAAAAAATACAATTTTATTCACTCTTTCCTCCACTACTAAATAAACCCTTTTCATTAAACAAAAAACTAAATTCTATACTTCTTTATTCTTATTTTGAGCCCTCTTAGCAATATGATTAAACACCCAAAACAAAATTATCGTAATTAAAACAAACATCAGAAAAACACCTAATATGGAATAAACAAAATTCACATCAAATATCCCCAAATATTTATCTCTGTATAAATAATAATTCCTTACGCTTATTATCGCAGTTATAAACACGTCTATTATAAGAGCAAACAATATTGAAGCTTTTCTTCTGGCTTTTGAAGTATCTTCATGTTCTCCTGAAAGTATAATTTTAAACGTCAAATACCCAACCATCGAAATAATACTTATGAACTCAGGTAAATAAGACGAAAACCTCATATTAAAATATACCTTTATAAAAATGGAAATCATTAAAATTATAAGCCCAATGAAAAATCCACCCTTATACATTTTATCATTTTTCGACTTAACATCTTTACGCCCCTTACTCATTACAATTTCTCACCCTTCTTATAAAATATCTCCATAAATCCAATACAAAAAACCCTATATGGTATATTCGTATAATTCTAAAATTTCATAATAAAAACTTGATAAAATAAATTTAAATCCATCCCTACAACAAATTATAAATTTTCCAAAATCAATCTAAAAAAATATACAGTGCCTTAACCTAAAATCTCAATCTTCGAATCACTCATTCTACCATAAAATTTACTATTTTTCAAATTTAACAAAAGACAATTATATATCGAAACATTATCTCACAAAAATTACCATTAAGAAATTGCATTTTATAAAATTTTGTGCTCAAAACCTTATAACCACCTTAAGTAAATACTCATATACTAAATTTGAAAATATTTTGTAGGAGAATCAAATGGATAAGGATGTTTATACTAAACATACTCCTGAAATAAAAGACTACGGTCCAGAAGCATTAATTATAAATATTAACAAGCTTGCAAAGGAAAATAAAAATTATAGATCCACATTATGGACCGGAAAACACATGCAAATCACTCTTATGAGCATACCCATTGGAGGAGATATTGGAATTGAAATGCATAAAAATGTCGATCAATTTATAAGAGTTGAAGAAGGATTTGCACTAATTACTCTTGGAAAAAGTAAATCCAACTTAAATTGTACTCTAAAGGTAAATAATAATTACGCTGCAATAATTCCGGCAAATACATGGCACAACATTATAAATACCGGAAGTAGACCTTTAAAGCTATACTCTATTTATGCTCCTCCTAATCATAATTTTGGTACTATGCATAAAACTAAAAAGATAGCTGAAGAAGAAGAATCTGAAAAAAATTAAAACTCCAAAATTAAAGACCTGAATTTTATTCTCAAAATTCAGGTCTTTATATATTGAAATAAAACATTAGTCAAAATGAAATCTACTTAAATCCCAGTATGGATTCATTAAATTTAAGATTCTACTTTCAAAACTTTCATTCTTGAGAAAGCTATAAAACACAAAACCATTTGCACAATTACAAACATTCCATATAAGAACATTGTCAATATTGCTACAGCATACATTATTCCAGCAACTAATGCACCCCATCTTTTATTCATGGTCCATCCAATAACATTAAATATAACTGCAATACAAACAGATAACATATGAGGTGTAACAAGTGCTGTGGCTAATGCCCCACCAACCAATTCTACACCACTAGATGAATAAAATATAGTTCTCCAAAAATGATTGACAATATAAACTAAATACGCTACTCCTAGTATAGCAGAAATTAAAAGCAATATACTCCTTTTCAAAATTATCCATCTCCCTAAAACAAAATATAATTAACAATTTTAAAGTATTTCAAATTATACTTATTTATAAATTTGCTAATACTAAAAAGGATAGTTAATCTAATTTAACATCGGTTGTCATATCCTCTGAATATTTTTTTCCTTCATACATTGATTTGAATTTATCGTAATGTGGATTTTCCCATTTTTCTCCATCAAATGTCTCAAATGAAATCGCTATTGCTTTAATTATACTTATATCGTTTGAACTATCAATTGCAAATCCTCTTCCTTCGCCATATGTGCTTCCACTAACTAAATTTATATCGTTGTATTTAACTTCCCTGACATATGACCCATTAGTAAAATCAACATTAGATCTAATCTTAACAGGCAAATTGTTACTATCCCACGCCACAAAAGCAATAGATGCATCTTTAATATCTCCTGCACCATTATTGGATATTATGGCTCGAAGCATATCAGGGTACATTTGCTTAACATACTCTGTTCCCACTACAGATAACGGTTGCTCACTTAATAAATTATCAAGCTCCTCCATACCCATCTTTTGTAGCTTATCCTCTTGAATTACATTGGTTTGTACTTTACTGTCCTCAATTACATTTTCATCAACAAGACTACTTGTACTCTTTTCGCCTTTAGTATTAGAAGAACATGCCAAAAATACCATTGCACACAAAACAAAAATAACTGACATTCTAAATACTCTCTTAACCATATATACACCCCTCCTTAATATTTACTTTTACGCCATAAGCGTACCTTTAGTATTATAGCTTATTCAATACGCTAAAAGCAATAGCTATAATGCTATTATTGAGGTGATAGTATGAGAAATTTATCATTGGAAAAAGTAGGAAAACGCCTGCGCAATATTAGGATGCAATCTGGTATGACTCGGGAACAGTTTGCAGAACAAGTGAGCATATCTCCACAGTTTCTTGCAGAAATTGAGAATGGAAAAAAGGGAATGTCTACGGATACTTTATTTAAAATATGTACAAGGTTTGATTTGTCAGCTGACTACATCATTTTAGGAAAAGTAATTTCCTCACAATTATCTAATCCTATTCAAAAAACGCTTAATAATTTTTCAGATAACTATGTGGAATTAACTGAGGATATAATAAAAGCAATAGAAAAGGTAGCAACTATGAAACAGAAATAGTCACTACCTTTTTTTACAACAAAACATATGTTTATTTACTGTTGATAAGATAATGCAAAACTTGCATTGATATCATCTATTCCACCTATTCTTTGTTCTAACCTAACAGTATAAGAACTAAACTCAATTTCTTTATTCCCATTTAACTTAAATGATTTAATAACATTTTTAAGAGTATCTTTTTGTTCTTGTGTCAGTTCATCTATTATTAGGGTTATTCTAAGATTTGATTCAAGTGATTTGATCAATTGTTTTTCAAACCTTCTATCGATTTCCCTCTCCTTTATATTTGGTTCTATATTTTGCATCCATATTTTTATTTTATTTATTAGCTCATCACTTTCATTTACATAATCAGAACTCCAAAAATAATACAATACCATATTTTATATATTGATT
The DNA here is from genome assembly GCF_054906395.1 of Anisomitus miae (SeqCode). Classification (NCBI taxonomy): domain Bacteria; kingdom Bacillati; phylum Bacillota; class Clostridia; order Eubacteriales; family Clostridiaceae; genus Anisomitus (SeqCode); species Anisomitus miae (SeqCode). Next base: position 186,903 of record NZ_JBRACL010000007.1, read on the forward strand.
ATGTACATATAAACGCAATAAAAGGAACTTCCAAAGTTCCAACTTCAGAAGTTCCAATACCCTACAATAAATGTTGTATTAACGTTGGCAACAGTTGATAATAATGATACGGTTTCACAGGGTTTCAAAAGGTTTCACTTAAAAATGAAACCATAGCGGAGAAAGTGAAACCCTGTACACCCAAGGCTATATTCTCTCACAATCAGCAATTTGATCTGCGGGGATATAAAAATTGGAGCGGACATATAAATAGGTATCACCCAGTTCATCAAAGGCTCTGTCGATTGCACGTCCAATCATCCACTTTATAGCCTTGTCATTATCGTCAAGGTCATCCCACCTTGCATATGGCGGATCACGATACTCATCAAGATCGAAATTGTACCTCTCCAGTTGGTCCAGGTATGCAAAGAAATTGACCTTATAGCTTGTTGAGCATCTTCGCCATTCTAAATCAAGTTCTGACAGTTCAGGGAACATATTAACGAGGTCGAGAATAAATTCTGGTCGAATACAAACGTCAAAACCGTACGAACGGAAATCGTCATTACACATAAACCCGTTTACACAGAAATCTTTGCACAACCGGTGTGCTATCCTACTCAACAACTCATCTTTTCCATACAGATTACATCGATTACGGTACTTTTGATAATCAACATTATACGCTATACCATTAAAGTACATAACCTTATTACCGACATCAAACTCCAATCCGCATTTCTGGAATACATCAGCCATTTTGCTACCCAATGAAAGAGCATGGTGTAAGTTGCGGAGACCTTCGTGCATTATACTTTGACAGTGGTCCAAACTTCCAGTTATATGGAATGCCCAAACACGGATTTTGCTTGCATCGATATGTTTTAGTTGTCTATAATACTTTTCCCATAACCGCTCATAATCCCTATCACACTCGATTATATATTCATCTATGAATTGTTCGCCAGTTATTCCCAAAGTGTCAAGCACAAAGGAATACGCAGAATCTGTGGTTCTCAAATCAAAATCCATATAAATGCCCTCGAAAATTACAATAGCCGTTATCTGTACACTCATATCGTGCCAGTTTTATTGATCACGATAGAATTATATCATAAAAATATGAAAATTTCTACCAAAGCAAAAAGGCGGGGCTTATTCAGCCCCAACCTCGATGTCTGTTCCGTCCTTAAAGCGGAATGTGATTCTGTTATCTGCGTGTACCGTTGCCGTATCCAACAGCGTGAGCCATAGCCCTTCGTCCCAGGTCTCAAGGACGAGGGGCTGTTCTTCTATCGAGCTGACGAAAATCCGTAGGCCTCGGTCACGCTGCATCTGGCTTTCACGCTCGGCGGTAGCTTTGTACAGCCGATCCACCGCTTCG
>NZ_JBRACL010000008.1:0-214765 GCF_054906395.1 Anisomitus miae (SeqCode)
CTCACACGTATCTCACACAAATCTTCCACGAGTTTAGTAGCTTGTCCATCCACGTGTTTCCCAAACTCCTTCTACACCTTTTCAAAAGTTTGATGCTTGTCTATTCGTACATCTCCCGTATAGCCAAACACCTTCTACTCACCCTATACACATATTTTTATTTTGCAGATCTTCCAAATATCTGGATATCTGGGGGAAAATTAGGAAATTAGGAAGTGAGCAAATAGGATTTCGGGGTATTGAGATATGAGTAAAAGAATTTATGGTTTAGTAAAGAAGCATTAGAGATACTACTAGGTAAAGAGATAAAAAAATAGAGTCGATGGTTAATCTGATGGTGAAATGCTGATTAATAAGATTTGAAATATTAAAGATGATGGTTATGTATTTACATTGTGGAGTATTTACATTGTGGAGTATTTACATTGTGGAGTATTTACATTGTGGAGTATTTACATTGTGGAGTATTTACATTGTGGAGTATTTACATTTACGAATTTGGTGAATTCATAAAAGTGGACAAACATTTTCATGAGGGAATCATTTCCTAAATTTATATAGGCATTTTATTGTGGAAGCATTCTTGCGAAAGAGGATAGGACGGATACAGAATAAATTTTAAGGGAGATTAAGTTAAAGGGGAATATGGTATAATAGATATAAGATATTATGTATATGTAAGGGGATTAGGAGATAAATGGGTGTAGGAAAAGATGTATGGGAGAATTTGACTATAAGTAACGATTATATATTTGCGAAGGTAATGAGAGATAAGGAGATATGCAGGGAGACGTTAGAAGGTATTATTAGGTAAGAAGATAGGGGAGATAGAGTACATAGATGAACAGAAGAGGATAGATATAAGATATGAATCTAAGGGTGTGAGACTTGATGTATACGTGGAAGATGAGAGTAGGATATACAATGTAGAGATGTAGGTAGTAGACAAGAAGGATTTAGGGAAGAGGAGCAGATATTATCAGGGGATGATAGATTTAGATGCTATAGAGAAGGGAGAGATGTATAGGGAGTTAAAGGAAAGTATAATAATATTCATATGTAGATTTGACGCATTTGGGAGAGGTATGAGCAGATATACATTTGAGAATATATGTATAGAGGATAAAGGGATAAGGTTAGGAGATGGTAGTAGCAAGGTATTTTTCAATACTAGAGCGTATGAAAAGGAAGAAAGGGAGGAGGTTAGGATATTTTTGGAGTATGTGGAGAGGGATGTAGCGAGAGGAGGAGGATTTATAGGGAGAATAGATAGAAGAGTTAGGGAGATAAAGGAGAATAAAGAGTGGAGGGCAGAATATATGAATTTAATGATGAAGGAAAGAGAGATAGCACAGGAGAACTTTGAGAAAGGTGTAGCTAAGGGACGAGAAGAAGGTAAGGCAGAAGGCATAGAAGAAGGAATAGATAAGGGTAAGGCAGAAGGAAAGCTTGAAGGCATAGAAGAAGGAATTAGGAAATTGGTGGAGAGTTTAAGAGAATTTGGAGTAGATGAGAAAGAGATTAGAGTTAAAGTAATTAGTAAGTATGGATTGAGAGAAGAAGAGTTAGATAAATATTTAAAATAGTAATAAGGTGTATAGGAGTTGCTAAGGAATGACTTAGCGACTTTTTATTTTTGTGGGAGGTGTGATGGGATGATGGAAGATGTATGATAGGAGGTGTATGGATGTACGTATGGATAAGCATTAAGCTTTTGGAAAAATGTAGAAGGTGTTTGGAAGACATGTGGAAGGATAAGCATCGAACTTCCAACTAAAAAGGTGTTAAATGGTAATATATCAGGGAAGGAGTTAAAGTTAAACGATAATGTCACCCCTACATTTGGGAATCCTACTAATGGTACATTAAAAGATAATGCTAAGTTAGGAGCAATAATGGGAGATATAACTGGAGACGATTTAAGACCATTAGGAGAAGGAACATTTGAATTAAAGATATCGCATGCAGACACTGGAAATAATATAACAGTAGAAATATGGGATGAGTCAGAGTTTAATGGTGGGAAGAAGTACATGATGGATAGCGTTACGTTTGATAAAGGTAACGGGACTAAAACAGTAGAGATAGCGGGGATAACATTAAGTTTAAAAGGATTAGATAATAATACAAATATAGCAGCAGGAGACAGTGCAGTAATAAAGTTTAACAACGAAGTTAAGGTAGAAGAAGAAGGTATAAGATTACAAGTAGGAGCGAATAGGGAGCAAATGATAGGATTGAGTGTGGGGAACATGAGGAGCAGGGAGTTAGGGCTAGGAGGAATAGATGTGATAGGAGTAGGGAATGTGGAGGAGGTGGGGGAGGCGAAATAAATTTTTGTGGATCATAGTTTATCGTTAAGGATTAAAGAAGGACAGAAATAAGAAATTATGAAAATGAAAAACGGGTAATGTATGTAGTGTATAGAGAATAGAAAATTTGGTTTAGCAAAAATGGATTTATGGATTTAGAGAGATGAGAAGGTGGGGATTTGGGTTATGGAGATTTGTGAAATGGGATTCATTATTTGGACAAGCTTTCAGGCTCACAAACGCTAAATTATACGTTTACATTGGGCAATTCCAAAAATCGCAAAATCCTATCTCAAAAATACGAAAAAACAAACCAATCGCATAAAACGATTGGTTTGTTAAAATAGGATTACATGGTAACGTACTGAGTTACACGCTAGGATATTTAAATTGTTAGTTAGGTTTGCTATTATCTCAAAATAGAAAGAACATTTTGAGGTGCTTGGTTCGCTTGAGCAAGCATTGACTGTGATGCTTGTTGTAAAACGTTTAACTTAGTTAACTCCATCATCTCTTTTGCCATGTCTACGTCTCTTATCCTTGATTCTGCTGCCTGTAAATTCTCCGCTGTATTATCCGTTGATGCTATCGTATGCTCCAATCTGTTCTGTGCCGCTCCTAAATCCGCCCTCTGACTAGATACCCTCGATATCGCTTCATCTATCCTCTCTATCGCTTCCTCCGCATTCCCTACTCCTATCACATCTATCCCTCCTAGCCCTAACTCCCTGCTCCTCATGTTCCCCACACTCAATCCTATCATTTGCTCCCTATTCGCTCCTACTTGTAATCTTATTCCTTCTTCTTCCTTAACTACTTCATTGCTGAGGGTAAATGTCACTCCCTTGCTTGCTTCCAAATTATCTTTATTTATATTTAACTCTAATTCAATCCCTGCTATTTTAAATGTCTCCTGAGTATCATTAGTAGCAGTCTCAAAAGTAAAACTATCCATCAAATACTTCTTTCCACCGTTAAATTCTGAATTGTCAAATAACTCTACTGTTACATTTGGTTTGGCCGTTGTATTATCAGTTGTTACTTTGATCTCAAATGTTCCTTCCCCTAACTTCCTTATCTCATCTGGGTCTACATCCTTGAATATCTTTCCCAACTTAGTAGCATCTATTCCCCCATTAACATTAGCTGTGATAGTCCCTTTCTTAGCCTCCAACTCCTTCCCTGATATATTCCCATTTAACACCTTGTTACCATTAAATTCCGTATCATTCGCTATCCTATCTATCTCACTCTTCAATTGCATAAATTCCTGATTTATCAATTCCCTATCTTCATCTGTATAAGTTCCGTTCGCTGACTGCACAGCCAACTCTCTCATCCTTTGCCCTATAGATTGAGTTTCTGATAATGCCCCCTCTGCTGTTTGTATCATAGATATCCCATCTTGTGCGTTCCTTGAAGCTTGTGTAAGCCCTCTTATCTGTGATCTCATCTTCTCAGAGATTGCAAGTCCAGCTGCGTCGTCACCAGCTCTATTTATTCTAAGTCCTGAACTCAATTTCTCCATTGATTTACCTTGGGCAGATGTAGTAGCCCCCATATTCCTGTGTGCATTCATCGCATTTAAATTGTGGTTAATTATCATAATCGTTTTCCTCCTTGAATTTAAAAATCAACATCCTTGTTTATTTTCCACGAAGCAATCTTATGGTTTAGTTATCGGTCAATCTTAAAATTTATTTACCTTATATTGTTTAATGTTTTTCAAAAATTTATTCTAACGAAAATCTTATCCTATTTAATGCTTCCTTTATCATCTCTCTTGGATAACACATGTTAAGAGCAATCTTCCCATGCAAACTACCTTCAATTTCCTCTCCAAACTTCAATGTCAGTTTGCCAGATTTCAAAATCCTATATTCCAATTCCTCAGGCATGTATCCATACCTAGACAAATCTATAAATGCAAGATTTCCACTTTCAGGTTTTTCCAATTTCAAAGTTCCGAAAATCTTATCTAAATATTTATCAAATAAATCAAAATTACTATTGACATAATTCCTAAGCTTCCTCAACCAAACTGAAACTCTGCTATAGAAAATATTGAAAATCTCAATATCAATTGCATTGATTTTAAATCTATCACTACTGCTCAATTGAGCTTTCATAAAATCCCTAAACCTCTTATTGTTTATAACCAAATTCCCTATACTGCTATCAGCCAAATTCAAAACCTTACAAGGGCTAAAATAACTTATAACATTACTGCTATCATTCAAAGCCTTAGATAAAGGTGTATATTTAACACCTTCCCTTGTCAGTTCATAACACTCTTCAATGCTGAAAATCCAAAGATTGTTCTTCTTCGCTATGTCTCCAAGTTTCTGAAGTTCCTCCAAAGTAAAACATCTTCCTGATGGATAATGAGGATTACTTATGACGATAACCTTAGCATTCTTTGAGTACTGATCGAGTAACTCAAAATCCAATTCAGCTTTCCCATTTTCAGTAGTCAGGGGAATGGATATAAGATTACGACTCGAAGCCAAAATCTTATACCTAAGAACCTTTTCAAGTGGAGAAAGAACAACAACATTGTCATTAACCTTTGTCAATGCCTCAAAGATAAGTGTATATGCCATCTCGTCAGTTGGAACATACTGAATGGCATCAACATCAATCTCCCATCCATACTCCCTCATAAAATGTGCACTCATCAAACTCTTATATGACTCTTTATCGTAATAACCTTTATCGATCTGTTCCTCAAACAAACTATAATTTTTAAGAACAAACATAATCGGCTTTGGACTTAAAAAATACATCCTATCAACTTCATGCATTATCAAATCGTAGTTGCCTGTATCCAAATTTGAATATTGATAATTATCTTTTTTATTATCTAATTCCATCTTCTCACCTTCCAAAAACCAAACCTATATCATCTTCCCCTTGACGTCATCATCTTGATTGTTTTCAAGAATTTTTATGTTCACATTTTCCGAAAATCTAAATTTGTTTACGACCTTATTCAATCCCTCCGTAGTATTTCTATTATCTTGAATAAATTCCTTAAGTATATCTATCTTCTCAACGATTTGAAAATTCTTATCTGAAATTTTTGATAATCCGATAGTTCCTGTATTAACTGTACTCGAAATCTCAGTAATAGAACCAACTATAGTTTCAACTGCATCGCTTACCTTATTCGAAATGTCCAAGAAGTCTTTCATAAAATCATTTATCCTAAAAGTGTCCTCCGTATATTCCTCACTGTTCTTTATAAAACTGTCATAATCACAAACTATTTTGTTATCTATAAATTCTAAGATTCGTCTTGAGCTCGCTGTCAAAGTCTCGATTGCCATATTCACATTCTTTGCTATCTCTTTAATGTTATTTGCAGTTACGGAACTCTCTTCTGCAAGACCTCGTATCTCTTCAGCCACAACGGCGAATCCCTTACCAGCTTCACCAGCCCTCGCTGCTTCGATAGCTGCATTTAGAGCTAACAAATTTGTTTGACTCGCAATACTTAAAATGGATTCTGTAAGAGTATTTATCTCTTCAACTGCTTCTGACTTTTTTATTGCTGCTTCAAGGTCTATCTTAACGTTTCCGTAAATCTCTATTGCCTCATCTTTAGATGTCGTAATGTTAGTTCTAATTGACTTTGTCCTTTTGGTAATGTCCTGAGTACTGTCATATCCCTTTTGTGCATTTGTCTTTATGTTAAACATTTCATCGCTTATAAGCTTTGATGATGCTGTTATTTCTTCAAGCGTTGCATTGGTTTGCTCCATTCCCGCATACAGGTTATCAGTTTCCGATGAGGTTATAGTCGTAAAATCCTTAAGCTCTTGAGACAAAGCTTCTATATCATTAAACTTCGAATTCAAATCTATGACAATGAGCTTTATAGTTTTTACAACATCTCCAATGTTAAATCTCATTCTCACTATGTTATTAAAAGCTTTTTTCATTTCGTCTTTAGTAACATCATGTATTTTGAAAGTATCCATTAAATCAAACCTAGCTGTCTTCGTAATCAAACTATCGATTCTCAAAAGAGGATTGATAACTGTAATTCTCAATACCAGCAACGCAAGTCCCGAGAAAATAACCAATAGAAAAAGGAATACTAGCGTCATGAATAATTGGTCTTTTCTCAAACTGTTTAGTATCGACCTCACTGGAACAAAATAAGAAATCTTCCAACCAAAAGTCGTCATATTGTAAATCACCATTTTGTAAGCTTCTCTGTCGTAATAAACTCTACTGGAAGTAACCAAGTTCCCATTATCGACTTTAGATAAATTAGTTAAGATTTCCTCGTTCGTAATATACTCCCCACGAGTATTTTTAAAATCTGTATATATAACCTTCTTATCACTGTTATACAATTCAACAAAACTATCGTATATAATATCAATCTTCATATCATTCATTAAGTTTTCAATCATCTGGACAGACACAATACCAATTGCATATCCAACGCTTTGCCCCATATCGTTTCTCAGACGAACCGTTAAAATGATTTTCGGTTCACTCTTAAGGGAACTGACGTCTGTAATGAATTGATAATCCTTCGACATAGCCAACTGATGAATTGAACTCGAGAACACAGAGACATTTTTCCCTTCGACAGTTGTATCAGTCGAAAGCTCTATCTTTCCATCTGGATTAACTAAAGTTATTCCACTTATATTTCCACGCTTAAGTGACTCGTAAGACTTTATGTTAGAATAAGCTTCCTCTCTATCTAGACTTCTAGATTCTCCATATATGTAATCATCACTTAAAAGACTTTGCACACTCTTCATGTTCCCCAAGAACTTAAGCTCCGAAACAAATTCAAACAAACTCTTTTCCAATTCATTCGATGTAAGTTGTGCTTTGCCCTTAAGCTCTTCGACCTTCTCTTCTATAAAACTGTTTTCAATAGCATTTAATCCAACAAAATATAACCCCGCTCCTCCAATAAAAATGACAAAACAAAACAACATTATCTTAACTTTAAGCGACATAAAATCTTTTTCACTTCCCTCAATCGCAATTAAGTATACCCTACTAGTATTAGTTATTTTTCGTTTATTTAAACTCCACCAACTTACATTTTTTAAATTTAAAAAATTGAAAAGGAGAGAATAATTACAAAAAAAAGTAATTATTCTCTCCCAAAAACATCATTTATAACCTGATATATGTATTTAAATGATTTCACTTCTATATTTTTGAATTTAAAATTCTTATAATTTTCACCTTCAGGTACATAAACTTTTGAAAATCCTATTCTGTCAACTTCCTTAAGCCTAAGCTCCATTGACGGAACTCTCTTTATCTCACCGGTCAAACCAACATCTCCAATGAATACATACTTACTACTTATTGCCTTATTCTTAAAAGAAGAAACTATACTCATGATAACTGACAAATTCGTACTCTGTTCTTTTAATTTAAGACCTCCCATAGCCTTTATGACGATATTTTTATCATACAATTTTATCTTCCCACGCTCTTCAAGAATTGAAATCAATGTATTCAATTGATCCTTTTTCAAACAATCAGATATTCTTGATGGGTAAGGTGCATTTGAGTTAGACACAAGACTCTCAATCTCAACAATTATACACCTATTTCCTTCTTTAACCACACTCAATGTGCTTCCAAAGACTTCATCACCTTCATCTCTGGCTGTCATGAAAAACTGTGATGGATTATCTATAGATACCATTCCCTTTTCAGTCATTGAGAAAAATCCAACTTCCCCAGTGCTCCCAAACCTATTCTTAAAACAAACAAGAGAACGAAGCTCTTCTAAGTTGTCATCCTCTATCACCAAAACGCAATCAACCAAATGCTCAAGAGCCCTAACCCCTGCAAGCTCATCGTCTTTTGTCATTTGCCCAACAATCACAACACAACGAGGCCTCTTTACGTTTTTGGCTATTCGCAAAAGCTCATTCGCACACTCCATAGTTTGAATTGGGGAACCAGGTCTTGATGAATACTCCTCAAGTATAAAAGTCTGAATACTATCCACTATTATAAAGTCTGGATCAATTTCATCAATAACCTCAACTACATTATTAAGAGAAATATCAGAATATATCCATATGTTCTTGTCATCTAAATTCTCTCCTATCACTCTGTTGGCTCTCTTTTTAATCTGACTCTCACTCTCTTCACTAGAGGTGTACAAAACCTTAAACCCTTTTTGAGATATGTCATATGCCACCTGGAGTAAAAGCGTAGATTTGCCAGCACCAGGCTTAGCTGCAAGGATATTGACAGAATCCTTAACAATTCCACCGCCAAACACACGATTAAATTCACACAGACCTGTAATTATTCTATCGCTATTAAAAACCTTTATATCTGAAATCCTCTGTGCCCTCTTAGTCCTTAAGGAACCGTCAACCTTAGACCTTGAACTTGGCTTTTTGGAAATCTCAGATTCCACAAAAGAATTCCAAGTATCGCAATTTACACATTTACCAGTCCACTTAGACTGAGTAAAACCACAATTAGAACAGGAATATACTATTTTATTTTTCAAATTTACCCCCAAAATTTAAAACAAAGGTAAACTTATTATAACACCTTAACAGCCCCCCTACTATTTAAAATTTTGTGTTTCATATAGAAAGCTGTAGGAACTGAGATATTAACATTCTTAGCAGACTTCCTTATAGTGTTTTCAGTCGTAACCTCCTTTACACACATTTGAATTTTCTCAAAAGGAAGTTTGGCATTGTGAAAAATGGTATTCGTTGTATCCGAAAATGTTTTTCTACAATCCTTACATCTAAATCTTTCCTTCGTAACTCCGTCTTTGTATTTCGTGTGCCTTTGATGTCTTGATACAAACCTGCTATCACAGTAAGGACACTTCCTACTGGTTTTATCATTTATTATTTTCAAAATGGAGATTATCTCTTTTCTACTTAAGAAAATGTCATCGTTAGATTTAAAAACATCTATTAAGGATTCGTAATCAATCCGATCTATATTTTTTAAATAATTGATTATGTCATCCTTAGTTCGCATCTCTGATTTAATTTTAATAGCATTACTATTCATTTGTAAGCAACTCCTTAGCAGTCATATTTATTGGTGATTATTTCAAGTTTAAGCAATTTTATACAAAAAAATTTTTCACTCCCCAAGAGGAAAGTGAAAAAACATAAAATTCAATATTACATTTATCTCAATAGCTCAAATACATTTCTTACATTTAAAATCCCATATCCCCAATATTTATTTGGGAATTGATAACCTTTCTGAACGGTTGCGGCACTTATGAGCAGCCATATTACAAATGTAGCATCGAGCCTAACTCTATTTTGACGAACGATCGCCCACTCTAACAAAAGTGCAATACCTCCAACTGCAACAGCAGCTGAAACCGAACTACCACTTATCAAATACTCAGTTTGGTTCTTCCCAGTTGTTAAAACGTTTATACCTCCAGCTGCAAGAAGCGGCGAGACTCTTCCATCAAGAGTATATCCTTGCCCAGATTCAGAAGCTATAGTCGTGGAATTTTGATTTAAGTATGCCATCGATACAGCAAGTCGTGCTGTGGCTGGAGATGTTACTGTATTGTCAGAAACGGAATTTAAAAATCTAGTTTGAGGTTTTAGGAATTCCCTTAAACTCAAATATGCATCGTACTTTAATTTCTTATCGCTTCCAGCTATTATAATAATTTGCCATATGCCTGTCTTCAAATTCTCAAAAAGCAATTCTATATTTTGACCAATGTAAATAGAGTTTGCTAAGATTGTTCCAAGCAATCTCATCTCCGTTTCCTCAAATAAAAATTTAAATTCTCCATAAGCTTTAAAATCCAAATTGAATCTTCCCGTTCTCTCACCTGACGGTGACACAACAACCAAAGAACCATTTGCAAAATTCCTGAGATAGATATCAACTCTAAGTCTTGTCTGTCCCTTATCAACAAAAAGTTCCATAATTTTTTCGTTTCCAACTCCTTCAATCACACCACCAACATGAATTTCTTTATTCGCTTGGTTACCTGAAGGAACTACAACAACGAATCCTGGATTTTCGGAATACTTTGTAATCTGTTGTTCTATAATCGTACTACCACAATGGTCTCCACCATTACTCTGAAGGGGGAGTAGCACAACCATTGGCTTATCATACTTAGATTGAATTCTTCTCAAATACCTAAGAGCTAAATATATGGTTACCTCATCATATATTGGGTTTTCGTCTATATTGAAATTTAAATATTCTCTAAAATTTACTGATATATCCCTCAATTTAACAATCACTAAATCGCTACTTGGAGCTCCTCCTTTAATGTTTCCATAACCTCGAGCACTCGTTATACCAGCCATGGCAGTTCCATGACCAAAGGTATCACGTGAAGGAACTATGGAATATGGATCTCCCCCATTCTCACTTAACTTTATTGCACTTGTTATTTGATCCTTTGTGTAAACGCTTCCAAACAAAACATCTCCGCCAGAATCTCCCCTTATAGTTTGATCCCAAATTTCAAGTATCCTGCTCTCTCCTATCTCATTTATAAATTCTCTATTCAAATAATCAATTCCAGTATCGACTATACCCGCAATTACATCTCTTCCAGTTAGGTTTATATAAATGTTATTTTGCAATTGATATATTCCTGCATCTGCTATAGGAGAAACTCCTTCACTACAAAGGCCATAATAAAAAGATCTTTGTATCGATATATTTTCACTAGATAAATATATACTCTCAAATAAATTTAGCTTATCTAGAGGTACAGATATAATTGATATGATTTCGCTATCAGTTTCACTTTCAAGCGGGTAAATGCATACCTCTTCTAAGATATTTTCAATATTTGGATTTATAGTTCCTAAAAATATCACTCTATTTTTATCATAAAAGGCATCCAATGGACAAACGTTTATTTGTAAATTACTATCATTAAATATGTTAAATGTATCTCTCACCGAATTATGATTATGCGAATTTCTATTATCGCTTAAACTTAAAACGTTCCCTATGTTATTTCTTAAATCAGAAAACGCTCTAAAGGCACATGCAAAACCATAACCATAAGAATTATTAGGATAAATTATGTCATTAAGTCTAGTAGCACCTCTCACAAGGAAATATTTTAAAACCTCCCCATAAAGATTTGGCTTATTTCCTTTAACGATTCCCCATTCCATAAAAATTGCACATATCCCAGAAACGATAGGAGCAGAAAAGCTTGTCCCTGACACTCCAGAGATTCTTCCTCCAGGATAAATTGCTCTTATCTCCTCACCAGCTGCTAATAAATCCGGTTTAACGTTGTAAGGATTATTGAATTCCCCTCTTCCCGAAAACACAGAGACAGTTTCAGTCCTATAATTATAACTTCCAACAGAAATGACATTAAAGACAGTGGCAGGAGAGCCGATCGTATTATTGTTGTCAGGTTTTAAAAATCTTGTTTCATATCCAATGTCTTCACTTATGGGAAGCCACATGTTATAGTCACTCTCATAATCGTTAGATGCACTTATGTTTATTGTCCATACTCCTCTTTCAACATGTTCATTTCTATCTCCATCCAAAATGATTATAATATCTCCTTGAGGATTGTAATTGTTAGGACCAGTGAACACAACGTTCACAGAATTATCTCCAATTCTAAAATTTTGAGTGCCTTCGATAACTTTAAGACTTACTCCTACACTGGTCATGGGAGAATCTATTTTAAGAAATACGTCTGTCAAAATTCCTTTATATAAAAAAATAGGAAGCAATGTATGATTACCACTTACTTGTACATTGACTTCCTCACCCTCATTCGTTATTCTTCCACTTTTATGATGGCCGGCTCCACCCTCATTTCCAGCAGACACAACAACAGAGATATTTGAATTTGATGAAAAGAAACTAACGTATTCTTCAAATATACTCCTACCTGTGTGTGCTCCATAGTTTGTATTAAAGCTAAGATTAACAACAAGCAAAAGTCCATCCTCCTTTTGCTTGTCCAGTAAAAACTCAAATCCCTTCATGACCGTATGAAAAAGAGTTTCTGTGGAATCTATATCGGTTACTGTATTGACACTTATTATACTGCTTCTTGAGGCAACTCCATACAAATTTCTATTTATGTTCCCTCCAGCACAAGCAACAGAAGCAACTGCAGTTCCGTGGCCGTTAAAATCCAATTCGTCTGATAACTCTGAAGAATTTCCATCTACAAGTACAGAATTTATCTCCTCCTCGTTATAAACTTTCCCTCTATTCACATTGTAAATATACTTAATGCGTGTAGATCCATCTTCATTTCTAAAAGCATCTAAAGTATAATCGATACCAGTATCAAGAAAGGCTATAGTGACGCCTTCTCCTAACAATTCTTGAGAAGCCTGAAGCTCACTTACACAAGAGCTGAAATTCGAATTTACATCACTGAACTTTATCGGATGTGAAAATTCAAAATGGACATTGGCTCCCATCTCCTCATTGATTTTTGAAATTAAGTTAAGCTCGTTTATGAAAACGTACACAATTCCAAAATCTCCACGAAGAGATTCGTTTTCCATATCGTGTTTATCGAACAATTCCAAAAGACTATCCTTGAAATCCCCATGTACCTTATACAAAATTGGTACTTTTTTCACTACATTGAACTTTTTGTCGATAATGCTTTTATAAAACTTAGTTCTTTCATAAATAGAATCTATACTTATAATCGATTTTAAAATACTGCACATAAAACTTCCCAATATAATTGATTACACTTTATATAAACTATAATTTAATTATTACATAGTTACTAATTTTCTAATGTATTAGAACTGCTAAATGATATTTTAAAATCTGGTTTTTTGTTTCTGTTATTCATTTCAGATATATTTTGTATAATTCGATTATTAAACTTAGTCTCAAATTCATCACTCGAAGTTATCTCTTCAACAATTTTCCTTATTGAATAATTCACATCTCCAGTTTGAGTTTTGTAATCTTCAAATTTTCCTATCCAATACAAGAACCCATCGTCTTCAGGAAACCTTCTAAACACCATGTTATATAAATTCATAATCAAATTCGAAATATCATCAGTCATCTGCGAATCAGAAATGAAACTTGAGATTTTATTTATACCATCATTATCTGCAACAAATAATATTTTTGCATCAAGAATATCGTTTTCTTCTAAATCCACATCGCACTTTTGCTTGTAGATGGTTTTCAAAAATTCATCTATAGTAACTCCAAAATGCTTCAAAATGTTATAATCATTGTTGATTACGTTACTCCTTAAATCCTTTTGTTCATCTGTCCTACTTGTCTTAATCCTTTGAATAAATATTGATTTTGTCTCTTTGCCATTTGGAGAATAGGAAATGATGAAGTTTCTATATAAGGTATTAGGTTCGAGACCTTCGATTATAAATTTCCCATTTTCATATTTGCAAGTAGTCCCCTCTATGCTAGAAGTAACCTGTACATTTTCATAAAGCTTATCGGTAAAACCTTCGTTTAAGAATAATACTACGTAATCAACTCCAACCTCTGTTCTATTGAGCTCATCATAATCCATGAAGTACAAGTACTCATCTAATTCAAATTCGGTATAGTCCTTATTGTCATAAATTGATTTCTTATAGACCTCTGCATAACGAGTGGTTTCTGGAATTTCAATTTCATCAATATTAAGTTTCTCAACTCTATTTTTAAAATCCGTGGACCTCATCATTTCTTCTGCAATTAAAGTATAAGCCACCTCATCCTCTACAAAATATTCTTGTTTGTACTTCTTAACTTTCTCTACCCATTCTTTAAGTTCTTCCTCATCTATGCTAGTTAAAAATATTGCAGAATAGATTCTTTCTATAAATCCTTCTTCTTTATCCACGCTACATAAAATTTGAGGATCTTGCAAAACTCTTAGAATAAATTCCTCAGGCGTTACTTCTTTCATTAAAATTTTGTGTTCCCACATATAAAAATCAATTGGACAGATTGCCTTCTTGAGAGTGTATTGAAGAGTCGTTGTTATAAATTGCCTAATCTCATATTGTGATTTTGCCGTTTTGAAATCTTTAATTTGCAAAATATACTTTTCTTCATTTTTTGAAATCGCTTCAACGACTAACGAGTCATATACAAAGTCAGGTATGAGTCCTGATACAGTTAAGATTCCTTCATCGTAGTTAACATCATAACCATAAGCAGACCTAAAACTCTGAGCATTATCTAAAAATCCTTTTTCAAAATTCTCTGAGGTTATGGATATGGAAGTATCAGTAATCTTTGATGCATTAACTTCACTTGTAGTAAACAAATAATCTACAGAAACATTTGAAACAATCTCAGAAGATATATTCAAATTTGGATAATTAATATTTTCAGCCTTAGTTGGCGATTTAGTAAATATGTAAAAATTACATACAATACAAACGCAAATTACGCAAACCCAAAATCTTTTTATCTTCACGTTATCCACCTCCTTATTTCACATAATGTAGTCTAAGTATCGTAACAAACTCAGTTTAAATTTACACAATCTAATTCATATTTCAAAAAAATTAAGTAGCTCCAAATTCATGAAGCCACTTAATTCAAACCTGCAATAATACTTTGGAATTCTCTCTCATTAACCATATCATTTACGGTCATTTTAAGAGCAAACCTTTCAGGATACCCTTCAGAAATTAGGTAATCGTAACTTTTAATCCAAAAATTCAAGCCCTCTTCATCAGAATCCCTATTTACAATAACTTTGTAAAGTCCCTCTATTTTGCTCACAGTGGTTGTCCTATTAGAAATAAACTCAGATTCGTTCAATAGATTTATAACAAACTCTTCGGCTCTAATGTCTTTGAAGGATAATTTATCTACCCAATACCAGAAACCTTGCTCATCTGGAAGCCTATTAAAAGCATTAGAATAAACACTTTTTACAAATCTGTTTATATTCTTAGTTTCTTTATTGGTAGAAAATTCAGGCAAACTTAAAATAAAATTCCTTCCATCAGAAGTTTCAAAATAAACTTTTAATCCAGAATAAGTTTTCCCTGGTATGAGTCTATCGATTAGAAGTATTCCATTTGCAAATTTCACATACACACCATTTAAACTTGTTTTAAAATTTACTCCATCCTCTATATAATTTCTTAAATTTCCATTTAGATAAATTGAGGCATAGGTATCTCCAATATTTGATTTTCTCAAATCGTCATCCGAAATGCTGAAACTAAAAATTCTAGAATTTGAAGTACTTGAACTGCTTACAATACTTCCTGAAACATTCCCATCAGAACTAGCAAAATAATTCTTTGAGGTTTTTATCTCACCCTTATCTATAACCTTAGGTGAATCTCCATCTACATAACTTACAATTTCGTATTCGTAATTTTTATCATCAACTAAGCCTGTAATATTTAAAACTATATTTCCTGAGGTCGTTTGTTCTGGAATTTGAACTTCCTTAAAACTAGCTCCTTGATATTTCAAAATAATCCATAGGGGATAATATTTTGGATCAAGTGCGTTTTTGGAAATTCTTATTTTAGCACCGTCATAAGTCTGGGATTCAACTGAAGATTTAAAATTAAGGGTTGATATCTTGAAAGGAGAAGAGATAAAAAAATTTTTGTTATCTTTATCGTTTGGGATTGCAAGATATATTGAATACTCTGTACCCTCTTTAAGATTTTCTATAGATGCTTGTACATTTCCAAGCCTATCGCTATTTACATTTTGAGCTACTATAATTTTTCCTGAATCATCTACTGCAGCTACGACTATATCATTTACGGATAAATTCGAATCAACTTTTGCCTTTAGCGATATGAATGTGGTATTTTCCGTTATGTCTTTTTGCGAAATATCTATATGGTGTTTTTGATAAGGATCTATTGATGAATTCATGAATCTGACTTGAGCTAAAATCTGATCATCTTTTTTTATGTCTTTGAACAATGTTAGGTTTTCAATGTCCACGTTTTTAATAGATAAATTATCTACGATGTTATCCATAAATATTTCATTATTGTTTCCTGAGAAAGTTAAATTTTGAAAAAGTGTTTGAGGACTTCCACTAGTGCTCATAACTTTCTTGAAGGATATGGCTTGTCTATTTTCATCATTAGCTTTAACTATAGTAAGCTTTCCTCCACCGTTTATTTTAGTCCCTTGGACAACCACTAAAGAAGAATCTAAAACTTTCGAAGATCCTATAGTAATTTTTAAATTCCTAGTTGAACTCGTTAAGTCAATCCTTTTTGATATAACTACATCACCTTCGATTACAATTTCGGTAATATTTTGATCCTTTAATGCTTCTATTAATTCGTCTTCACTTGCCACCACGATTTTAGAAATAGATCTTTGGGAATTTTGAGATTCTGATTTGCTTTCAATAGCTAAAACGGACGATGTCGCAACTCCTAATGAGAAAATTGAAACAGTTGAAATGAACATCTTCGATAATTTTCTATACATAAAATATCTCCTTAAAATACAGAAAATAATTTTAGCAATTCAATTTTAACATATTTGTAATTAAATTACAATAACTTTTTTAAAAAATAAAAAAGGATTTACTTAAAATAAAGTAAATCCAATTTATATTAAAGTCCTAGGTTACTTACTCTTGTCTTAAATTCTTGCTCGCTAACCATTTGATCTGCCACTAAAGAAAGAGCTGTTGAATCAGTATACCCTTGAGCTATAAAGCTATTATATTTATCAGTCCAGAAAGCTAATCCAGTTGGATCAGAAGTTCTATTAACTATAACCTGATATAAAGCCTCTATTTTTTGAGATGTCGTTTTGTTATTTTCTGAGAACTCTTTCTCACTTAACAGGTTTCTAACAAAATCTTCTGGTGCTGTCTTCTTACCTTGAATTTGATCTTCCCAATAAGCAAATCCTCTTTCATCCGGTAATCTATTTAAAGATTGTGAATACACGTCTTTAACAAATTGACCTGACTTAGTAGTGCTTGTCTTTGTTGTGAATGTAGGAACTGAAAGTGATCTGGAATTTCCATTTGAATCTCTATAACTTAAAGTTACGTTCTTGTATTCTTTTTCAGGAACTAATCCACTTAACTCAACCTTACCATTTTCGTATTTAGCAGTTACTCCCTCAACATTTGTTGTTAAATCTCTTCCATTATTTAAATTGCTAGCTACAGTCGAACTTGAAACTGGTATAGACACAGAAGTATCTTTTATCTCAGATCTATTTATATCATTAGAAGTTATACTTCCTGTAACACTTGAACTTCCATTACCTGTTATAGTTGAACCTGAAGAATTGGAAGAACCTCCTGATATGATTGAACCTGTTGATGATGAAGTGGAAGCTGTTCTAAATGAAGCTTTATCAAGAATATGACCTGAGTTATCTTTTATTTCGTATGTGTAATCAGTTGATAATGTAAGATCTGATAATGCTAAAACTGATACACTAGAACTTTCTATTCTGTAAGACTTAGTAGATGAACTTGATGTTAGTGTAACTGTTAAAGGGTATGCACTATCTGGAATACTTCCCCTTTCTATTTTTAAGTTCGCAGTATTGCCTCTTATATCTGTAACGGTTGCTTTGAAAGTCGTGAAAGTTTTAACTGCATCACTAACTTCATACTCGTTTCCATTTTCATCTTCTATATTTTTAACCCTAACTGTGTATCCAGTTCCTGCTGTTAATCCATCGATCATTGTAGAAAACTCGTTATCGTTAAATAAAACGCTAACTGTTTTCAAAAAGGTATTTGAAGAATTCACTATTTCCAAATCAATAGTATTCAATTTGACATTTCCCGTTGAAGTTCCTAGATTAACTTTACCAACCAAATCAACACTTGTTGAACCTAGATTTGTTAAATTAATATCTACGCTAGACACAGTAAGCTTTTGACCAACAGAGATACTGCTTCCTCCATAAAATAGGTTGTCCGAAAATGTAATATCGCTAATACCTGTTGTAGATGATAAATATCCTCCGCCAACCACTCTATTATCTTTCAAAGTAACTTTAAAGTTTGAACCTCCGTTCAAGAAAGCCTCTTGTGTTTGGTTATTGTTATTAAAAGTTACACCTGATATAGTAACTTGTGTAGTTGTGGTGTTTCTAGTTTCTGTTTTTTCATTATCGCCATCTCCACCTTCAGTGCTTCCGCCATTACCATTTCCGTTATTGTCTACACCAGTACTTCCACCGTCGCCACTTCCACTTCCGTTGTTGTCGCCTCCAGTATTTCCATTATCGCTTTTCTTATTTTGAGTTTGTAATAAAGCTCCTGTCTTTCCACTATCTCTTGTTATGATTAAATTGGATTTGTCACCATTCAAATTTACAGAATCCTCAATTGATAAAGTCGCACCAGACCTAACAACAATTTCTAGACTGCTAGTTCTACTATTTATTGCCTCAACAGCTTCTGCTGTTAATGTAACATCAGTTTCAACGTATAATATCTCAACTCTACTGTCTTTCAAATAAGTAACAAAATCATTAATGTTACTTGAAGTGATGTTCTGTATTGATCTTGCGATCTTCGAACCTACCTCAGCAGATATAGGCATAACGCCATGCTCCGTAGAGTGAGCTGCTTGTCCAGACATACTTACCCCTAAAATCAAAGCCGTAGCCATACTTGCAACAATTAATTTTGATAACTTCCTTCTTAACATCGTGTGCTTCTCCTTATATAATCTCATGATTTCAAAAATAATGCATCGATTCTTAGCCGTCACTTCTTGTTAACATTCTAATTTATTTGAAATTATTTTGCAATAACTTTTTAAACTTTTTTTGAATTTATGTTTTACTTTTGTAATCTTTTGTTGATTTGATAAAGCAAAAAAAATAAGAGCTATTTTGAAAATAGCTCTTTCTTATAATCAGTACACAACGTTTATTGGATTGCCTTGCACAAAGCTCTCAACATTCTTTATGATTAAATCAAATAACTTTTTCCTCGTTTCAAAAGGACACCAACCATAATGAGGAGTGATAATACAATTTTCTATATTGAGAAGAGGGTTATCTTCTTTCATCGGCTCAGAAGAAATTACATCGAGGAGTGCATATTTAACCTTTTTAAATTTTAGAGCATCACTCAAAGCAAATTCGTTTATGAGTCCTCCTCTTCCTGTATTTATGATAGTCACTCCATTTTTCATTATAGATATAGAATCTTCATTTATAATTTCCCTCGTCTCATCGTTCAAGGGACAATGAAGAGAAATTACATCACTACTTGCAAATAGCTCTTCCTTGGATACAAATTTTATGCCTTCCTGATCTTGCCCTTTTGTCCTTGTGTGAATTAGAACTTTCATGTCTAGGGCTTGTGCAATTTTTGAAACCTTTTTTCCAATATTCCCATAACCAATAATCCCCATTGTCTTATTGGCAACTTCACAAACATCTTTATTGTAAAAACAAAAATCTGACGAATTTATCCACTCTCTATCTTGAACCCTTTTGTTGTGTTCAGAAACTTTCCTAAAGGCTTCAAATAAGAAAGCGAATACGAGTTCAGAAACTGCGTTCGTAGAATAGTTAGGCACGTTTGTTACAATAATGTTCCTCTCTTTGCAGAAATCTACATCTATTTGATTAAACCCTGTTGCCATTGAACCTATGTATTTAAGATTTTCACATTCTTGTATGATATCCTTCCTCATAGGAGTTTTACAAGTTAAAACGCACTCAGCGTCTTTTACCCTATCCATTATTTCATCTTCATTTGTTCTATAATGAACTTTGACTTCCTTAGAAAATTCAGACAAAGCCCCCCAAGAAAAATCTCCTGGATTTACTGAAAATCCATCTAAGATGACGATCTTTTTCATATACAAAAACACCTCAAAACTTTCTATGTACTATGCTTATATCCATCGACTTATTATGACACAAAGAGAATCTAAAATCATTAAAAAGAATTTAATTTTGAAATAATGCATGTACATCAATTATTGAATTCCTTAAACTACAAAATTCCAAAATCATAAAAAGGCAAAGTCGCAAAAAGACAAAAAGACAAAATTGTAAAAAGGCAAAAACATAAAATCTAAAAATACCTTATTAAAATTTTTTAACCCTTAAGTTACCCGTATAAATTCACGAAATATACACACGTCGTTTAATATTTTTAAATTAATTTTAATTTTGTTATTGTTTTATGTGGAAATTTATTTTATAATTTAGTTGTTCGGTTGTATCGCTGGCTTCGACACTCAATTTTGAAAATTACTTTATTCTAAGAATTAAAGAGGTATAGAGATATGAATAAAGGCAGTGATAAAATGAATTCAAAGAAAATATTGACTCCGTATTTTGTGGTTTCCTGCATAATTGTGTCTTCGGTTCTCTCTGCAAATCCAAGTAAGGTAAGTGCGTCACCTTGGTCTCGTCTCGCGGCTTCGATTCGTGGTCTTTCTTCCAGTGTTTCCAGATTATTTTCGAGAAGTAGTTCTACTTCAGCAAGTTTAGTGTCTCAAGCTCGAGGTTTAGGTAGTGAAGGCGAACCTGTAGTATTAGCTTACAGAAGTGAATCACAAGGCGTTGATGCTAGAGCGACTAATATTAGTGATCTTGTAGATAAATCTAGGGTTAAGGCTTTACAAAAAGACATAAATAGGTGTGAATCAAGATTAACTAGCGTAGAACAAAGTCTGTCTAGATTCGTAATTCCTTCTAAAGACTTAGATGAGGCCTTAAGACATGTGGACTTAGATAATCCTACTAATCAGTTTATAGCTGAGTTTGCGTACATGGATATGCAAGATCAAAAAGTGCTACAAGCACAGAAGGAATATTTGCAAGGCAAGTTAAGTGCTTCGAGAGAATCGTTAAATTCGTTATTGAATTAAGGTCAGCTTCGTTTATGCTTTTTAGATTGCAGCGTAATGAATCGTAGTGTTTCAGATATTTCGGATTCAAATTTTTGTGTTTTATGAAATGGAGGAACAAAACAAATGAAGAATAAAAAATTAAAAGTCGTTGCTGTTCTAGGTGCAATTACAGTTATATCTTCAATCGGTATAAGTTCAGTGAATGCAAATGCAGGAGCTTTTATTCCAAGAGCATCATCGTCTAATTCTACTACTGGTGGTAGTGGGTTTTTAAGTAGATTAAGAAGTGGTTTTACCGGTATTTGGACTGGACTTACATCTTGTTTCCGTGGAAGGACGACTAGTGGAAATGGGACAACAAGTGTGACTGCCCCTTCTGCTAGTGCTCAAACAACTTCTCATCACACTAACAGTTCTTTTGATGGTGATGGTGGTGATGTGACTTATGCAAATCTTTCACTAACTGGTACACCTGGAGGACTTCATCCTAGCAATATAGATGGTGGTAATAAAACTATTTATACTACCGTTAAAGGAAGCGGTGGTGGAAGTAGTAGTGGTCTTTCATCTGGCTTAAAAATAACTACAACTGGAACTGGGGGCAACAAGGTTGAGACTGTAGACTTCGGCAATGGTAATAAGGTTACAGTTACAACAGGTGACGATGGAATCGAAAGATATCACAGAGACTAGCATTTGCAATTAATAAAAATTAAAAATTGGAAGATATGACTTATTGTATCTTCCCTCTCTTTTATTGAGTGTCAGACATAATTACATATGGTATTTGGAAATTAACATATATGGAAAGTAAACTTTACGATTAATCGATTTGTCTTTTTTGAATTTGTCCTTTTGAGGATAGAGCTAAATGGGAAACAGAAATTTTAGGGCTATCATCTTCTTCAAGATCATCTTCTGACTATATACAATTTTACAGTTTTTCAATTACTTCTGTGTAAATTGGGCCTTTTATGTTTATTTAATTTAGGTGGGTGGGTTTAGCTCAACGAATTTAATCTCAACACAAAACTCTTAAATCATTTCATAAGTGGTATTTAAGTGTAGACTTGAATATTTTTAAAATCTTAAAACCCTAAATCATACTACATACATGATTTAAAGTTGGTAATGAGATTAAATTCGGTTACTTATTAGGAATTGTGGATTTGCCTTTTTACGATTTTGTCTTTTTGTGATTTACTCTCTCGATCAAATCACTTTGTTCCAAAATCAATCTGCGTTTTTTCACAATCCTTATAAGAATATTCCCTTAATTACAAATATTATCGAGGTGAAAATGAAAAGCAAAAAAGTACTAAAGACTATAGCAATAATGAGTTCAGTCACAATTGGTTCTATAATAGTTGGATCTGCACATAGTGCAAGTGCAGGACCGGTTATGTCAAGAGGCACCACGTCAGGCACGGGGGGGGGTAATAGCCCTGGAAGTAGAGGTTTTCTATCTCGACTCTCAAGTTGGTGGACTAGTTTTAAAGGCAGTATTCCTGATGTGGAACTTGTAAATCCATTTAGGCCAACGAAACAAACTACTACCAATCTGGAAATGACAGAGACTTCAGGTGGTGGTAGTGGTATATTCACCATTAGCGGTGGTGGCGGCGGAAGTCACACTAACTTCGGTTTTGAAGGTGGCGATGAGGGTAATTTGAGTATTGTCACTTCAGGTGGTAGTGGTGGAAGCACTAGGTCAAGCAGTTCATCTAGTTCTAGCTCGAGCAGTTCATCATTATCAGTATCTTCATTTTCGGGTTCTTCATCTTCGTCTGGTGGTTTTAGCAGCGAAGGAATTGCTGGCATAGATGGACATAACCCAGAAACTCCTTCTCCTACTACACGAGGTAGAAGCCTTATGCTTTTAGGTTTAACTCAGGATGACCGTCACATGAATGGCGACTTAGGCACATACACATCAAACTTTGGCTTTATGGACTAAATAGAGTTTTTTAATATCACGAGATTGTTAATTGGATAATGAAAACAAACAAAAAATTAATACTTCTAGCGTCGTTTTCAATAATAACAGCTCACTTTTCACTAAATGCCAATTTGTTAAGAGCAGGTGCAAGTCCTGCGATTTCGAGAATTGCTCCATCGAGTACAGGAGACAGAGGTTTTTTATCTAGACTTTCTGACTGGTGGACAAACTTCAAAAACACTCTTCCTCAAGTTGAGTTTGTTAATCCTTTCAAATCAACAAGAGGAAAACTAAAAATCTCTTCACCTATAAGTGGTAGAGATCAACGTGGTGCAGGCTCATTCGATGGAGAAATAAATGAAGCTTTCGACTCTATATCTACGGTAGATTCAGGAAGCATAAGTATACATCTTCCTTCAATAAGTTCGGATAGTTACAGCAGTGAAGGTTTTGATAGTCGTTATGGGGAAAGTGGAAGTATAAGCAGTAGGTCTATTCCCGCACTAGGCGATGTTTTTAATCCATATGACTCACCGACTGCAAACCATAGACACCGTATGCTATTTACATTAATACAGGATGATGAACATATGAACGGTGAGCTTGGCACCACAATAACAAATCATGGTTACTTGAATCAGTGATAATTTAAAACTAAACTATTCTAAATTAAAATTTTACTAATTGAAAATTTATGAATTGAGAAATTACGTATTTGTGATATTGACTTAAATTGTAATTATAAGTGTATCAGAGGTATTAAAGTAATGAAAATAAGCAAAAAACTAAAGATGCTAGCCTTAGTAGGTGCGATTACAACTCATTCTTCGGTTAGTACCAGCACACTAAAAGCGAATGCAGGCTCTACAGTTTCGAGAGCTTCCACAACGGGTACAGGTAGTAGAGGTTTTTTATCTAGGCTTTCTGACTGGTGGACAAACTTCAAAAACACTCTTCCTCAAGTTGAGCTTGTTAATGTTCTTAAAAAAGGAAGTCGAAGTTCTTCTAATCTTTCAACAACTCCTCCTTCTGATCCTGGCGATGGAATATATATTCAAAATGGAGGCTCTGGTGGAAGTATTAAATTGTCCAACCTAGGAGGTACAAGTTTGGGAGCATCCGGCTTTGAACAAACTAATGAAGGATTTGAATCAGATTCCGATGGCGTTAAATCATCAACTAGAAGTTCAAGTATATCAAGTCTTGGTTTGAGTCTAGGGACTGATCCTACTGGAAATCAAGATGTGGATAAAAGACGTCAAATGCTCTTAGGGTTAACTCATGATGACGAACACATGAATGGTTTATATGGCACAATGACAACCGGAAATGGTAACAAGACACAACAATAGATTTATCTTTTTGTGATTTTGCGATTTTATGATTTTGCGATTTTGCGTTTTTGTGGTTATCTCTTTTTATGTTTTTACATTGGAGTTCAACGCAATATCACGTTTATGGATTCAATTAAAACCTTAAAATTTAAGATATACAAAACATTTTAAAAAAACAAATTCTGATAAAAGACTAAAGATAATTTAAAGATAGACGATAATAAAATACAGTTGCTGTTTTTCTAATAAAACAGACAACTACTACAACCAAAGTACTGGATGTCCTTTCAATAATTTCTATCTACAGAGATACCCATCTCTCCTCTGTAGAATAATCTCAGAGGTGCTTCAGCCTTTCCCATTATAAGTATTTATCTGAGGCACTATTCTAGAAAGGACATCTGGTACATATCCCCTTGAGGATTTATTAGAATAACTCAATAGAACAATCTTTTGTGATTATGAGTTGTGAGGTAAGTACATAATGATCATTAGTAAAAAATTAAAATCAGTAATATTCTTTAGGTGCTACAGCGATTTGTTCTGTGATTGGAATTGGTTCTACGGAAGCGAATGCAGCACCAACATACAGACCTAAGTCTAACACTTGGCCTGGATCTACTAAGCCTACACCCGTTAAAACAAGTCTTAGTGGAGGGACAAGCTTAACTAGTAATAAGCCTAAATCAAATTCACTCTTAGGACAAATTGATTTTACAATTCGAGTAATTAGGTATTTTGAAAATGGGACTTTACATATGACATAATGCTTTTCATTAAGGTTTGTGAATTGTGAGGTATATGGAAATGAAAAAGAATAGAAAATTAAAATTAATTGCGGTAATAGGTGCGATAACAATCTTTTCTTATGTTGGAGCTAGTACTACTGAGGCAAATGCTGGAGCTTTCTTTTCAAGATCGTCTTCTGTCAACATCACTCAGCAATCTAGCAGCACCATATGGAGTAGATTGAAATCTTTAGCATATCGTATTCATAAAGTGGAATTAAACTGCAGTGGTTTAGGATCTTCACTTAAAAAGTCTTTGAGTAGTGGATGGAATAAATTTAAGGGATTATTCACTAAAACTTCTGGTAGTAAGTATTCTTACGATCTTGACCCTGAAAATGTTCCAACTTCATTTATCAATCAAAACTATAGAGGTCCTGAACCATCTGATAAGAGAGAAAGTTTAACTAGCACTTCAAGCTCTTCTAGTTTTTCAAGTGTTTCTAGTTCATCCAGTGAAAGTAGCTTGACTAAAGTTACTACTGGTGCTACAACAACTACCTCGCAACAAGACGCTACTACTGCTTCTACTAGTACTACTACTGGAGAATCACCAAAGAAATATACATCTAAAGGTTTTGATAGGTTCTACGATGGATCATTTGATGAAGAACGTAAGAAATATATCTATTATGGTGATACTGGTACTGATTCTAGTACAGGTGGTTTTGGTACTGTTATTCAGGGAAGTGAAGAACCTACATACGCAACAGTTGTAAAAGGTCCTGAAGGAAAGATGACTGTTAAGTACTCTCTAGGCAACGAACCTGAAGGTAGAAGCGTTCTAAAAGTAACAAAGACAGATGGTGGTGGCACTAAAACAGAACCCATTTACGATAAAGTATCCGAAGAAGTTATATATGACGAAGTTTACGATTAAACAAAATGCAAAAAGGAAGAAGAGATATACCCCGATATCTTTTCTTCCTTCTTTCTTTTTTGCTATAAAGATTTGCTCCAACCCTTACGATAAATTGAAATAAGTACAGTGTTAAAGTTGTATATTTTTAAAATAGTGAGGTGAATCTGATTAGTTATGAAAAAACGTAGTAAGCTAACACCAATTATAACTGGTACCCTTTTAGTATTACCAAGTTTTTTATTTTTATCATCAGCTCAAAAATCTAATGCTATGTTGGGTTCTGCATTAAGGGGAGCAGCGAGTAGATTTCTTAGCTCTGCATCCAGTTCACTAAGTAAGGTTAAACTAAACACTATTACAATTCCTAAAAATTTTTCAACTTCATCTCCCTCATTAGTGAAAAGAAGTAACTCTGCACCCGCTAGTACCTCAACAGCATCATCTAATTCAGGTTCTATTTCAATTTCTTCTGGGTCAGCTGTAAATGTAAAGTTAAATCCTTCAACTTCTGCTATTGGCAGTGTTCAGTTAGATGACATAAGTCCAACTTTACCAAT
Source organism: Anisomitus miae (SeqCode) (assembly GCF_054906395.1). NCBI lineage: Bacteria > Bacillati > Bacillota > Clostridia > Eubacteriales > Clostridiaceae > Anisomitus (SeqCode) > Anisomitus miae (SeqCode). The sequence continues at coordinate 26,602 of NZ_JBRACL010000008.1, forward strand.
TCAACAAAGATTAGTTTTAACTCTTCTTAAAAATGGTATAACTCCAGAGAACCAAATCAAATCACCTGTTAGTGGTTCATTATCAAGGTTAACTGGTTCAGATGTATAGAAAGATAAAAAGAGACAAAAGTTTATATGAAGAAAAAAGTTTTAGGTTTAGTAATTACAACATTGGCTCTAGGAGTAGTTGTTACAACAGCAATTAGAATTTTAAAAAAATCACCTTCCTCAAAAGACAAAATTGCAGAATCGCAAAATCACAAAAAAACAAAATCGTATCCTCAGAAATAATAAAATCCATTTCTAAAAGATAAAAAAGAGATGCCTCGACAATAAGGTGCATCTCTTCTTAGTTTTACTTTATACCAAATTTAAATTTTCCGCTTTCCCAAAATGATAAGTTTTGTTTAAGCTTGAATCACCTAGACACTCCTCTATCTTTTGTATATAAATCTTCTCCTCCCTAAGTCCCTGAACTTTCAACTTATCGTCTATCACAATAAATGGAACTCCCGTCAACCTAACGTCCATCGCATGTGAACTATCATTCGAATATTCGACATAGCATTTCTTAAATTCATTATCAGTAAAATTACTAGGCAATCCCAACTCTTGAAGCGTTCTCTGCAACACCTCAATGTCACTTATATTTTCTAATTCCTCAAACATCAATTTGTATATTAAACTTATGTATTCCGATTCTTTATTAAACTTCTTCGCTAACTTAGAAAGGATAAGTGCAGTTTTCGTATTATAATTCATCTTGACTTCATTAATTCTTATGCCGTATTGATTTCCCATCCTATTAAGTATGTTAAGTATCAAATTGTAATTTGGCAAAACCTTAAAAAGCTCTGATGTCTTTATGCCTTCCTCGGATATTCCAACATGCAACTCCTTAGTGTAGTATTCCATCTTTATGGGATATTCTTGTGATAATTTATCAAACACTGCCTTACAAACACAACTAAAAGGACAAATAAAATCATAAAATAATTTTACATTTATCAAAACAGACACTCTCCCTAAATTCAAAAACTATTATTGGGTTAGTATTAGTACATTTTTTTCAATATATACACTTGATTTTACCAATCAAACAAAATCGATTTAATAACCGCAATAATTTCTCTAAAGAAATCCTTCCATACCTTATCGTAAAAAGTTTCACTCCCTATTAAGTGAATCGACTTAAATCCAACACGCCTTGCCAAAATCTTCGCTCTGAACAAATGATACTTACTCGTTATTATCAATATCTCATCAATGTCTCCCAAAATCTTTTTCGTATTTTTCAAATTCTCAAAAGTATTAGTAGAACTGCTCTCAATTAAAATTCTCTCTACATCGATTCCCATATTTATTAAAAACTTTTTCATAGCAAAACCTTCAGATACAGGCTCATCTTCACCTCTACCACCACTAACTATAACCTTCGATTCTTGAAACTCATTTAGATAATCGACTGCACATAACAATCGTTTTTCCAAAGTCTTACAAGGAGTATCCTCATCTATGATTCTTGCACCAAGCACTAATACGTATTTAGAGAATTTGTTATATCTACTCTCACCACACACTAAAATGAACACCAATATTAGAAGAATTATCAAACAACAAAACACAAATAAGCTAAATAATATCTTAACTATCATTCCATTCCTTCCAAAACAAAAGATTATTCTTGAAAATTTTTGAATAATTACCAATTTAATGTTGAAACTAACTATGGATAGAATTTTTAACTAAGAGGAGAAGATTATGTCATTAATACATCTTTATTTAGATAAAAACGCTACTTCAAATAATGAAATGATTCAATTACTTAAAAATCATAACATCGATTTTATACAATACAATCTCAAAAATAACAACACATACCTTAATGCCTACGAACTTGATAGTCTTCCTGCATTAACATTTGATGAATCAACAATATATGACATAAACAAAGACTCAGTGAAAGACATGGTCGAGAGGTTTAACAAATTCATAAAACAAATTCCTTGTAAACCAGAAATAGAAATTCCTGAAAAAGTAAAATCAGAACTAGAGCAAATCAATAAATCCTCAAAAGACAAATTGAATAAATCAAATAACGAATTAACTGAAAACGCATCACACACTATTGACAAAACCAAAAATGAGTCGCACTCTCTTAATAAAAACGAAAATGGAGAAGTACCTTTGAATGAAAATTTAAATAACTCTCATGAGGAAACCTTCTATAAGAAATCGCCAATAGTTAAACCAACTTTAGAAATTCCTCCTGATCAGATAGAAGAAAAACCAATTGTAGAAGTTTCTCCCGAGCAAACAAAAGAAGAACTAATTATAGAAACTCCTCCTGAGCATACAGAAGAACCAATTATAGAAATCTCTTCCAAGCAGACAAAAGAACCAATTACGTTATCTCCTTTTGAAGATAATCTAAATGAAACAAACATGGAAGTTTCTACTGAATACGAATTGACCAAACCAAACGAAGAAATTTTCCTTCAAAACGAAACAGATATATTAAATACGGAAGTTTATAATGAGAATAATTTAGACAATCCACCTTCGGAGCTTTCATCTGGTAATGAACCAACTACATCGATAGGTCAATCTGAAAATAGGAATCAAATTCTAGTCGAAACTTTAAAAATCATTAACAAGGATCAACTATCAGCGAAAGTCAAGAAATTTGCTAATGGACATAGGAAATATTAAATCTGATTTTTTAAGTATATACTAAAGTATTTAAAAGTTTACAACTCTAAAGTTATATAAAAAAGACACCTAAACGTAAAGGTGTCTTTCTATTTATTTACAAACTTAAAATCACAAACACACGAAACCATTAATCCTGACTAGCCCAAGACGATCTTCTAGATGATGACAAGCTAGAACTTCCATCAGTTCCACCTGTACCTGTTACTAAAGATTTTCCACCAGTAAAATCTGGACTAACTGGAGTACCAAGAGGTTGTCCTGTCACAGAATCAACTGGTCCACCCGTATTATCCGTATATATTGTACCACCTACACCGCCTTTTTGCTCTACAACAGTTTTTTCAAGGAAAAAAGCAGTAGTTCTTAACTGGGATGGAACTATACCACGTGCATCTCCTCCCAATTTAAATGGATTTTCTTTATCCCAATCTATTGAACTATCAAAATTACCTAACGGTGGTGCTGGTGGGATGCCAGTACCTCCATCTCCTCCCCCTGTTTGGCCTCCATCCGAAGTTCCTCCTCCAGTGGTCGTTGTAGTGCTAGATGTACCCAGAAGTATCGATACCCTTATCTTCGATAAATCTAATTATACCGTCCTCTCCAGGCTGCATTGTAAGTTTTAAACTGCTAGTAACTTGACTTGAAGCACCACTTCCTGTTCCTGTTGTGCCAGAAGTCCCAGATGTTTGAGATCCACTGCCTCCAGTTGAAGTGCCTGAAGTTTGAGGACCACTAACTCCTCCTCCAGAACCTTGACCATCAGAAGATCCTCCTCCTAATTGAGAAGATGTTCCAGTTGTAGGTTGGGTCGAAGATTGTGCACCGCTACCTCCTGTAGAAGTTGTTCCACCTTCACCAACAAACCTAATTGTTCCATCATCTCCAGGCTGCATTGTAAGTTTTAAACTGCTAGTAACTTGACTTGAAGCACCACTTCCTGTTCCTGTTGTGCCAGAAGTCCCAGATGTTTGAGATCCACTGCCTCCAGTTGAAGTGCCTGAAGTTTGAGGACCACTAACTCCTCCTCCAGAACCTTGACCATCAGAAGATCCTCCTCCTAATTGAGAAGATGTTCCAGTTGTAGGTTGGGTCGAAGATTGTGCACCGCTACCTCCTGTAGAAGTTGTTCCACCTTCACCAACAAACCTAATTGTTCCATCATCTCCAGGCTGCATTGTAAGTTTTAAACTGCTAGTAACTTGACTTGAAGCACCACTTCCTGTTCCTGTTGTGCCAGAAGTCCCAGATGTTTGAGATCCACTGCCTCCAGTTGAAGTGCCTGAAGTTTGAGGACCACTAACTCCTCCTCCAGAACCTTGACCATCAGAAGATCCTCCTCCTAATTGAGAAGATGTTCCAGTTGTAGGTTGGGTCGAAGATTGTGCACCGCTACCTCCTGTAGAAGTTGTTCCACCTTCACCAACAAACCTAATTGTTCCATCATCTCCAGGCTGCATTGTAAGTTTTAAACTGCTAGTAACTTGACTTGAAGCACCACTTCCTGTTCCTGTTGTGCCAGAAGTCCCAGATGTTTGAGATCCACTGCCTCCAGTTGAAGTGCCTGAAGTTTGAGGACCACTAACTCCTCCTCCAGAACCTTGACCATCAGAAGATCCTCCTCCTAATTGAGAAGATGTTCCAGTTGTAGGTTGGGTCGAAGATTGTGCACCGCTACCTCCTGTAGAAGTTGTTCCACCTTCACCAACAAACCTAATTGTTCCATCATCTCCAGGCTGCATTGTAAGTTTTAAACTGCTAGTAACTTGACTTGAAGCACCACTTCCTGTTCCTGTTGTGCCAGAAGTCCCAGATGTTTGAGATCCACTGCCTCCAGTTGAAGTGCCTGAAGTTTGAGGACCACTAACTCCTCCTCCAGAACCTTGACCATCAGAAGATCCTCCTCCTAATTGAGAAGATGTTCCAGTTGTAGGTTGGGTCGAAGATTGTGCACCGCTACCTCCTGTAGAAGTTATTCCTCCTACTCCTTCTTGTGGTGTATCAATCGGATTCCCTTCTCTATCTGTAATCTTCGTTCCTCCTAATCCACCTTTCTCAGTAACAGATGTAGGTCTAAGTCCTAACTTCACAGCTGCTAAATCATTACCAGATATACCTCTTAGATCTTTATCATCTCCAGTAGATTGAGTTCCTCCTGTCTTAGTATCTACATGTTTCAAACCTTTAATTGCATTCTCAAGATCTTCTGGTGTAACTAATCCTGGATATGGTCTTGTCTCAGGCTCACCTACCGGATTAAGTTTATCCTTAGCAGCCTGTAAAGCTTCAGAAGTTAATCCTAAAGGCTTAGGACTATCTCCAGATCCTGTTCCACTTGTTGTTCCTCCATCTTGAGGTCCTGCAGTTCCTGTTAACCCATCTAGAGGTGGTGCCGGTGGAATTCCATTACCTCCACTTCCTTGATCTCCATCAGAAGATCCTCCCCCAGATTGAGAAGACGTCCCAGTCGTAGGTTGAGCTGAAGATTGTGTACCACTACTACCTCCTGTAGAAGTTCCTCCTGTACCAATAATATCATCATTAGTCTGCGTTCCTACAGAAACTGTAACAGGCTTCGAGCCACCCTCAGTTTGAGTACCAACTGTTCTATACTGAACGCTTGGAATACCGTCTTCTGGTCCACCCCCTGATCCACTCGGAGCTTGACCACCACCTCCTCCAGATGATCCTCCTGATTGAAAGGTATCGCCACTTCCTGTTGTACCAGAAGTCCCAGATGTTTGAGATCCACTGCTTCCAGTTGAAGTGCCTGAAGTTTGAGGACCACTAACTCCTCCTCCAGAACCTTGACTATCAGAAGACCCCCCTCCAGGTTGAGAAGTTGTTCCAGTTGTAGGTTGGGTCGGAGATTGTGTACCGCTACCTCCTGTAGAAGTTATTCCTCCTACTCCTTCTTGTGGTGTATCAATCGGATTCCCTTCTCTATCTGTAATCTTCGTTCCTCCTAATCCACCTTTCTCAGTAACAGATGTAGGTCTAAGTCCTAACTTCACAGCTGCTAAATCATTACCAGATATACCTCTTAGATCTTTATCATCTCCAGTAGATTGAGTTCCTCCTGTCTTAGTATCTACATGTTTCAAACCTTTAATTGCATTCTCAAGATCTTCTGGTGTAACTAATCCTGGATATGGTCTTGTCTCAGGCTCACCTACCGGATTAAGTTTATCCTTAGCAGCCTGTAAAGCTTCAGAAGTTAATCCTAAAGGCTTAGGACTATCTCCAGATCCTGTTCCACTTGTTGTTCCTCCATCTTGAGGTCCTGCAGTTCCTGTTAACCCATCTAGAGGTGGTGCCGGTGGAATTCCATTACCTCCACTTCCTTGATCTCCATCACTTAATGATGCATAACCATCATTACCAGCGGATGATAAACTTCCACTTCCTTCACCTGATGTATGCCCCACTATAGTACTCCAATTCCCTTCACTACCCTCACTATCATTAGATGAAGTACTACTCCTCCTAGATGATTGCATTCCACTACTTGAACTCGAAGATGTAGAAGATGTATCAGAAATTCCTCCAATACTAGTAGAACTACTTACTCCATCAGAAGAACCAGAAGTCTGACTACCTTGTCCATCCTTATCTTCAACAATAGTTACCTTACCGCCAGTTGAAGTAACCTTAAGTTTCAGAGTGCTAGTATAAGTCTGTGGCTTATTGCTATCTCCTCCACCAGTTTGGGAAGTAGTTCCAGTTGTCCCAGATGTTTGAGCACCATCTCCATCTTGAGTAATAGCTATCTTATCTCCACTTGAAACCACGTTAAGTTTCAAACTACTACTAGCAACCGGAGCTTTAACTCCATCACCACCAGTAACGGCTTGATCACTTCCACTAACTCCAGACGAAGGTGACCCGGTTACAGGGTTAACTAAATTTCCTTTATTATCGGTGTATTTTATTCCACCTATACTACCACTTTTATCTGCAATCACAGTCGGTTTTAATGACAACCTTACATTTTCAATTTCACTATCTCCCTCTCCAGAGGTAGAACTACTTGAACTACCACTTACCGGCTTAAGTCCATCCCTAACTGCTTTCAATAAATCAGGATTCAACCCGTCACCATCGCCACCTACAACTTGACCGACACCTGAACCTCCACTTGTTTGAGAACTAGAAACTGTAGTATCAGGCGACTGAGCACTACTAGCTGATGTTTGTACTCCTATTGAAGCCGTTCCTGTACCAGTTATGATATCATCGGTTTGAGTTCCCACTGAGATTGTAGAAGGGCTAGATGTTAAATCTCCTTCAGTCTGAGTTCCTACCGTCTTAAACTGAACATTAGAAGCCCCACCTGGCTGAGTTTGATATGTACCTTCAGGATTTTGACCATCGCTACCTCCTGAACCTCCTGCAGAAGACTGAGCACCACTTCCACTACTTGAAGTCTGCCCTGTACTAGTTTTCCATCCATCATCAGATGTACTAGATGGCGTCTGAGTTGAACTTGATGTTACACCAGTTTGGGAACCACTACCAGTTCCTCCGGAAGATTGAGTGCCACTTCCATCTGCCAACTGTCCTGAGCTCACAGCTCGAGGTTTTACGGTTGGTTGAGTACTTCCAGAACCACCAGATAACTGACCATCACCACCACCTGATACACTAGAAGCTGATGAATCACCTGTACCTATAGTACCAGTATTTACTGGATTAAGCTTACTTTTAGCTTCAGTCAATGCCTCAGGAGTTATTCCATTTCCAGTATTACTACCTTGTATATTAGTATTTACTAAACCTGTTATAGGTGATGCCGGTGGAATATTAGCATCTCCTCCTGCTTGAACTCCAGAACTAGACGTTCCAGACTGTGCTGTTGAAGATGTTGAGCTAGCTAAAATATCTTTACCTAAAACCCAATGAGGTTGAGCAATAACAACTCTCTGACCAGTACCAACACCTATCTCAGGATCAACAGAACTCCCTCTAATAATCTCACCATAAACAAGCATCCTAAGAGTCTCACCTAACTCAGTAGATCTAATAATACTATTTCCTTCACCATCATAATACAAATTATATCTAGCATTTGGATTAATATTAGAGCCCAATAAAGTTTTAAGCTTTGAAGCATCTGTTTCTCCATAATAGAGTCTCCTTGATTCTGCACCAGGAGCAAATACCTCAGTACCACCTGGTGTAGTATCATAGACTACTCTGCTCGATGCTATCGGTTGTGAACTCGGAGAAGTAGTTGTAGAAGTCGCAGTCCCTCTAACTACACTTGAAGTAGAAGGAGAAGTAGTATTAACAGCCCCACCACCTGATCTGCTCAAACTAGATGAAGCCAAACCCGTAGCTCCACCACTATTACCAGACCTAACAGCACTTTGAACAACTGATGAAGTCCCCCCTCTTATGGTACTTCTAAGAATATTAAACATGGCATCTGTTTTTTGACCTTGAGAAAAAATAGTACCCGCAGCAATAACAGCCACTAAAACATATGTACGTTTAGAACAAATAAACGGATATTTCTTACCACCAAAACCCATAATACCTCCAATCGAAAACGATACCAATTATTTCTCAACAACCAAAGCACAATAGGAAAAAATTAGCAAATCAATTTTCGTATATACTAATAAATCTAAATTCTTAAACAAAACTAAAACCCTGCGTTGTAAACTGTAATCTTTTTGTAAAACTAATCACAGTCTATATTATTTTTAATTAAAAATCAATATAATTTTCAATATTAATTAATAATCTTTCTATTTTGTTAATTGATTTCTCTCAATAAATATATCTCTTTACTCCTTTACAAATATTCGAAATCGCAAAAACATAAAATCCAATTGACGATATCTCAAAATTGCATCTTACATACTTCCAAATATCTTTAATCAAAAATACTATAAACCAAATATCTCTAATTGATTAAAACACATCATCAAAAACAGTAATTAAATATGGCTTAACAAAACCTTTCTCCCATCCTCATGCCCCTTAGCTCAATTTTACATTTTCGTTAAACCAAAATCAACATCTCATTAAAACTTAGTTATTAATATTTAAATTTTATTAACATATAAAATTTAAATATTTGCTTTAAATCATGGAATAATTTTGATTGCCGTAAAGTATAAATTAATCATGGAAATGAACTCAATTTCAAAAACTGATAATTTCCAAAATATATAATGTAAAAAGAGGTAGCTTGCTTTGACTAATGCGTATTCAATAAATGATAATCTTTTAAGCAGAAATGTATCTATTGTATTCCAAACTACAGATAGCGACGGTAAAATATATAAGTTCACAAAAACCTTATTAAATATAACTGAAACTGCTTCCAATAGTGATATACACGCTGCAGCCTCTGCCATTGCCAAATTATACCGACATGATGAATTCAGTGTTAGACTGATAATAACCAATATTCTAGAAAATGATACAATCATAGAAACGCTAGAAGAAACTTTATAAATTTAAATTCCCCTGTAACAATAACAACTAAACTTCAAACGTATTTGGATTAAATTAATAACCAATACCCCCAAACTATATAAAAAGAGAGAGATTATTTTAAATCTCTCTTTTTTATACATCAATTTTTAATATACTTTTCTAATCTTTCAAGTCCTCTATCAAGCTCGCCTAGAGAATTACAATAACTTATTCTTATATACCCCTCTCCCATTTCACCAAAAGCACTTCCAGGAACACAAGCAAGCTTTTCACTCCTAAGTAAATCCACACAAAAATCATAACTATTCTTTTGCGTTATACCATCAAGTGATGGGAAAATATAAAATGCCCCCATAGGATTTTTAACCTTAAATCCCATATTCATAAGTCTTTGATACACAAAATTCCTTCTTTTCTCAAATTCATTTCTCATAAACTCAACATCTTTAAGAGATTCATCAAATCCATACAAAGTACCATACTGAACTATAGAAGGTGCACAAGATGTAGCATATAGATGAACCTTATTAAGTTCGCCAATAATAGGACTTTTAGCACATATGAAACCCAGCCTAAGTCCCGTCATAGAAAACATCTTTGAAAATCCTGAAACCAAAACCACCCTATCCAAAACGTCATCATACTCGCATACAGTTTCAAATTTTCCATAACTAATAGCACTGTAAATCTCATCGCTTATTATTTTACACTCAGGATATTTTTTCAAAATATTGTAAAACCTTTCCTTATCCTCCTTGGATAAAGTGACTCCCGTTGGGTTGTTTGGAAAACACAATATTATTCCTTTTATATCATTGTTTTTTAGATTTTTCTCTATGTGATCAAAATCTATACCCTCATCTTTATAAATTCCATAAAATATTGGATTTGCTCCAACAAAATTCAATGTATTCTCATAAGCGGGATATCCTGGTCCAGGAACTAATACTTTATCACCTTCATTAAAGAGGGTATTGAAAGTCACAAACAAGGCTTCGCTTCCACCTACTGTTAATATAATTTCATCTTTTGAAAAATTTATACAATATTCCTGCTTTATATAATCAGAAATCCTTTCTCTTAATTCTGGGATTCCTTGATTTACAGTGTAAGCAGTTTTACCCTCTCTCACAGCCTTTACGACACCTTCCTCTATGGGTTTAGGCAATTTAAAATCAGGTTGTCCCACAGTTAAAGAAATCGCATCACCATATTTCTTAACCTCATCAAAAAATTTTCTAATTCCAGAATACTGAACATTCACCATTCTCTTATTCACAATAGTCAACTCCTCATTTATGATTTTTAGTATTCAATTCCTAATCTTGCTATTACGCCATCATCATAATAATGTTTAACTTTACCTATATTACTAACTAAATCTGCATTTTCTATTATTTTGTCAGACGCATTCCTGCCTGTTAAGACAAGTTCTAAACTATCAGGTTTATTTTTCATAATATCCAAAACCATTTCTTCATCAATGAATCCACCCTCTATCGCCCCCAACACCTCATCCAAAATGATTAAATCATATTTATTTTCATAAATAAACTTCTTAGCCTGTTCAAATTCAACCTTTATCTCTTTCCTTAAAACCTCAAGTTCCTCTTGACTCAAATTATATGTAAAACTTTTTCGGCTCTCTATCCTATAAATATTGAATTTTTGACCAAGCATTTTTATACTATTGAGCTCAGACGTATCCCAATTTTTCAAAAATTGAACCATCATGACATTAAATCCAGCTCCAATACTTCTAAAAGCTAACCCTAAAGCACAAGTAGTTTTACCTTTACCAAGTCCCATATAAACGTGTATATATCCTTTTTTCCCCATATCGAATGACCCTCCAAAAATTTTTTTATATTTTCAATACTAAACAAAAAAAATATAAATATAAACCTAAATGAATTAAATTTATTACTTTTTTTTATAATTTTACTGTATAATATAATTGAATTTCGACGCAAAGGAGGCTGTTAAAATGGATTATGATATGAAAAATCCTTACGATATAGCAAGATACATAAAGGATTCTAAAAAATCTACACCACTTAAGGTTTATATAAAAGGAAACTTTAGTGATTCTGATTTTGGAAACTTAGAGTTTTACGGAAGTAATGGCAATTACATACTATTTGGCGAGAAAGACGAGGTCATTTCGTTTCTTGAGTCAAACAAATCAAAAATATCAAATCACAGGATTGAAAATATTAAGAGAAACTCGGCAATTCCGATGCTAAACCTTATAGATATAGAAGCAAGAATTGAGCCTGGTGCAATAATTAGGGATATGGTAACAATAAATAAAAACGCTGTAATAATGATGGGTGCTGTTATAAATATTGGTGCTGAAGTTGGAGAAGGCACAATGGTGGACATGAATGCAGTAGTAGGTGCTCGTGGAAAATTAGGGAAAAATGTCCATTTAGGTGCTGGAGCTGTCGTTGCAGGAGTTCTCGAACCTCCATCGAAAGACCCGTGTATAATAGGAGATAACGTATTGATAGGTGCAAATGCAGTTATACTAGAAGGGGTAAAAATAGGAGAAAATTCTGTTGTTGGAGCAGGTTCTATAGTTACTAAAGACGTCCCTCCAAACACTGTAGTAACTGGTTCTCCTGCAAGAGTTGTTAAAGAAATAGATCAATCTGTAAAAGATAAAACTCAAATACTAGAGGACCTTAGGAGTATATGAAGATACAAAAAAAAGACTTTGGCATAAAATAGCCAAAGTCTTTTGGGCATGACAATAATTTAATTCTATCCAACATCTTCAGATGTTTCTACGATTTTATTATTCTTGTCCACTTTTTCCATTTTAGAAACAGATACTTCGTAAGCAATTTTAGTTATCTTTTCATTTTCAGATAATTTTTTTTGGTACTCCCTACTTTGAAGTCTTCCCCAAACTCTTATATTATCTCCAACTTGCAAATTTTTACAGAACCTAGAATTTCTTCCCCACGCTATAGTAGGTATGTAATCAGATTTATTGTATGCTCTATTAACGGCTAAAAGAACATCTGCTATTTCCCTACCAAAAGGAGTTGTTCTATATAATGGCTGTTTACAAATATATCCATCTAAATATATCTCATTAGGGTTTTTGCTTTTTTCCGTGCACAAAGCCACATTTCTAGCAAACACAGTTAATATCAACTTATTTTTTCCATCAACGATTTTATTATAAGACCTAAGCTGTCCTTCTACTACCACTTCGATACCAATAGAAAAATCTATTCCCGACATTATTCTTTCTGATATGGTAATACTGAGTATGTCCTTTGAGTCACTTAACCTCATTACTTCAATATCAAAATTATAAAACCCTTCTCCAAACATTTCATGACTAAATATAGGTTTAGCTACTATCTTTCCCTCAAGCCATATCCTATTATTAACCAAGTTTGTGTCCATACTACACCTCTCCACATTAGTTTTTACTTCTCTAATATGTATATTAGTCAATATATTTTTTATTACCTCTTAAGAAATACAAATACATTATAAGGTTTGTTAATATTTTTTTCAATATTTTAAATTTATTTATATTTTAGAAACATTTTTCATTTTTTTCTGAGTTCCTGTAATGTCTATTTCATAATTATCTTTGTAAATAAGTTCTGAAATCTGTACAAATTCATATCCCTGTTTACTAAATTCCTCTAAAATCCTATCTAAATTTTCTGGAGTGTATTTAGTATTATTGTGAAAAAGAATTATTGAACCTGGTTTTATTTTCTGTGAAACCCTATTGTATTCAACCTCAGCTCCTTGTTCTTTCCAATCAATCGAATCCACATCCCACTGTATTGGAATATACCCTAAGCTTTTTACTATCTCCACAGAATTCTGATCATATCCACCTTTAGGGAATCTAAATATTTTGTTTCTCTTGTTTATTAATTCATATATTTTGCTATCTGTTATTTCCAATTCTTTAACTATCTTCTCTCTAGATAAGTTAGTAAAATCTGGATGAAGATTACTATGGTTTCCTAATTCATGTCCTCTCTTATCCATTTCTTTAACAAGCTCAACATTCCTTTCGTTATAATCAATCCACTTTCCTATCAAAAAGAATGTTGCCTTGGCATTGTGCTTATCTAAAACATTTAATATTTCTTCTGTTCTGTCTGTCCCCCAGTTCACATCAAATGTTATGGCAACCTTTTTATCAAGAGTATCTACCCTATATATTGGAAGAGATTTTTGAGAACTGAAAGTTAATACTGTGGGATCCCGAAAATAAAAATACGTAACAAATGAAAATAAGCCCAAAGCTAATATAGAGCTTAAATAAGAATACTTTTTAAATTCTTTACCTTTCTTCTTACTTCTTAAAAACAAGCGTGCTACCTCCTAAGGATTGTTTTCTTTTAAAAGTATATATTAATATATTGTTAGTAACGTTTCTTTATACTCTAAAAAATATTTTTTTATTTGTATTATTTTATTTTTAAGATTAGAATAACTATATGTGTGAAATTAATGAGGTGAGTTTAAAACTATGCTAAACAATATTATAGAACTTGCTGATAACAAGCTTCTTATCTTGTATATAATCAAAAAACTGAAACACCCCTGCACAAATATATACATAACAGATATCATTTTAAGCAATAACTTCTTAAACTATTTTTTACTGCAACAATACTTAAATGATTTAGTTGAAAGTAATTATTTGATTCTCCTAAAACCAAAAGATGAAGTGTTATATAAATTAGCACCTCGCGGGAAAAAAGTACTAGAGATGTTCCAAGGCAGAATATCCAAATTTAAAATTGACTGCTTTAATAACTACATGAATTCTTGTAACAAAAAAGAGCAAGTAATATCCTTAGAAACTAACTACACTAAAACTAAACCCGAGGGTTTTACATTGAACATTTCATTTAATCAAAAAAATGAGACTTTACTAAAGCTAAGTCTCAAAGCAAAATCCAAAAATGAACTAGACTGTATAATTAAAAATTGTGAAGAGAACACACAAAACATATATACTTTAATTTTATCATCACTCAAAAGCTCAAAAAAATAATACTTAGTGTACAAATTAAAAAATCATACACTAAGTATTAAAAATTTAATAACTATGAATGCAGGTTGGTTCCAGACCAGTTCTTATAAATTCCTCTTCTTTTGTATATATATCATATTTCAACAATATATCTTTATCACTTATAACTATATATAAAAATCTTCCCTTTTTTAATATCCCTCTGGGAGTTCCACATACATCGATTCTACTTATCTCTTTAAATGCCACTAAATCAATAACGCTAATACAATTTCCAAGATAATTCGAAACAAACGCCATGTTATCCTCATAATCAAAATGCATATCTATAGGTGATTTACCTAACGTTATCGTCTTACTTCTTTCCCCATTCTTGGAATCATAAACACTGAATGTTCCCTCTTCATCATTCCCGAGATTGCTCTCACATACAAAAATATGTCTTCCATCTCTGTAAAATTTAGATTCCATTGGAAGATTGCCCGTCCTTATCTTTCTTACAAAGTCGTTCTTTTCATAATTGACTATGGTCAATTCATTATTATGCATATTTGTAATGGAGATTAATTTACTTTTATCACAAATATCCATGCTGTGAGGATAATTGCCACATTGTATCTCATAACATAACCGTTTTTCAATCATATCGTATACAATCAAGCAATTATTCTCACTACATATCAAATACATGTAATCATTCTTAAATTTTAAATCATTTGCTAACATACCCACGTAATAATTTCTTACTCTACCATTTTCCACATCTATTTCGTAGAAACTATAATTATCATTGGTAGCCACATAAAGTTTACCACTATTTAAGTCTATCCCGTGAGAACCAAGGAGTTTTTCTTCCATGCTTATATACATTTTCTCTTCCTTACAAGCATCTAACCCGACCTTCGAAATATAATTAGACGAAACATTGCAAATATATAAATTTCGCATAAATCCCACCTCAAAAATATCTTTAATAGTAGTCATATTATTCTGAAAACAAAAATATTTTTTCTTTTTATATGTACAATTTATTAAATAATATGTCAACTCTAGAGTTTATTTTATCTAAAATCTGTTTTGATATACATATTTTATTAACAAATTTAGCTTTACAAAAATATAGCTTTACCACATTCATGGTAAAGCATCAATGGACATTTAATTTAAAGTAAACCTTATTTTTCATAAGCCAGTTTTGCAATATTGGCAATTACATTTTCTGCATTTTCCAAATCTCTCGTATACACACTTATGATAAACGGTGTATTTCCAAATACAATTCCTATATCATGATAATTGCCCTGATAAGAACCATATTTACTAGCAACTATATTACTTGGTATATATCTTCCTATTCTTACGCCAGTCGAACTATTTTTCATGTAATTCACAATGTTATTGTAGTATGGATTATTTTTCTCATTATAATATAACTTTTTCAAAAACGTATTCATCTCATTTGTCGTAAAAACATTTCCCGTACGATTAAGAACATATCCTAAAATTTTGCCATATTCTCCATAAAGATTTGCATATTGGCTTATACCTGTTATGAGCATATTCGCTGCTATATTATCCGAATTCAAAAGGGACATCTTTGATAATTCACTAAATTTTTGTGGAGGAAGAGCGTTATCAATAATATGATCCTGAAGTATTCCCGAACCCCCCTCATAATGTTTTTCATGAATATACTTGACAGTATTATTTAAATCTATTTTGCCAGCTTGTACCAAATCATACAAAACCAAATTAAGGGGAACCTTATAAGTACTACCTGCTTTGAACAACATATCTCCATTTATATCAAAAGATTCCTGAGTCGTTATATCGTAAAATGAAACCGCAACTTTATTAATATTGTTACCTAGATATCTAATAATTTTATTTTTCAAATTCAATAATTCTGGTTTTTTAGATAATTCTTTTTGCAAATCGCTTGCCTTCTTCTCAGCCTCTGAAACCTCTTTACTATCATCATATTCATAGATATTTGAATTTAAAGAATTATAGACAGCCGACGCACTACTCCTTTTATGTGATAAAAAGGAATTACTATCATTTAATTTTACACTCATGAGAGATACTCTTATTGAAATCTCATCGCTTTCTAATAATTTTGAAATCACATCATTTATAACTTCTGGAGAATCGTTTATATTCCACCTTAAAGTCAAAATTACATCATTTGTATAATTTGATGGATAATATTTCTTATAATAATATATAATTCTATCATCTATGTATTTTAGCCAATATTCCATATTATCTTCATCTACTTCTCTATCAAAAATAAATCTATATACCTTGTCCACAAAATCATCTTTAAGTCTCGTAGTTTTTAGAAATTCTTCTGACTCCAATACGAATTTTTCAATAAAGTAGCTGACAGATATCAGTCCATTACCTAACATATCATACCAATAAGAAAACCCATCTAAGTCAGATTCCCTTTTATAAAAAATGTTATACGCATATTCTATGAAATTACCAAGAAGCTTATCTGATGTTTTAGTAATAGCAGTTTTAGGAAAAATTCCATATACCTTAACACTTGAAAACCCAAAACCAAAAACCAAAAATGTTATAGTGAAATATCTTAAAATTTTTTTCATCATTCACTCCTTACAATAAATTTTCTAAACAAAATCTTTAAACACAACTATGAAAAAATAATCCTTCTTAAACTTATATACTTTAAGAAGGATTAATCATTGCGTCCATATTAAAATCTATTCAATGTATAATAAACTTTATTATAAATTATTTTTAAAATTTGAGATATTCACTCTAACGTCTTCAAGCATTGATTCATACTTTTTTAATTTATCTTTTTCATCATTTATAACTTTCTCTGGTGCCTTTTGCACAAAACCAAAATTAGAAAGTTTCTTCATTATTCTGTCAATTTCCAACTTTAGCTTCTCTTCCTCTTTACCAAGTCTAGAAAGTTCCTTTTTTACATCCACAAGATCGAGCAATGGTATATACATGTTTGATGATGAAGTAACTATCGAAACAACCTTATTCGAATTTATAAGTTCTTCATCGATACTATTAGTAACTTCTATATCTTTTACTAAGCCTAACTTTTCTATATAAACTAACGACTCTTTATATACATCACCGAAACCTTCTTTAGGTACAATGTGAAGCTTCGCTTTCTTAGAAGGAGGAATATTCATCTGAGATCTTAAATTTCTTATCATTTTTATAGCTTCAATTATTAAATTCATCTTTTCCTCAGAATCGTTAAAATTTAAATTCTTATCAAATTCTGGAAAACTAGAGGTCGCTATAAATTCACATTCATCACTCTTTAAATTGAAATACAATTTTTCAGTTATAAATGGCATTACAGGATGCAAAAGTTTTAAGGAATCCACTAAAACTTTACGAAGAACACCTAGAGTAACACCTTTGTTCTCAGAATTCTCTCCGTACAAAACAGTTTTCGAAAGTTCTATATACCAATCACAAAATTCCGTCCATACAAAATCATAAATCTTTGAAAGTCCAATACCAAGCTCGAATTTTTCAAAATTGCTCGTAACTTCAAGTATAAGAGAATTCAGTTTATTTAAAATCCATCTATCTGCCAAACTATATCTCTTAGGATCATAATACTTATTGATTAATTCTTCATCTAGATTCATCATAACAAACTTTGAAGCATTCCAAACCTTATTTGCAAAATTAGAAGCAGAATCTACCTTTTCCTCAATGTATCTAATATCATTTCCTGGAGATGTACCGTTCACAAGCATAAATCTTAAAGCATCTGCTCCATACTTTTCTATTACATCCATAGGATCGACCCCATTATCAAGAGATTTTGACATCTTTCTTCCTTGAGAATCTCTTATGATCCCGTGTATGAAAACTTTTTTGAAAGGAACTTGCTTCATATTGTGTATTCCAGAAAAAATCATTCTAGCAACCCAGAAAAATATTATATCGTATCCTGTAACTAGCGTTTCATTTGGATAGAAATACTTTAAATCCTCAGTTTCACGAGGCCATCCGAGTATAGAGAAAGGCCAAAGTGCTGAACTAAACCATGTGTCCAAGACATCATCATCTTGACGAATATTCTTAGAATTACACTTTTCACACTTCAGAATATCTTCAGATGAAACCATAACATGATTACAATTATCACAATAGAAAACCGGAATCCTGTGTCCCCACCAAAGCTGTCTGGAAATACACCAATCTTTAACATTTTCCATCCAATTAAAATAAATTTTATCAAACCTCTCAGGTATAAATGAAATCTCCTTGGTCTTCACACTCTCTATGGCAGGCTTAGCCAATTCTTCCATCCTTACATACCACTGTTCTGAAATCATTGGCTCAACTATTGTTCCACATCTATCATGACAACTTACATTGTGAATATGATCTTTTATCGTAACCAAAAATCCACCTTTTTGTAAATCCTCAACTATCTTTTGTCTAGCATCATATCTGTACAATCCTTTATACTCAAATCCATTTTCATTAACGCACGCCTTGTCATTCAAAATTTTAATCTGAGGGAGATTGTGCCTCAAACCAACCTCATAGTCATTTGGATCATGAGCCGGAGTAACCTTAACTGCTCCAGTACCAAATTCCATATCAACATAAGAATCTCCAATAATAGGAATCTCTTTATTAACCAATGGGAGAATTACATGCTTACCTATGTATTTTTTATATCTATCATCTTCAGGATTCACCATAACAGCAACATCACCAAGCATAGTTTCAGGTCTAGTAGTCGCTATTTCAAGATACCCATCTCCATCAGATAAATAATACTTTATGTACCAAAACTTCCCTACCATTTCTTTATACTCAATCTCAGCATCAGAGAGAGCGGTAGAACACTTAGGACACCAATTCGTAATTCTATTACCTTTATATATAAATCCTTGATTATACAGATTAACAAAAACTTCTTTAACAGCCTTGTTCAAATTATCGTCCATAGTAAAAGCCTCTCTCGAAAAATCGCAAGAAGCACCCATCATTTCAATTTGCTGTCTTATTTTTTCTCTGTAGGTCTTGGTCCAGTCCCACACCTTGCTTAAAAATTTTTCACGTCCTAAATCTTCCTTTTTTATTCCTTCCTTAAAAAGTTCATTTTCGACACGAACCTCAGTGGCAATACTTGCGTGATCCTCACCTGGCACCCATAATGCCTCATAACCTTGCATCCTCTTAAATCTTATCAATATATCTTGCAGTGTTAAGTCAAGAGAATGACCTAAGTGCAACTTACCAGTTATATTTGGAGGAGGCATGGATATAACATACGGAGTTTTTTTTGCACTAACTTTTGCTTTAAACAAATTATTTTGTTGCCAAATATCAAAAATCTCTTTTTCAAATTCCAAAGGAACGTATTTATGTAATTCTTCTCTCATTATTAACCTCCCCAAACAACTCATAATAACAAATATTTTTTTCCTATTTGAACATTATCCTTATTTTATCACATAGAATATTAATGTCAAAAACATTTATATTTTAAACTGAATAATCAAGGTAATTTTTGGAATAATATTACTAAGTTTAATAAGAGGTGATTAATTGTGGATTCTTATTTCAAGAAAGCAAATGACTATTATAATAAGAAAGAGTATAAAAAGGCCATTTCATTATACAAAAAAGCTATAGAAAATGAAGAAAGTGAGGCATGTTCTTTATATAATTCAGCTGTATGTTACATAAAATTACAAGATTATGATAAAGCCATAGAACTCCTAAAAAAAGCTCTCGCTATAAAACTTGACAACAAATACTTATTTAATTTAGCTTACTGTTACTCTTTACTTGGAGATAACGCAAAAGCACTTACATATTTTAATTGGTCTTGGGCATACAATAATGATGATTTTGAATGTAAGAAAGCTATTTCAATGATTCTTGAGTCATATAATAATCGTACCAATCGGTAAGATAAAAAATGTAAATGGGTAGATTTAACACTCCCTATTAAAGCTACCCACCATACTTATATATCAAACTGAAAATTCCCATATAATTCTTTCTTTTTTGTGATCCTGTCCAAAGTTCTCTACATCAAAATAATTACCCGTTTCACCAAATGTCGTGTCCAATTGAATCCATTTTCCAATTTCATCTATATAAACCTCGTTCCAAGCATGATTTATCCAAGAATTACCATCGAATCCTTTCCCCACTACAATTCTTGTAGGCAACCCAACGATCTCTGCCAACACAGAATACAGACTTGCATAATCGAAACATATCCCCTTTTTAGTTTCGAATGCAGAGATTGCACCAGATAGATTACTAAAATCATTATTAAGTATGTCTTCTGACTTTTCATTATCGTAATCCATAATATCTATAACATCCTCATAAAATTTTTTAGCTCTGTTATATGAGTTATTTATACCATGCACACTACTAAAAGCAAATTCCTCAATCTCTTTATTTCTCATGGTAGCTTCATCAATAGTAACACCGTTATATAGATATCTAACATTAGATATGCTTATATCTTTAAAAGCATCAAATATTGGATCAAATATATTAAATATGATGTCGTTAAGACTACTCCTGAATGGTAAAATCAAGTTATTCGATAAACTACTATATATGCTCGACGAATTTATAGTTTTAATCAATGTACTTTCCTTATTTAAAAACACAGAAAATGTATTAAGTATAAGGACAAACACTAAAACATTAATCACCGCTTTCGGAATCTTAATTACTCCAAAAATCATCGACTTGATCATAGAAGGTAATTTTGTCAACAACTCATGTATATCTGCAATCATTCTTCTAAAGAACATTCTGTATATAAACCTAAATATAACTGAATACACCGAAAACATAATTGCGAACAAAAATAATTTTAATCCAAATCCCCAAAATCCATAATCTGTTTCTTGTGAATTAAAAATCTTTAATACAAAGTAATAGAGATCATAAGCTATAAAATTATAAGATAAATAAATAACGTATAGAGAAAATATATTGATATAAAACTTTATATCTCTCGATATATAATTAAATTTCGTATATTGAATAGAGCCTTTTGCTATAGTAAAAACGAATAGAATCACAATTAAAATACTCACAGCACTTGTATTGAAAGTATCCGATAATAGTTTAAACAACCGATATTCCCCTTTTTGGAACAATATCCAATGATCTTGAATTGATTTTTAAATTACTTCATCTATAATTTTAGTCACAAGATCATAGTCATAACCTTTACTTACCAGGTGACAAAAAAGCTTGTGTCTAATCTTAAACCCTTCAAATTTTCCTTTAATCAGTTCATATTTCTTCTTACAAATTTTAACTCCCGTTTCTATTTTTTGCTCATCAGATATCTTCGAAAATTCCGCTTTCAAAAACTCTTCATCCAATCCCTTTAAAATGAGATCAAAAAATATCTTTTTCTCACCATATTTACACATTTTGTTACTTATATAATTCCTAGCATAACGTTCATCATCTATAAAATTATAAGATACCAAATACTCAACCACTCTATCTGAAACTTCTGGTGATACACATTTATCATTAAGATATTTTTTCATTTCCTTTTGAGTTTTATCATAACGATTCAATAATTTTAGCGCTAGATTTTTTGCAATTATAAAATCTTTATCCATAATTATTTCCCTTTAAGAATATGAATTGTTGGATTTTTAAAATATTTACTACAAATATCTATTAATTCGTTAGAATTAATTTTATCTATCGTTAGCAAATCATTGATATAACTGTTAATATCTTTTTTATAAATCATCTTATCGATCAGATACAGTCCAAGTTTTTCACTATTCTCGATAGTAGAGTATATAGACATCAATTGCAATTTCTTCATAAGTTGTAAATTATAATCGTTGAAATGATCCTTCCATGTTTTCATATTTTCTATACAACTATCAATAATTTTCATAACTTTATCTACATTTTTATAATTTGTAGCACAAAAAATATACATTCCATCGAATTCATCACTAAGTTCTATTTGGGTATAAACATCATATGCCAAACCCATTTCTTCCCTAATCTTTTTAAACAATATTGAATTTGAACTACCGCCAAGTTTATATGCTGCTATCTTTAAAAGTATCTTCTCATGCTGTTGAAGATCCTCAAAAGTAAAAAGATATGTTATAGTGCTCAATTCCAAATCATTTCTATATGTAACTATCTTTTGTGAAATATTGCTCTCCTTTATTAAATCTTTATGTATTGCTTCTCTGCTTTGCCAGGAGCCGAAATATTTATTCAATAAATCAACTAAATATCGTTCATCATACGAACTTATAATAACTGCATAGGAATTATTAGGTAAATAATATCTTTTATAAAATTCGTTTAAATCAATTCTCTTAATGTTCTTAACCGAATCCTTAGTTCCAGCTATATCAAATCTTAAATGGGATTTTTTAAATGCCTCTTCATTTATTCGCATAAAACTATATTCTTCATAGTCAGATACACACGAATCAATTTCCGATATTATCACATCCTTCTCAAGAGAAATCTCTTTGGCATCAAATTCAGGATACATAATCATACTAGAAATCAACTCTACTGACTTTTCAATATCAATGCACATACCGTTTATAGTAAATATAGTTGAACCATAATCAGTAAAAGCATCATAATCTCCACCTAAAAATTCCAAAGTCTTATTGATCTCGTAATTGCTAAATTTTTCATTTGACTTGAATAACATATGCTCAATGAAATGACTAAACCCAAGTTCATCTTCAGATTCATACGCACTTCCGATCTTAACTCCAAAACTTAGATTAAAAAATTTACTATCTCTTTTTAAGAAAACAACTTCAAGTCCATTGTCCAATGTAAATTTCTTAAAATCAATTTTAAAATTTTCCATACTCTCTCCTAACCTTAACATAATACATTTTTTTGTATTTTTTTTCCAGATGATAGTTATTAAATTTATAAGTTTTTCACATTTTAAATCCCACTTGCACTCTAAGTATGATAAAAAAACTATGATTTAATACAAAACCATAGTTTCAAACAATTAAGCAGCTAATCCAATTTCACTCATTAACCTTACATACTCATCACTTTTGAACATTTGAACTAGCACATTACTCCTAGACGTTTTCTTTATCTCGTTCACCCAAAAACTCTTCCCATCTTCATCAGGTAGTCTCTTTAGGGTAATTTTATATATGCGAGTTACGAAATCTCCATCCGACATACTGATATTTTTAAATTCTTTACTATCAATAATCGATTTAACAAACTTCGTAGTAGACATGAAATTATCGATCAAGCTCTTTGAGTATTTGCTTATTTCAGAATCAGTAGCTTGTCTATTCATCAAATTCATGTATACACTCCTTATAATATCTTCAACTATATCTTCCACATTAAAATTATACAAAAAGGTCTTACTCTCTCCACGCAAGGACACGTCATTTAATCCTCGCTGAAAAAGCAAATTCAAATTAAACTTGAGAACTTCTCTCTCCTTAAAGTTCCCCATAACTATGTACACATATTGTTTAAGCTTACCTGACACAATTAAATGCTTTTTCTCAAATGACATATTGAAATCTTTAGTAAATTCTGGATAAACAAGAGTTGCTTGTACATTTTTAAGTGTGTCCCATGGGTCATCAATTTCAATAGCAATCGTTATTTTATCTTGCTCATTATACAAAAGCACTGGATCTCCAACTGCTTGTCCGCCTTTGAAAGTTTTATTTTCAGCACTAAGCGAAGCTATTCCTCTCACATTCTCTTCCGATCTATTGACAACCAACGTTACCCCTAACTTTAAATTATTGATACTGTATTCCTTACTACCCAATGTCACAACTATTACATATTTGTTTTTCGATAACTCATAGGTGCTAACAGGAATAACCTTCTGTCCATCCTCAACAAAAAACTCTTTCACCACGCCATTTAAATCACTATCAATACCAACATTAAAAACAAATTTGTTACCACCAGAAATATTTTCTAAAAACTCCGTACTAACTTCAACCTTCGAAGAATTGTTTGAAGATGCAGTAGTTTTAGCTCCTATCATAAAAAATAAGAAAAAAGTAAATATTGCTGTTAAAATTTTACTTCTGCAACTTAACAATAAATCTTCCCTCCATTTATTAAATAATTAGTTACAATTATATAATATTTGAGTTAATTTTTCTAGGAATAATTTACAAATTTATTATAATGCAGATAAGATTTTTAAAATTTTACTCTATTATTTAAGACTTGAAAATAAATAGGCTTTATTATATAATAATTATTAGTAATTGAAATTAAGTTTTCAATGGTAATTTGTTTTTTATATTTTGGAGGTTAGTAATGAAAAAATTTATTTGTACAGTTTGTGGATATATATCTGAAGGTTCAGTTCCTGAGGTTTGCCCTGTTTGTAAAGCACCTTCTGAGAAATTTAATGAGCAAACAGGTGAAAAGATGCAATGGGCAGACGAACATGTTATAGGTGTTGCCAAGGGTGTTGACCCAAGAGTGGTTGAAGGATTACAAATGAATTTTGAAGCTGAGTGCACAGAAGTTGGTATGTATTTGGCTATGTCAAGACAAGCTGATAGAGAAGGATATCCTGAAGTTGCTGAAGCTTACAAGAGAATGGCTTTCGAGGAAGCTGAGCATGCGTCAAAGTTTGCAGAACTTTTGGGAGAAGTTGTTGATAATTGTACTAAGACAAATCTTGAGAAAAGAGTTGCTGCTGAGCACTGTGCTTGCAAAGATAAAAAGGATTTAGCTACTTTGGCTAAACAATTAAATCTTGATGCTATACATGATACTGTTCATGAGATGTGTAAGGATGAAGCTAGACATGGAAAAGCTTTTGAAGGACTTCTTAAAAGATACTTTGGAGCTTAGAGATGTTGCTATAATATATTTTTAATGCTCTAGAATCCACTTTTGAGTGGGTTCTTTTTGTTTTTGTCCATATATAATTTTCTGATTTTTTTAATGAGAGATATTAAGTTTATAATTTTTGCATTCGATAATGCTCAGTATAAAGTCCGACCAAATTGCCTTTATTTATAAATTTTAGATTTTATCTTAACAGGAGAAAAAATCAGATATGAAAGATTGTAGAAATGATTTTAAGAATGATAACGACTTTAATAGTAGTTTTAAGCCTCATTTGAAAGCTATATCTCTCTTTTCACTATCGACGTTGGTATTAACGTTAACTCTAGGAGAAGCTAGCAAAGTTAAAGCAATGATGCCATCACAAGCACTTAAGGCGGGTTCATCCATAGTAAGACCTGGTGCTTCATCTAATATTCTAGGTAGCATAATAAATAGTACTGGTGGGGCAAGTGGACTGGGTGCCGCAGTGTCAAAAATAAAAAACCCCAATACACCTAAAATAATGTCTGCGACAAAGACAGCTACAACTAAACCATTAACCACAACAACTGCTACGAAAACAACCACTTCTACTTTAACAAAACCAGCTGTTGCACCGAAGCCAACATCAACATCTAGTATAACGAAACCTACAACTTCCACATCAACTACCACTTCAAGTACGAGTAGTACAACTTCTACTAAGCCTACAACGACTACTACAACTTCAGGTACAGGTGGTAGCTCAAGCGTAACAAAACCTACAACAATTTCAACTGGTACTCAAACTACAAATACAACTTCAACTGGTACTCAGACCACGCTAACTGGTACTGGATCATCAACTGCTCCTACTACTAGACCTTCATCGGTATCATCTGGTACTTCTGGACAAGGCAACAGTGGTGGTACAACAACTACCTTTACAGATAACACAAATAGCAAAAAGAATAAGCTTCTTATAGGTGGAGCACTAGCTGGGGCTGGAGCACTTGCACTTGGACTAGGTTTAGGATTAGGTCTTAAGGGCAACAGCAGTTCAACATCTGATGATGGTAAAGATAATACACAGCCACCAAAATCAGTTCCAACACCTGAAGCTCCTTCTAATTCTAACAATGTTGTATCTTCTCCACTTGGTAATTTATTCACAGATGAATAATCTTTAGTGGGCACTAACGATGTTTAGTGCCTTTTATAATTTACTTAAAATTTTTTAATTATATGAGTTAAGTTGTCAGATATGCTTACGAATATGTAAGTATAATCAATTTAAATTTTAATGGATATGAAATACAGGGAGGTATTTAATTTATGAGTAATGTTAAAAACAACAATAACAACAAAAAGGAATTTGCTAAAAAGGCGGTTGCCCTCGGTGCAGCTCTTGGTGTTGTAGCTGGTATAGGTGCTGGTATGGCTGGAGGAGATGAAGCTCAAGCTAGAAGCCGTACAAGTACGACTACAACTTCTACTGACTCTGCAAGTACTGAAGCTACTACTACTAGTACTAGAAGACCTGCTTCCAATGCTTCTACATCTACTTCAACCTCATCAACTTCTTCAACTTCATCATCTAGAACTTCAAGATCAGCTGGTACTAGAAAGGTTTCAGCTAAAATAGCTAGTACTACTACAAATGAAGATGAGAATGATGTTGAAAATGTAGAAGAAGCAGTAGCAGATGAAGGTGCAACTACTACTACTGGAGGAAGAAGAAATAACACAAGTTCTACTGCAGGTAGTAGAAGTGCTGGTACTAGCACTAGCAGGAGAGGTACTACTTCTACTACAAACACATCTAGTAGTGCTAGTAAGACTGAAGAAAAAACTGGAAGTAACTCTCATGCTTCAGTTGAAAGCAAAAAAGCTAGTTCAAAAGCTCAACAAAACAAAGATTCAGCATCTAGAACTACAAACTCAACTAGCAATAAAGTTGTTGTTAGCGTTTCAACTAATAAATAATTTCATTCCCTTCAAGTACAGGAGACACTTTCCCCATAGAGTGTCTCCTCTTTCTTTGTAAATCAAAATGGTTAAGGTTATTAAATTATTACACGATATATAAAAGTGTAGACTTTAGTTATGGTTATTTTACAGGGAGGTAAAACTAAAATGAAAGAAAATAATAAAAAAGATATAACTAAGAAAGCGGTTGCTTTCGGCACAGCACTTGGTGTTATGGCTGGTATAAGTGCTGGTATGACTAGTGGAGATGAAGCTCAGGCCATAAGTCGTACTTCCAGTACAACAAGAACATCATCTACAAATTCTGAAGCTACTATAGCTGATTCTACTACAACTAAAAGACCTACTTCTAACGCCTCTGAATCTACAACACTAACTACTAAAATAAACGCTAGAACATCTTCAAGTACTACTAGAAGAAAAAGTCAAGTAAAAGTTTTAAATAGTTCTACAAACACTGAAGAAAATCAGGATAATACTAATGATCAAGATGAAAAAAATACAAATGAGGAATCAAATGCGTCTTCTAATGAGAAAGATACAAGTTCTGAAGAATCAAGTTCTAAAAGACCACAAAGCAGTTATAGAACTGTGAATGAAAAGAAAGTTCAAGCAAGATCAATGACTCAAAGAACATCATCAAATTCGGGTGTATCAAATACTCAAAATAGAATCGTCGTAAAAGTTGCTACAAAATAAAAAGCACTAAGATCTTAGTGCTTTTTTAATATTCTAATCCCATATCAAGGATTAATTCCTCGAACTCTTTTTCATTTATCATTCTATTTACTACATACTGTTTTGAAGCAAAGTTATCACCATTAGAATTAACTAAGGCATCATCATTGTAAAACCTAATCCAAAAATTAAGTCCATTGCTATCTGGTTCCCTGTTGACTACAATTGAATATAACACAGTTATAAGTTCCTCTATGCTATAATTCATTTCTGAAAACTCTTTTTCAGCAAACAGCAAATTTATCAAAAAGTTCCTAGCAGATATATCTTTTGTTTTAAGTCTATCAATCCAATACTTATATCCTGACTCATCTGGATCTCTTAAGAATGATCTTCCATAAACATCATATAAAAATGACTGAACATCATCCTCTGCATCCAATTCAACATTTTCCAAATTAAATACTAACTCGTTATCTCCATCAACTCGAACTTTAACCTCTATTTTATCGTATTTCTTTTTAGGTACAAGCCCTTTGATCTTTATATCAGATTCATTTAATTCAAAATCCAGACCTTCAATATCACATTTTATATCAGATTCATTTATAGAATTATTCTCACTCACTGACCTAGGCAGACTGAACACCAACTCATCTCCCAATCCATCAAAATCTTCTACTGATATCGGAATATCAAAATTTATATCTTCATTATTGTCTTCATCCAAATTTATATCACTAACTGACAAATTTACCTTTCCTGGACCAACCTTAAATGTATCAGATTCAAGTTCTACCACAACTTCATAATCTCTGTTCTCATTTATGAAATAATCTAGATCAAAACTCGTTGTTTGAGAAACGTTTGTGATAGTTTGGATCTTTGTATAACCATTTATATTCTTGCTCTCCAAATCATTCTGATTACTCTGTTCTGGATTCTTTTTTTCCACTTCTTTAAGATATATATTTATTTTATCACTATATACAAATTTAATAGGCTCATGATAAGCCCAACTAACAGAATAACTCCTCTTCTGTATATTATCTTGAGTAATTTCTGACTCATCAATTACTGCTCTTATAGTACGATATGGAATTTCAAATTCTATAAATAACATTTCATTAAATTCCAAATTTTCAGTATCAACACGATATCCATGAGGATTGAATGAAATTAAAAAATCTCTATCTGTAAATCTATCTGACAATGTAAGCTCAAAATCTAAAGTCTCTTCAGCAGATAAGGATACTATACTTCCACTTGAGTAATTTTTATTCTCTGGAAGTTTCTGAAACACATCCAAGTATAATGAAGATTTTATATATTCAAATACATCATCTCCATTTTTAAAATCAGTCTTTATTCTGATTTTATCACCAGCAATAGATTCTATTCTACAATTTTGAAACACCACATTAGTTGTAGAAAACTTTGTGGTACAATCTGGTATATCATTAGCTCTATTAATAAATTTCACTAATATCTCATAATTCATTTGAGGTTTTAAAAATATTAAATTAATCATCGTAATATCTTGCAATTTTTGAAATTCATCATCGTGTATAATCGTAAAAAGCGGTATCTTACCAAACGTTTTGTTATTTCCTTCCTTTATATATATCTCTATTGAGTCATCATCTAAGAATTTATACTCCTCAGGATAATTTATAAGTAGCTTTACTGAATGCTCAGTAGGATCTTTAGTTGAACAAGATGTGGTTCCTGACTTCGTCACAAAGTCTACAGTTTTTTCAAATTTAACACCACTTATCGTGTAAACAAGCTTAGCAGTATACTCCATATTCATATGATTAACTACGGTCTCTCCCAAAGTCACATCCTTGATATCTTTTCCAGTTTTTGAAAACGAACTCCCTACTGGATACCCACCAACAATCTTCCTCTTTATGAATATATCCAATTTATCTTTTTCATTAAAATCTGTTATGTCATTAGATAACGTCCATTTAAATACAGCACTATTTGTCCTGACAGCTTCAGTCTCAAAAGAACTTATTACAAAATCTTTCGTCTTTATATCAGTCAGCCTAACTTCTTTAGTATGGATCTGCTCACTTGTACTAGTATCAGAAGGTGATGGAGTAGTAGGTGTTTGTGTTCCATCTTGTGAAGTATTGTCGCTTGACCCTGACTCATTTTCCTTTTGTTCTTCCTGTACATCCTGTTCTCCTTTTACACCTTCACCATTTCGTTGAACAAATTGTTCTATTTTCCCATTTCCATTTTCATCTATCTCTTGACTTTGAGAAACTGTAGAATCTTTATTTTCCTCTTTACCATCAGTTGAACCTTCTTCAGATCCTGCTGTACCTCCACTACCAGAAACTTCCGTGCTCTCTTGGCTACCTTCTTCTCCAGAACTTGTTATGCCATTAGATGATGAATCACCTCCACTACTACCACTACTTTGATCGTTTGAAGATGATCCTTCTCCATCAGATCCTGATGAACCTCCATCTACAGTACCCGACTCACTATTTGCTTTAAATTCATTTTTTGTTTTAAACTCTACTCTAAATTCATAATTTCTGTTAGGAATTAAGTAATCAACAACAAAGGAAGATGTATTTTTCAAATCAACTTTAGACTCATCATTTGAAGAATGCACATACTCCTTAAACAATACTTCCGATGATGAAGCCAAATCTTTTTGCTTTGTATATATCTTTATAGAATCCCCATCCGTAAATTCAAATTCAGTCGGATATGAAACCTCTAATGTTACTTGATTAGCTGTAATATCCTTAGCTGTTACATTAACAATTTTGTTATCTGTAGTTGTATCACTCACAACTTCAGAAGAAACATTTTTTGTAAATATGTTCCCACTTCTTGATACTTCCACATTCCCTATAGGAGCATTTTGCGTAAAAATATTTCCACCTATTGCCATACCTTCATTATCTATATAGAGACTCTTCAACTCTGCATATTTCTTACCTCCTATGTTGTAGACAAGCTTTATGTCATAAGCTCCTTTAACTTCCCCACTTATATCAATATCTAAAGAAAACGTTTTATCTAAATTTGTATCTTTGTAAAAATAAGCATCATCAGAATAACTAGGAACATCTTTTTCCTTTATATATATAGCCAAACTATCTCCATCTATAAATTCAAATTTGGATTTCATTAACTGCCAACTTAAAATTACTTTCAGATTATTTTGATTATCAAACTTACCAGAAACATTTATATCTTTTATACCAAACTGTGGAGTGCTAAAAGTATCTTCCTTAATTTTCACAATTGTCCCATCATTGTAAAGTATTTCATAAATTATCTTATATTTATGATCCACTTTCAAATTATTAAATTCAACCTTATGGTTTGGACTAAAAGATATAGAACTTATTTCTTTAGAGAAAATTTGCTCATTCTCCACATGATCATTCAAAACATCAACCAAGTAAATATTCAAAATCTCTCCGCTGTTAAACTTAACCTTATTATCAAATCCAAATGATACTCTTACTCCTCTAGAATTTAATACAGAAACTTTAGAGTTTATGTTGTAAAAATCATTTTCCTGTTTGATAATTCGCTCAAATTCCTTACCTGCAAAATAATATGCCAGCTTCACACTATACTCTGAGGAAACATTGCCTGTATCCAAAGTGGTTGAATGTATGTCTGTTTTTAAAATTTTTTCAATTGGGTCAGCAGGAAAATTCAATTCACCAAATTTCTTAACGAATATTTTTATACAATCCTTATCTAAAAATTTAAAATCATCGTCTGAAATACTCCAATCTAACTTAATCTTTCTGTCTGATATCATTGAAGTTTTCATTTCTGATATTTCAAAATCCTTACTTTTGAACTCTTTATTGAAAACAAGGTTTATATTATTACTCATAGAAAGTACACATCCTATGTTATATGTAGTGCCCGGCTTAACACTAACATTTTTAAAACTGAATGTACTTCTGTATGTATTCAAATCTGCTCTACTTTTTTTGAGTAAAAAATCATATTCATTTTCTTCATTTGAAATATCTTTTCCATAAATACAAAATTCCTTTATTAACAATAAATCTTTTCCACTATAGTTGACAAACACATTGCAAGAATTAAGAGTTATATTCTTCACACTGAAGCTATTCTCTAAATATTTAAAATTTGAACTATATTCAATATTTTTTCTAGATATTTTATCTAATAAATTAATTTTCAAAGTATATTCATTATTATTTTTTAACTCTTCATAAATAAAAAAACTTTCATCCACCATAGATATATTAATTGGTCTACCAGAGTCTGAAACAATCAA
Organism: Anisomitus miae (SeqCode); assembly: GCF_054906395.1. NCBI lineage: Bacteria > Bacillati > Bacillota > Clostridia > Eubacteriales > Clostridiaceae > Anisomitus (SeqCode) > Anisomitus miae (SeqCode). Next base: position 58,611 of record NZ_JBRACL010000008.1, read on the forward strand.
ATCCACTTGACTAATATCATAATTCTCAAGTTCAGTTCTATCCATAAATATTTCAGTAGATCCTTCCCACTTAATTATGTATACAGGAATATCAAATTCATTAGCTGCAACTTTCTCACTTTTCAAAACACTAAACAAAGTAATTAAAATGAAAATAAAAAAAACATAATAACAATTTTTTATCTTCCTAGGTGAATTGCTCATACTTATGATTACCCCCCAATGAAAAAAATAATTAATCCTAACAAACCTCCATTTTAGTTTAAATTTTTTTTAATAATTTATTCATTATGTAAATACAAAAACGACTCTCAGGTTTAAAACCCCAAGAGTCATCTCTCTTCATATTAATTTAAATTATTAATTTGGATTGTGCCATTACCATCGATAGAATTCTTATCTAGCCCAATACTAGATAATATAAGATTTGGTTTGTCAAATTTCAAAATATCACCTTTACTATTTTGTGTAAAATGAGATATTAGTATATCATATTCTGTTTCCTTAAGACTGTTTTGTATATAATCATCCTCAAACGCAATGATGTTTATGGATATATCTAACTCTGCATTTAAAAATTCTTTAAATTTTCTTGCAAGCTGTATGTAATTATCCTCAGAGTGAGTTACAATTTTTAAAGTTTTGTTATCTTCGAAATTATATTTTTGAAGCTTATTTATAATGTACTCCTTATCAAATACATATTTATATAAACCTTCATTATCTATACCATTAACGTATCTTATATCTTTGGTGTCAACTATAAAATTCATAAAATTCCCTTTTCTCAGTCTCTGACTTTCGTCCAAATGTTCTTCATCCAAATTCATAGATACCTCCGCAGTCTTTTCTCCATTGCTAAATTTATCTAAATTAAATACTAAACTCGATATATCATTATGGACATAATATAAATCCCTAGAATTAAAATGATCATCCATGGAACTATACGCAATATCAAAAACAAATTTAATCTTTCCAGATTTATAAGATTCCAAAGCAAACTCTCTAGTTGAGAAAACCTCTAAAATTATTTCCTTATCGTTCCCCACAGAATACAATTTTTCGTCAACAGTCTTATAATTATTTAAATAATAATATTTATTTGGTTTTAATATGACTTTCAAATTTCCATCTTCACTATCGTATATGTTATGTATGACATAAGCACCTGAATAATTTATATACTGATAAAAATCCATATAATTATACAAATACTTAAACTCACTCCTTAAAGAAAACTTATCTTTAGTTAAATTTTTAAGGAAGCTTTCATCCCTATATGCAAGTTCGATTAATAAACAATCTTTTTTATCAACCTTAATTCCAACCTCATCAAAAGCAACTTTGCCATCATAAAATTCTTGAACACCAACTATAGATTTTAAATCATCATAATAAAACCTTTCCTCATCTTTACTTATTATATTTTTAAAAAAATCTAAAAAATCCTTAGATGTTATCAAATCTCCATTACTAAAATAAGCATCATTCCTAATATAAAACTTATATATTAATCCATCCTCAGATACAGTACACCTCTCCGCAATCCCAGAAATAACATCGCCATGTGAAGAAAGATTTACAAGACCCTCAAATAAATTGCCCACGACAACATTATTAACATACGATTCATCCGATAAATAAAGAAGATTTTCAGGTAAATTCACAACACCAATAGAAACTACATTTGTTGTCCTTGTAGTTTCTTTCTCTTGTAAAACGTTGAAAGTTAAATTATAAATAAGAAAAATACCCAAAATAATTACCTTAACTACCCTCACATAATCACCTTCTAAAATTTAAAGATTATATATAAGGATAATTCCAAATTTTAGATTTTATATTCCTACTTTTTCACAAATTTCACTAAATTCATCCTCCGATAAAGTTTTTATATTTAAAGAAATAGCTTTATCAAATTTACTTCCAGCACCTTCACCAAATATTACATAATCTGTTTTTTTACTGACAGATTCAGAAACTTTTGCACCAAATCTTTCGAGTAAATCCTTTGCTTCACGTCTCGAAAAATTTTTCATGGTTCCAGTTACAACAACAGTTTTTCCTAAAAACTCATTTTCCTTAAAATCATTATCGTTACTATCAATAAAATTTATACCGAGTTCTCTAAAACGATTTATTTCATATACAACTTTTGGATTATTGAAAAATTTCAATATATCTTCAACAATTATTCCTCCAATTCCATAAATTTCACTCAGTTCTTCCCTAGTTAGTTTCATTATTTTGTCCAGTGTTTTAAACTTTCTCACAATATCCTTGGAAGTCTTAAGTCCAACATTTCTTATTCCTAAAGCATAAATAAAATTCGCAAGATTACACTCCTTACTTTTCTCTAGAGAATTTAAAATATTATTTACCTTTTTATCTTTGAATTTATCTAGTCTTATTAAATCATCAAATTTTATTTCATAAAGCTCTGATACCTTCTTCATATTCAACTCTTCATAAAACTGAGTTGCAATTTTATCACTTAATCCCTCGATATTCATAGCATCTCTTGATGCAAAATGAACAATTGATTTTATAATTTGAGGTTTACACGATATGGCATTTGTACAATAAATATGTACCCCATCTTGACTTAGCTCAGAATTACAAGATGGGCAAGCATTTGGGATTTGTATCTCCATCAAATTCTCATCATCACTTATTCCCCTAATTATTTCAGGTATAACATCATTTGACCTTCTTATCAATACTTCCCCATTTAGTTTTACATTTTTCCTCTTAATATCATCTATATTATTGAGCGTTGCTCTTTTTATGGTTATACCTGCCATATCAATTGGCTCTAAAATTGCCGTAGGAGAAACTCTTCCACTTCTTCCAACATTCCATTCAACATCAATTAATTTTGTAATCCCCTCTTCAGCTTCAAATTTATACGCCATAGAAAATTTCGGATGCTTAACCGTATATCCCAAAATCTCTCTCAATTTAAACTCGTTAACGGAAACAACAACTCCATCAATATCGTAATCAAGAGCACCTCTTACGGACTCTATCCTAATTATTTCATCTTTTATCTCATCGAAGGTTTCGCAAAATTTAAAATCTGCACATTTGAATTTACTCTCTTTCAAAAACTCTAAGACCTCTAAATAGGTTTTAAATTTCCCTTCTTCAAAATATCCAATATCAAAAAAGAACCCTGTCAAATTTCGTTTTTTAGTTTCCTGTACATCCAAATTCCTAAGAGCACCTGCAGCTCCATTCCTCAAGTTTTTTAATGGAACATTTGCTCCTTTGTTATATTTTTCAAATTCCTCCTTCGTCATAATGATTTCTCCACGAATCTCAAACGAAGAAACATCATCTATACCTAAGGGAATACTCTTTATAGTTTTAACCTGTTCAGTTACGTTCTCACCAACCTCTCCATTCCCACGAGTTGTAGCTTTTGTAAATTTTCCATCTTCATAAGCTAAATTTATACTAGCTCCATCAAACTTTTGCATTACAATATAAGTCGGAGCAGATATTTTATTCTCTTTGGCAATTTCGAGATTCTTATCATACCAATATTTAAATTCTTCAAAGGAAGTAACCTTGTCAAGACTCCACATCTTTGATTTATGTACAGATTTCTCAAATTTATCTAAAATAACATCTCCCACACGCTGAGTAGGCGAATTATATAAAATATGCCTGGTTTTAATTTCAAGCAATTTAAGCTCATCGTACAGTTTGTCATACTTTTTATCATCAATTATTGGATTATCTAAAACAAAATACGAATACGAACATTCATTTAAATATTTAACAAGCTCTTCTATTCGCTTTATTTCTTCATTCACAAAAATCTCACCTCTTTATTTAAATGAGCTCGATTGGTGCTTTGCTAAATAACAATTTTTTCACTCCATTGCTATCAAAAGCAATATACAGTTTAAAATCTCCATCGCCTTCTTCTACTTTTACAATCGTCCCAACTCCAAAAGTTTTGTGCTTTATCTTTCTACCTATCCTAACCTCATCTTTAGAGATATCGTTTTTAATTTCATTAATTTGTTTACTAGTGTTTCTATCATAAGGAAATTTTTCAAAACTCCCCATGGTGTCGCTTCTAAATGCACTTCTTTCATCACCATCAAAATTAATATCCATTATTAAGTTTTGGGGAATCTCCATTAAGAATTTCGACTTAGTTCGATAGGTCATTTCACCATAAACCATTCTAACATTCGAGTATGTAAAATATAGCATCTCTTTAGCTCTAGTTATACCTACATAACAAAGCCTTCTTGACTCTTCCATTTCCTCAATATCTTCAAAACATTTGTTACTTGGAAAATTACCATTTTCCATACCAACTATAAAGACAACAGGAAATTCAAGACCTTTTGATGAATGAAGAGTCATAAGAGTTATAGCAGAAGATCTTTCATCATATTTATCAACCTCTGAAACCAAAATTATATTTTCTAAAAAATCTTCAATACTACATCCGTAATTTAAATTTTCAAAATTCACAGCTGCATTTATGAATTCTTCAATATTTTCAATTCTCGTTTGATATTCAGCATCTTTAGAATTTTTCAAACCTTCCATATATCCTACCTTTTGCAAAAGTGACTTTATGAACTCAGAAGGTTTGCTCTGAAGTATTTCCCTCATATCAAAGATGATTTTTACAAAATCCTTTAAAATAGTTACTGTTCTCATGGAAATCGTATGTATCTCAAACGATGCAACCATAGCATCAAAAAGAGTAATTCCATTTGCTGCTGCATACTCTAACAACTTATCAATAGTTGCATTACCAATTCCTCTTTTAGGCTCGTTAACAATTCTCATCAAACTTATTTCATCGTTTGGATTAATAACAGTTTTTAAGTATGCAATAATATCTTTAATCTCTTTTCTTTCATAGAATCTCACAACTCCAACAAGTTTATACGGTATTTGGTATTTTACAAATATTTCTTCAAGAATTCTAGATTGAGAATTTGTCCTATACAAAATTCCAAAATCCCTATAGTCATATGCTTTAGACTTCATAATCCTAGAAATCTCATTGATTATAAATAATACTTCCTCCTCAGCCCCATCAGCTTTAAACAATTTTATCTTTTCTCCTTCTGGATTAATGGGCTTTAAAATTTTATCTTTACGTCTAGAATTATTTACGATTACGCCATTTGCTGCACTCAAAATATTAGCCTTGGATCTATAATTTTTCTCAAGCTTTATAACCTTTGCATTACCATAGTCCTTTTCAAAATTGAGGATATTATCAATGTTGGCTCCTCTCCACTGGTATATACATTGATCATCATCACCAACAACACAAACATTTTTGTATTTTAACGCCAAAAGTTTTACCAAATAATATTGAGAATAATTCGTGTCTTGATACTCGTCCACCATTATGTATTTAAATTTTGATTGGTAAAATACAAGAACATCTTCATATCTTTCGAAAAGTTCTATAGTTTTGAAAATTAGATTATCAAAATCCAAAGAATTATTTTCATATAATTTCTTTTCATACAACTCATAAATCTTAGCTATAAGTCCCTCACGATAATTATCAGCAAATTTAATAGCATCGGTAGCCTTAATAAAATCGTTCTTATACTTAGAAATCTTTTTAATTACATCATTGACTTCTATGTTATTAGTATTGACTCCCAAATCATCCATGCACCTCTTGACCAAGGTCTTTTGATCATAAAAATCATAAATCGTAAATGACTTCGTATAGCCAAGTTTTTCAATTTCCCTCCTTAGGATTCTGACACAAAGAGAATGGAAAGTTGAAATCCACATATTTTCAGCAACTTGTCCTATAAGTGATCGAACCCTATCTTTCATTTCCCTAGCTGCTTTATTCGTAAAAGTTATGGCAAGAATTTGATAGCTATTTATCTCCAAATTCTTTATCATGTGAGCAATTCTATATGTAATCGTACGAGTCTTGCCAGAACCTGCTCCAGCTAAAATAAGTAAAGGACCTTCCACGGTCATTGCTGCTTCCAGTTGTTCCTCATTTAAAAATTCTCTCAATTCCATAACTCTTCCTCCTAAACTGATTTTAAGATATTTACTTCACTATCTGTTAGATGTCTGTATTCGCCTTCATTTAAATTACGATCAAGCTCTATACCACAAAATTCAATCCTTTTAAGATACAAAACGTTTGAGCCTATCGCACTAAACATTCTTTTAATTTGGTGAAACTTGCCCTCGGTTAAAGACAAAATACATTCAGAACCCTCGGCACTTGAATTAACAATTTCGAGTTTAGCAGACTTACATTTGTATCCATCCTCAATTACAACTCCATTATTAAAGGTTTCAATATGAGAATTTTTTAAACATATATCCACCTTAGCAAAATACTTTTTTTCAACATGCCGCTTAGGAGATAGAACCCTATGGCACATGTTCCCATCGTTTGAAATTATCAAAAGACCAACAGTATCCTTATCGAGTCTCCCAATTGGATAAGGGGACAAACCCTTATCTTCATCGTCTATAAGTTCAAGTACTGTCCGATCGAATTTATCGTGTGTCGCCGATACAAACCCTGAGGGTTTATTCAGCATCAAATAGATAAAATTTCTATACACAACCTTTTTATCTAAAACGTATATCTCATCTTTCAAAACATCAACATGGACAGAAGGTATATTTACAATTTCACCATTAACCGTGACTTTCTTTTGGCGTATAATCTTCTGAGCTCCTCTCCTGCTTCCATAACCTGAATTAACAAGAATACTATCCAACCTTTTCATAAAACTTTAATTCCCTTCTCTATCTGATAAAAAATATTCTACTACATATGAAATTTTTTAACAAAAAAAATTTAGAAGTAGCTCATAACTAATTGAGCTACTTCCATTTTTGCAATTTTCATTTTATAAATTTTTGTAAAACACTTTAATTAAAACTCATTATTGTAATAGTGAAAAACCTTAATCACATGTATCTGTGTTTCTTTTGGAAGCATAGATACATCGTCAAGCGATTTAAAACCACTTTTATCTAGTGCGTTACCTCCACAGTTGTAGGCCGCAATAGCTTTAACTATATCTCCCTCATACCTTTCTATCATTCCCTTAAGATGTCTTGTACCCGCATCAATATTTTGATAAACATTGTAGGGATCTTTCACATTAAATTTTTCTATAGTGTTAGGCATTATTTGCATAATACCTATAGCTCCAGCATCTGAAACACAATTTGGATTAAAGTTTGACTCTTGTTTTATCAATGACTTTATGAGATTTTTATCTACATCATATCTCTTAGCTGAAATATTTATAGCATCATTTATAATATCAGATTCAAAAATTTTGCTAGAACATAAATCCCTAAATCCAAAATCCTCAATGGGGTTATGTAATTCATATAAAAATATCTCTTGTGTGTTATTCGAAGCTAAAGTAGTATACGATTTTAACATTAGCCCAAAACATGAAAGTAAAAGTCCTGAAACAAAAACTTCTACAGTATCCTTTAAGTTCATATATACCAAATTTTCCTCCCAAAATATTTTATATTATGTTTGGTACTTTAGGAGGTTTTTATTCAGAAATCTATGTTACTTTAAATTCATAAAGTGCATAATCCTCATAATTACAAGTCTTATATTCACTTTTTGCCAAAACCAAAAGTTTATAATTCCCTGCCCTAAATGGTATAAAGCTATAAGTATTTTTTCGACTATAAGTTTGCACCCTTCTCCATTGCCCTTGATCCATGAGATAAAATTCATATCCGATGTTTCTACCACCGCTAGAATTAACAGCAAAAAATATAGAATTGTTTATAACTAGATCATCTTCTCCAGCTTCGCAAATTATTCTAGTACCAGATATAGGTAAGGAATCTTGGACATATATCTTTACCTCTTTTCTCGTATCATACTCAAGCTCAGAATTTTTGTTTTTAGCCAAAACATTTAATGTGTATCTCCCTTTTACTGTAGGAACATATTCATAAGCTATATTACCACTAAAGCTAGTTTCCTCAATAACATGATCATCCACTGATAAAATATATTTAAATAAAATATCTTTTGTATTTTGAGCAACAATATCAAATATCACAGGCTCTCCAACCACATAACACTCTTGAGTCCTATACAAAATATAATCAATTCTAGCAGGATAATAATCCCAAACCTTAAAATGCAATATAGTAGAAGCATCATATTGCTGAACTGAAAACATATCTTTAACTTTTATTTCCAGTTCATAATAACCTGCCTCTTGAGGCATAAATGTTAAAAAGTTCTTATCGCTGTAATCAATAAATCCAACTTCCTTATTTTCCTTTGTTATAACAAAATTATATTGAAGCTTCAGTCCACCTTCAGCCTTGACTATAATTCCAATTGGTTTATTCTTAACATGCTTTTCATAAGAGTCTATCTGGACATCTAAAATTTTAACAACCTGAGACACATAAGGTAACACTTCAATATCTAGTTCAGCGAAAACATCATATCCATGGGAATTGCTCTCGTCTTTTACATAAACAGTAATTTTATAATCTCCAGAAACCTTAGGTATCCACTGATAAAAATTTTCTCTTAAATAACCACTTTCTTCTATGAATGGTTCATCATCTGTGCTCGGTCCATTTATGACATACTTAAACATCAAGTTCTTTCCACCCTCAACCTGTGCATTAAATATAATCGGATGCCCTGTATAATATGGAGAACTTAAATCAGCAGAAAAGTTCATTATCTTTATTTCGTTATAAGGCTTAACCTCATATATGATAACTGCCCTATCATCATAATTATTAATCGAGTACAAATCTTTAATTAAAACAAGTAATTTGAATTTTCCGTAATTCTCTTCAACAAAAGAGACCATACTCTTTGTGGAATAATCCTGTACAACATTAACATTTCCATTATCATCAATCACGATAAACTTATACAAAACTGTTTTTGATTCCTCATTTTTCACTTCGCACTCAAATATTAATTCTTCACCAGAAATTAATTCTTTGCTTAGGCTTTTAAGTGATACAATTTCAATCTTTACAGCCTCATAAACATAAAACTTCACTGTCGAAAAGTCATCGAAATTATTTTCAGAATTTTGTCTTTTGCACTGAACAAGAATTTCTTTCTCACCAGTTTCATTTAGAGTTAAAACAAGTTTTTCATCTGATGTATAATCTTTCAATAATTCCCATCCATACTGACCATTTATCCAAAATTTATATAAACTCGGGGAATAAATCGAATCAACCGTTAAACATAACTGATCTCCAACCGTATAGCATTCCCTGTCTAAATGTATAGATTTTATTATTTTTTCATCTTCAAAATTTTTACCAATCGTATAATTAACCCTTATTATATTGTCAAAAGCTTTTCTACTAGAAATCTTTTTAGATTGTACCATAACTATGTAATTTCCATACTCACTTGGCGTCCAAGCAACTTCTTTCTTGGTAGAAAAATCCTGTATAGTATACCAAACTCCATTTATGCCAACACAAAATCTATATACCGTATCTTCTTCCAAGCTCGAAACACTTATATCTATCGGAATATTTTTGTCTTGTGGAGACGGTAAACTAAAATTTACATCTAACTCATTCACGATTTAGCCCCCTTAAAACTCATACACTTCAATTCAACTCTAAAAATGATCAAAAACATACTTGCTCAAATTCAATTTTTCCAAAATTATCAACCATATTATACTTCATTTAATTATTTACCTTCAACTAGAAACCTCTAAATTTACAAATTTTAGATAAACGATCTATTTAAATAACGTTTGGTTATTTTCCAATCCTATATTTTGTAAGTTTTCATAGTTGGCTATCACACCATCTTGTAAATCTATATAGATATTAGAATCACACGCATAAGAAACAAGGCTTCTGTATCTTTTAAATTCCTCGAATTTCAATACTAATCCTTCCTTATATTTCTTATACTTTATAGCATTCCCATTTTTGTACAAATCATCCAACTTCATAATCTCATTTTCATATTTTTGCTCAATTATATCTAGATAATTCATTTTAAATTTTAATATATCTTCTTTTGAAAATCTGTGAATGCAAGTTAACGCATTAATTGCATTATTTTTACCAGAACAAAATTGCAAGTATATCGGATGTTTATTGTAAGTCTTCATATGAGTTTTAAAAAATTCTTTAATGAAATATTGACTTATATTTTCTCTAAAATTTAAACCCTTATAAGACAATGTCTCACATATAAATTTCAAATTTTCATCAAGGGACTCCTTCCCAAACACAACACTCAAAAAATGTACAAACAAATTATGTATATCATTTTCAAAATATCCTTCTGGTGAAATAACTATTAAGTTATCTTCCTGAGGTAAAAATGATCTATACTCCCTATTAAAAATATTTTTTGAATTTTCAATAACTCCAAGATAGTCAATAGAATATCTTCCAAAAACACATCCAACAAAATAGCTCATAAATGATTCAACAAAACTTCTTTCATCAATTTTCCTTATGGATACGTCCTCATCCTTAACGTACTCAGAAACTTCTTCATCAAAACCATATATTACTTTGAAAATCTTGTTTATCCTTTCTTCATTTTCTTTAACCTCTGAAAACAAAGTTTCAATTTGCTTCTTAAAATTTTGAAAAGAATCTTTAATAAAAGAACTAATCTTAAACTCTATAGCCGGATGTGTTTTAAATTCCCAAGAGGTTTCATAAAAATTCCATTCCCTTTTGCACAAATATATATTTCTGTTAGCAAGCATATTTATTTCATCCAAATGAGAATCGTCAATTATAATAGGAAGATCTCCAATATTTCCAATTTGAAAATTAACAGTTGGAGCTATTGAGGATAAAAGATAAAAGCAAACATTCGAACATAAAAATGCCAAAACATATTTATCGTATTTTTCATCAGGAAAAATAGAAGATCCCGATACGTCAAATATAAAACCATGATCCTTATATCTAACGCCAAAATTTTTAAATCCAAAAAGAGACCACGTGATTCCTTTCTTAAAATAGTATTTTCTATTTTTTACCACAAACTCTGGATCAGTTATCCTCGGATACTTATCTCTTACGAATTTTATAAGATTCTCCCCTGAATTTTCATATTTGACAATATATTCATTATTACCATACCACTTCCTGTAGTAACCACCCTTGTTATACGGAAACCATTTTTTATCAATAAATCTCAAATCATCATGAGATTTACAGTCAAACTCGATGTCATCTTTATCTATTTCATACCAATACCTTACAAATTTTTTATTATCCGTAGTTGCCATTCCTTGCTTTGGTTCAAAATACTCTTTAAGCGATTTGAATTTTTTGAATACCTCTCTCGCTCTTTTGCTTATCCAATAATTAAGAGGAGCACCCGGTACATCATAAAAAGATTTCAACTTTATTTTGAAATTTCTATTTTGCGATACAGGAAAATCATTCAAGTTACCATTTTCATCCAGATTATTAAATTCCACATAATTGTATACTCCTTCATAGTCCTGCACAAATTTCTTTTTGAAGACTGTAGCACTCGTACCAAATGCTATTGGCATTACATTATTATCCATGTGGAGCAAAGACACTATGGTATTACTTTGAAAAATAGATCTCCTTAATTTTTCAAACTTACATAGAAACATCCAAGATTGCATAGTAAGCATCACATTAAAACCATTTTTACAAGTCAGCTTAAACCCTCTTTCAATAAACACAGAGAACAAATCCATTTTACTATTTGGATAATTATACTTTAGATATGTAGAAAGTTTCTCACTCATCCCCCTACTACTCATATAAGGAGGATTCGTTATAACAATATGGTAATTACAACTTAGAATTCTGGCTATGCTAATTACTTTCTTCATGCAATCGCTCTCATATTCGGATAAGTATTCGTACAAAGATTCTTCAATTAAATCAAAATTCAACTTCTTCACAGATACCAAAGATCCATATTCCTTCGCATCCATGAACACATCTAACAAATACTTTATATCTTTAGCATAGCTAATATTTAATCTTTCAATCTTTTCAATAATGTCATTATAAATATCATTGCTCTCGGTTATGGGATAAAAATTAAACTTCACTTTCCTATTGAAAAACTTCTTATACCTGCCTCGCCCTTTCATCATTAGAGAAAAATATGCAAGTTCATACGCTCTATCATCAATATCAATTCCAAACAAATTATTTTCAAGTATCAAGTAAGGAATTTCGTCTTTTAAATATCCATTTTGTACATATATCTCAAACAGCAAATCAAATACATAAACAAGTATGTGTCCACTTCCCATACATGGATCGATTATCCTTATATCCTCCGGTGAGATTTTCTCAAATTCATTCTCTGATATATCGCTAGTTTCAATATAATATTTAAGGTCAAATGGAAATTTAAAATCGGGATTATTGTGAAGATAAAACTTCCCTAGGGAATTCTCTACCATGTACTTTACGATCCATTTCGGAGTAAAAATTTGAGTGGCTGGAGGGATATTCTCTTTAGATATTTTTATATTTTGCTTTAATTTTTTAAATATTTCATCTTTCTTTTCAGTTATGTAATACTGGTACAACCATCCTATTATTTCAACATTGTCCAAAAAATAATTTTCATCAATATCCTTTACAATCCTTCTAATAAAACTATTTTCGTTAGACAAATTTGATGGAAACAAAATATTAATGTAAGCATCTGTTTTTTTAAAGAGCCCTGGCAATATATCATTTAAAGAATTGCATTGTGCAATGAACATATATCTAAAAAGCTCATCTATATCGTTATTATGTTTAAGCATAACTACATAATCTCTATCAAACGGAAAATCCAAATCATCAAAATATGTAATGATATCAGGCTCAGTTTTACTTTTATTTATGGATGATAGCACCCTTACTCCAGAAGGTAAATAATTGTTTATTTCCATAAACCTTATTGCTATTATCCTATTAAACCAAGTATAGGCAACCTCTTCTACAATAAAATCAAATCCCTTTTCGCTTATTTTCTTCACAAGCATTTCACGTTTTATGATATCGTGTCCATAGATTTTATACGTTTGAAAATTTCCTATGGTATATTCCTCATACTCTAAATTTTCAGATATATTTTTTTTAATTTCACTTTTTGTTATTCCGATTAAGGTGAGTTTGTCTGTTATTTCACGTATTAAAGTTTTTCTCGACCACGCTGCAAAATTTTTAACAATATTTTTATTCATAATACTAACCTTTTAATTTCTCTTTCAAGAAAATACTCTCCATCTTAATTCCATAAACATCAAATAACGTTTTACATTTATCCAATTTACATTTCAATTCACAAACAAGATCCAAACCTAGAGATATCAAAATTTCATCCTGAATAAAGTCATTTATATTTACAATGGCATCGCACAAAATCTTTTTATGTAAATCTATAAATTGCTGTGTGTAAACCTTAAGTTTTGAAATTTCTCCATAAGGCTTATCCATATTCAAAATACCCTCAATACCAAAAAAAGTTTTCACCAATTCACTATTACATATAAAGCTTTTATCTTTTTCAAAAATCCTATAAGCCTCTAACCCCTTTTCGAAAATTTCAAACTGGACACTATTGTAGAAATTAAAAATCATATCAAATTCATCAAAGATTTTCACAACACTAAAATCATGAGTTACTCTCTCAATAAATTCATCACTACTACACGATAAAGCATTAACCACAAATTTATCTAAATCTTCTACGGTATCCTTTCCTGGATACAAATGATCTCGGAAAACTAATTCCTTAACTTTATCTAACCTTAATTTAAATTCTTCCAAATCACTTTTACATTGTTTAAAAAAATCGTAAAAACTATTTGTCAAATACTTCTTATCAAAAATCTGTTCAAACATTTTTTTACAAGAAGCAATGCCTACTATCTCTGAATCATCACATTTAGAAATTTGTATCTTATTTGAAAAATTCTTATCCGAAGAAATCCCTTCCACGATTTCATCAAAATTAAAATTACATACTATCCTTCTCATTTTGAGCAAATACAATATTCCAAATAAAACATCATTCTTTCCAAACCCATAAGGTATACTTTTAAAGTGTTCGAACACTTGTCCAAAACTAATTTTATTAAATTGATTTAAAAAATCAGCAAGTTCATTTACAAAAAGTGAGTTTAGACTTAAAACCTCATTTAATTGATTTTGATTTTCAAAAATTTCAATTACACGATTAAATTTTTCAATAAATTTATTTATGTATCCAAATTTATTAAATCTGCAAAGCATAAGTCGATTGATAGAATCTTTAAAAATATCATTTACATCTTCAAAACTCTTGGAAACAATCTCTCCATTTACAAATATGGAAGATGTTTTTATACAATTTATAATTAAAATATTTATTCTATTAAGTCTATTTTTTAATTCATCTTCCTTGGATAGTAAAATAACTCCATATCTTTCTCTAAAATCAGATTTAATATACTTCAAAAACTTCTGTAATTTTAAATACAAAAAAACTTCATCAATTAAACTTTTGTCATCATTAAAATAGATTATAACATTGTTTTCAATACCAGATGCAATTCGTATAGAATCTAAATTAAAATCCTCATCATAGACAGTAGTTAAAATTTTAATTCCAATCATATTCTTTTGAGAGACTTTATAATTCAAATCATTTAAAATTTTGTTAAAAGAAAAGTTTATTTTATTTCGGTATCTTATCTTAGATATCCCGCAAACCTCATTAAAGATTTTATCACACAAAAATTCTTTTATTTCATGAGATTCGATATTTGTTTCTATTATTTTATAATTGATATCTCTCTCCATTTTTGATAAAAAGTAAAATCTATCACCATCACTATTAACAAATCCCTCATTAATTAATTTCTGCAACGAACTAAGGACTTTAGATTTTTCACAATTATTGTTAGAAAAATCCAATATAACAAGAGTCTCTATTGTTTCAACACATGGGATCACATTAGGTAAATACTTTATTAATAAAAGTGTCTTTAGAATATTTATATCGAAATTATCTAAATTTCTATTATCATAGGCAATTGAAAAAACATATTTGTGATTGTGATCTATAAAATCTGAAATAGCATCATAAAACATATAAAACGGCACAACTGAATTAAATTCATAATTTTTAAAATTAATTAATACCTTCTGGAAAAATATTAAAATGCTTCTCTCACCTTTTGACATATCATCACTTATTACATTATTTATGGACATGAAATAAATAATATCTTTTATGAGTTCGAGTTGATATGAAAAAAATGGATAAAACAAACCAAACTCTTCTCTACTTATTTTTGAGACTTTTGAATCAAATAAAGAACTTAGCCTTAAATTATTTTTTATAAATAATTCCCTATCTATGTACAATTCATGAATTTTAGACAAGTATTCCTCTTTCTTTAACAATAACCTTTTACATAAAACCTCACCCATGCTCGCACTTGATAAATACAGTCTACTCTCAAATCGACTTTGAATCTTAGAAAAATCATATTTTTTGTTATTATCAATAGAATTTATATCAACATGACTTGTAACTACGACAAATACTCTACCGAAACATTTATTTGATAGCTCTTCAACAATTGTTTGAAGATTCAACATCTTATTTAAATTATCTGAAATAAATTGTGAAACCTCATCTATCATAAATATGATACTGTGATTTTCACCTTTTGAACTTATATACTCCGAGACTTTTTCAGAAAACTTTTCTACATTCATCCTGTAATTCTTTTCAATACTTATAAAATAATTTTCTCCTTCTTCATAATTATAGTTTTTAACATGACACAAAGATTTAATTAGGTCATTTCTATGAAAGTAAAACTCCTCCCTAGCATCTTCCCAATTTTTATTTGAAAGATTAAAAAAATAATCTTTAAACTCTCGAAAAATATTTTCCTCCAAAAGCCTTTCCTCAAGCTCGCAGATGAACCCATAGGTTTTAGAAAAACCCCTCATAGCATTAAACTCATTTACAAAAATATCTAACACACTACCCTGCATCATATTTTTGGAATCTATGTTAAATAAAATTACGTCTTTCTCAATATCAGATAAGAATTTCAAATCCTTTTCAATATGTAATAAGCATTTATTATTTTGTATGAGTAGATCAAGCCTTATGCCTTTAAGTATGTAGTATAAAATTTTCAGAAAATGAGATTTACCACTACCAAAAAATCCAGATATCCAAAATCCTATTCTATCATCTTGATTTATAAAAACATATTTATACATGCTAGTAAACAAATTAATACATTTGAAAACTTCCTCAGTAACAACATATTCATTAATTTCATCAAAATATTTTTTGTCAAGGCTTGAAACCTTAATAACACTTTGTATATTTCGTTCAATATCCTTTTCAAATATGTCCTTAATAAACATATTACACCTCAAAAAATAACAACTTACAATATACAAATCATAAGTTGTTACAAAATAAAATTTCTAAAATTACAACCTTCTCTCAAGGTGATCTCTTAAATCCTCAAACCCTTTCTTTCCAAGAAGAGCAAACATATTCCTTTTGTAGCTTTCAACTCCCTCTTGATTAAAAGGATTTACAGCAGACAAATGACCACTTATAGCACAAGCTTTTTCAAAAAAATAGATCATATATCCCATATTATAAGCATCAATCTTAGGTATATTAATTACCATATTAGGCACTCCACCATCTAAATGAGCAAGCAACGTACCAGCAAAAGCCTTCTTATTTACAAAGTCCATTGTCTTACCAGTTAAATAGTTAAGACCATCTGCATCACCTTGCATCTCTTTTATAACTATGTCTTTTAACGGTACCTCAACATTTATAACTGTCTCCATTATATTTCTCATTCCATCTTGTATATACTGTCCAAGAGAATGTAAATCTGTTGATAAATTCACAGAAGATGGGTATATTCCCTTCTTGTCCTTACCCTCACTCTCGCCAAACAACTGTTTCCACCATTCAGAAAAAAATGCTAAACTTGGCTCATAAGAAGCCAAAATTTCTGTTATATAACCTTTTCTATAAAGTATATTTCTAATAGCAGCATACCTATAGCAACCATTAGTATTAACATCATCATAATCTAAATCTTGGAGTGCATCTCTAGCTCCTTTCATCAAATCATCTATATCAGCACCAGAAACAGAAATAGGCAAAAGTCCAACAGGTGTTAATACAGAAAACCTCCCCCCAACATCATCGGGAATCACAAAAGTTTCATATCCCTCCGATTCAGAAAGACTCTTAAGAGCTCCTTTACTCTTATCGGTAGTTGCCACTATTCTCCTTTTAGCTTCTTCCTTCCCATACTTTTCTTCCAAGAGGTCTTTAAAAAATCTAAAAGCAAGTGCTGGCTCAGTCGTTGTTCCGGATTTAGATATAACATTTACATAAATGCTCTTATCCTTAACGTAACTCAACAATTCACTAAGATATGTAGAACTTATGCTATTACCAGCAAAAAATATCTGAGGAGATTTCCTTTCACTTTTGCTCAAAAAATTAAAGAAGGAACTATTTAAAGATTCAATGCATGCCTTTGCCCCCAAATAGGAACCTCCTATACCAATTACTATAAGAACATCTGCATCATCTCTGATTCTCTTAGCTACTTCTTTTACTCTCTCATATTCTGCAATATCATAATCATTAGGCAAATTTAACCAACCTAAAAAACCACTCCCAGCACCAGTCCGACTTTTCAAGAGTTCATGTGCTAATTTAACTTGAGGAGTTATTAAATTTAATTCCTCACTATTTACATAATCAGAAAGCTTAGAATCATCAAATCTTAATTTTGAAGAATACATTTTATATAAAACACTCCTTATTTATAAATTTTAAAAACTCTCTAAATCCATAATGGATTATCTTAAAACAACCCCTGTCAAAAAAAGAACAAACAAGAAATAAACACCTACTGTTATGACCACAAACGGAAACACAGCCTTATATGCTGACTTAACCAGCAGCCAAAAATCCTGTTTATCTAAATCAAACTCATTGTCTAATTTTTCAAATTTCTTCTCCTTAGGCTTTTTGTTTAAAGACATAATCCACCCCTTTGAATTTTCACACAATATCTATAAGACTATTATAAATTAATCCAAATTAAAAAAACAATAAAAATGTTAATATAACAAATTATTAACTCTTTATTGCTTTAAAATCTAATAACTAAACAACATTTATATTACAAAATAAACTCTTACTTCTTATACTTACAGTTTTACTAGCTGTTCCATTTCTTCTTATATAATTGCCATTTAATATCACATTCCAACTAGGGTTTATACTTATTCTGATGTCCCCAAAGATACCCAAAATTTCAAAATCAATCGTATCTTTAGTAATCATTCTAGTACTGAGAAAATTAACCGCAATATCAGAGAAAAACGTTTTAATCTTAACGCTAGATATATCATCTGAAAAATTATTAATATGAATTGCAGAAAATCTTTCACTTATATCAATATCATTCCTACTATCTTTGAAAACTCCCTTATTAAACATAAATACCTTTGATCTTATAAATACGAAGTAAAATCCATACACTAATAATGCTACAGCAATTATAAACTTGAGAGATATCCCAATTACATGTACTAAAAAAGTATACGCAACAAAGAATATACCAAATATAATCATACCATTACCGAATGATCTAGTTTCTGAAAATCTTGAATATCTTTCACCATAAAATATCAAGATAATAGCAATCAAAGTATTAAATACCACAGAAAAATTTATATTAATAACGTCAAAACTCCAAAGCATAAACACAATGCCAGACAAAATGAGTAATAATCCTCTGATAAAATATTTATTATTCAAGTTCAAAGCACAAGCACCCCCCAAAAATCAATTCGTTTATTTCCTTTGCCTATAAGTATTCCCTTTAAATTTGATTGTTGATTTAATTGCATTAACATTAAATATTACTAATATCACTATGGAAGCAATCATGATTCCAACCATAAAAACTTCCGACAATAAAGATACAGGTATGTTTGAAATTATGGAAAACGACATAAAAAACGGTATATACTTTGAGATGAAAGCTAAACCGCTTTGTGGAAACTGTATACCAATAAACAAAACAACCGATCCTATTGAAATCAAAAATGTAACTGGAATAAGTCCCATTGGTAAATCCTCAGTTTTATTAACGATACTTCCAATCAACATAAACACAAGCCCATAAAAAATAAACCCCAAGGCAAAATACAAAACGTACCTAACAACTAGTATAAATTCTAAGTCCACAACACTTTTCACAGTTGGAAAATACTCAACACTTAACAAACTAACAATTAAAAATAAAACTATTAAAAAATAAATCAACTGTAACATACACGCTATCAAGACTCCTATAACTCTACCTAAAATTATATTTAACACTTTCGCCTTAGTCAAAACAATTTCAGTTATCTTAGAATTCTTTTCAATATTTACACTCGTACTTATAGATTGACCATAAATAATGAAAATAACATATAAAAATATAGTTAATATTGATGGTATCATGTATCTTTGTAGGATATTACCAAATTCATCTTGTATTGTCGCAGAAGAGACCAAATCATAATTAACATACAAATTATAATCATATAACCGATTTTCATTAACCAATCTATTACTTATTATGTATCTATCAATAAGAAATTTCAAATCCGAATAATTATTATTAGCAACAATTTTAACATCATCTTCGCTATTTACCACCAAATAGCCATTTATTATCCCTTTTTCTAATTCTTTATCTATGCTATAAATATCCATTTCCTCATCTACTAGATGGAAAAAATATTTTCCATCTAGTAGACTGGACATATCATTTGCATACATATTCAGATCCAAATGATTATTAAAAATATAATTTTTATTGTCTACTATATAAAATAGATACTCTTTACTTTCATTAAATAGCTCTGAATTTAAAATAAAATCAGGTAATATAAAAATAAGCAATAATAATAATGTAATCACAACAGTAGAAATTTTAAAAAATCGCTTACTGATGGTATCTCTAAAATTATAATTCAATATTACTAAAGCTTCTCTCACTAAATCAATCACCAACCACATCTATGAAAATTTCATGCAAAGACTTGTATCCCAAACTAAAGTTAAATATTTTTATCTTGTTTTGAAACAAAATGCTAAGTATATTATTTGCTATATCTTCATTTAATATATCTAGCTCATAAACTTTTTTATTTCTTCGTATACTCTTTACACCATAAATATTCAAATTTGGAAGGTTACCTTTTATTTCTATGGTAAGCTTATTCCTGCCATAAGACTTTTTTATTTCAATCAAATTACCCTCTATACACTGTCTACCGTTTTTTAATATAGAAATACTATCACAAAATTCTTCTACATAAAACATTTGATGTGTACAAAACAATATATACTTGCCTCTATTTATAAAATCTATAACAATATTCCTAAGTATCTCAGAATTGATTGGGTCAAGACCACTGAACGGTTCATCAAACACTATTATATTTGGATCATTAATTATAGTGGAAATGATTTGAACTTTCTGTTTATTTCCCTTGGACAACGTGTCCAAAACCCTATTGTCCATATTCTGCAATCCAAACTTCTCAATCCAATAATCTATCTTTGTATCAGCATCTCTCGATTTAAGTCCTGATAACATTGCAAAATATTTAAGTTGATTTCTCACAGTCTTTTTACTATACAGACTTCTCTCCTCCGCCAAATACCCAACCTTAGTTTTTATAACATCCAGCTCTCTATCATTTAACATTACTTGTCCACTATCCTTGGTGATTATATCTAAAATCATTTTTATCAATGTTGTCTTACCTGCTCCGTTCATACCCAATATCCCATAGGCACTTCCTCTTTTTACAGTGAAGCTAATATTGTCTACTACTTTTTTATTTGAATAATACTTTACTAAATTTTCAATAGATAGACTCATACAAAATACCAAACCTAAGACTTTGTAATATCCATTCCAAAGTTTTGCTTATAATAATCGATTATATATTGCTCAGCCTCAGGTACTTCAGTTTTCTGAAAATGGTTTCTCATGTTAGTTATATTTTCTTGAACCTCTTGGTCCATTTGAGCTTGCTCTTTCGTATATTCTATAAACTTAGATTGCTGTAAAACACCACCTATAACCCCTGCTACCATAGCACCACTAGCTACAAGTCCACTAGCCACTACAGCTTTAGTGAAAAGATGATTAGCTCTCTGAGATTCCAAAATAGTAGACTCCTCAAGAGTTGCCAAACGTTGATTAAGTGAGTTAATAGCTTGTGTGCTACTTGTACCTTGAGTACCTCCAGTATCATTAACTCCAGCACTTGAACTAACAGTTGATAATCTTCTAGTTATTACACCCGCACCCGTACTAGTAACATTTCCACCTATACTACCAGAGGTAGACAATCTTCTACTAACGGAATTTCCAAGTGAACCCACCATACCTCCCAATCTAGATAAAATACCTGCATTTGCTTCACTCCTATAACAAACAAAGGGGATAGTAAAACATACACTAGCAAGAGTCGCCATGGATAAAATCTTCTTTACCCTAAACTTACTGCTTAATTTACCGTACATATATTAATCCCCCTTACCAAGGCTAAAACCACTAGTAACTTGATTTCCACTACTTATTTCCTCAGTTTTCAATGGGTTTTTATATTTCTCTGGCATAGGAACTCCCCATTGATTAAATAAATCCCTCATTGACTGCTCTCTTTCTTCAAGAAAAGAGTAATAGGTTCTATCAACAATATCATCATAAGCACTCCTAGTTTGGTTATACTGATTCTCCGTTAGAGCCAATCCCACAGCTGTCCCTACAATACTCACAACCCCTACACCAATACCAATTGTACCTAAAACCTTATCTGATGTAGATAACACACTAGGTCTTGTTAATGATGTCGTTCCTAACCCAGAAGAAAAACTTCCCGACCCAGACCTAAACGTTCTATTTAAAGTCACGGCATTAGAAATAGTCGAATTCCCTATTGCTCCAAACAAAATTGGTGATACAAAAAGAAAGGCTGTTTTCTTAGAGAATTTGCCCATACTTTTTCGCAACATATATCCTCCTTAAAATTTAACTGAAATATAAACCTCAACGTATTAACACTAAATTGAATACTTTATCGATATTAAAACATATCTTCTTTATAACTACTTAAAATTTTTTTGTAACATTAAGATGTGTAAGAAATAATATAAAATCATTAATATTTTTTTGAGGGCTAATAATGAAAAGTTTAATAGATGCAATAAATACAAAAATAGATAACTTAAATTCAGATATTGATTCTCTTCTTTACAATGAATTCTTATTGACTTTACAGGATATGAAAGAGAACTTTAAGAACAATGAGAATTTAAATTTAGACAACTATTTTGAAAAACTAAAAGGGATATTGAATATCAAGAAAGATATCTCTTCGAATTTAATTTCCTATGACTATGTAATAGATTTCGACTCGAATTCCTTTCATGAAGATATAGAAATAGAATTAGAAGAAAGTGTATCTGTTTCAGCAAATATTTCAAAACCCACGGATTTTGAAAAACTAGAGCACACAATAAATATTTTGAATCTAGATAATGGCTACTACTACTTTCAAAATTTGAATGAAGACTATGGGGAAATAGGCAATTTATTAAATATCTCTTACTCAACGACTAATTTGGAAGATTTTAAATTATTTTCATTAAAAATAAGTGGAATAAAATTATTTGATAATATTTTCATAGCCAGAACTCTCAGTACATCTATGATAAAATTGCTTTACTTTTTATTTTCAGTAAATGAAAGTCCATTCATTACCCTGTGTGAACAAAACTCAAAATACTTTGCTAAATCTCCATCGAACATGAAAAAAGCCGTAACACTTAAAGAAAATTATTGTTATTTTGAATCTGATGTTGATGATTCAGAGGCTTCAGAAATGATAAAAACATTCCTAAACCACATCAATGTACCAATTTCAGCCTGCAAGGTATTACTAAGTTGTTCAACCACAAAATCAGGAGAGAGCTATATAACATTTATCCTATAATCCTTATACTGAAAAAGGGCAACATAAAAACATGTTGCCCTTTCCACATATGCTAATATTCAATATCCAAAACACATATACTACTATCATCCAGAAAGTAGTATACAAATTCTATCATAAATTCGTTCTCAAGTCTAACCCTAACCCTGTAATATATATTCCCTAAAAAATCAAAAACATCCCTATATGCATACTCTACAATTTCATATTTCAAAATATCTTGGAGCTCTTCTAAAAATATTCCCTCGTCTCTGAACTTCTTACACAAAAGAGTATCCAAAAGTTTCAATTCCATTCCTCCCTACTAGATGTGATAAAATTAAAAATAATTTACAAACATAATAAAATAACCACTACGACTTTAACTTTACATCATAACCACAAACAAATTTTTACGATTTCAAAATCATCTTATTTCTCACATCAATATACTCATCCTGACCTTTTAGAATTGTTACCAATTTAAAACCAAAATCAAACACCGATCCAACACAATCAGATGTTATTATATTTTTACTTTCAACAACTCTTTGATCTAAATATACACCGTTCTTTACAAATTTTTGAATTCCTTCATAACATGTAAAAATATTTTTGTTTAAAATCCCTAATTCATCTAAAATAATCGGTGCAGCACATATAGCTGCTATGTATTTTCCTGAATTATAAAATTCATTTATTACTCTATGAATAGGTTTAAATTCTTTTATGTTATTAACTCCCTTCATTCCTCCAGGAAATATTATCATATTAAATAATGAAAATTCAATTTTATCAAACTTATTATCGCAAAAAATTCGTATACCATGAGCTCCTGACACCTCTAGAGAATTCATTATAGATACTATAACAGTTTCAATTTCAGCTCTCCTTAAGATATCAACTATACCTATAGCCTCCATTTCTTCAAATCCATCAGCTAAAAATATACAAGTTTTCAATTTCGTTCACCTCCATATCATAAATTTAATGTGTAATTAATTCACATATTATGATATAATTTACTCAGTTACATGGTATGTTACTTTGATTTTCCATATTGAATCAAACATATTCTTCTCCTACTTTTACCCATATACATACCAATGTAACTAGCCATTATAGCTCACCACTTGAACCGAAACCACCATCTCCTCTTTGTGTTTCGCAATCTATGTTATCTACCCTTATTATTTCCACATCATAAGTTGGTTTTAACACTATTTGTGCTATTTTCATTCCATCCTTCACCATAAAGTCAAATTTTCCATGATTTATCAAAATAATTTTTAGCTCCCCTCTATAACCTTCGTCTATGGTTCCCGGTGAATTTAACAAAGTTATTCCATTATTTAATGCAAGACTGCTCTTAGGTCTAACTTGAATTTCTGTATTCTTAGGCAACTCAATTATTATTCCTGTTTTTATTGAACTAATTTCTCCACTTTTAACAATCTTTTCTTCAACAGAGAATACATCCATTCCAGCATCTCCATCATTTGCAAATTCGGGAAGCTTAGAATTGCTATACAAAAGCTTAATTTTTAATTCGTACATAACTATACCTCTTGATAAAATTTTTGTTTTTATAATTATAAACTTTTTTCGTATATTTTAAAATAAAGTTATTTTAAAAATATATTTCCTGAGTTAGGAGATAACTTTTTCATATCAAAATTTAAATTATTTATCCTAACTTCTATGCAATCATCAACAAACCTTACATTACCGATATCTAAATCTAAATTCAAGTTATTAAAAGATCTGAGTACATCTTTTACGAAAATCTTTACTGGAATATGTTCAATATTTACACCTGGGAAAACTGAATTTATTATTTTCAACTGTATATACAACAAATTTTCCTTCATGTCTTTTATATTAACGGATACATCGCCGACATCAAATGAATTTACTATTATCCCCTTTATATAAACAGCTTGACTAACATCTATACCTGATATCATAACCTTATCGGTCCTTATAAAATCTTTTACGAATGACATTATATCTTCGCCTGAAAGTTTCAAAGTAGTTTGTGTTAATTTCAAGAATAATCTTCCTCCTCTATATGATTTTAATTTATTTGATTTACTTTCTACATCAACATTTTCCACAATAATATTTATAAAACCTTTTTCTAAGTATAATTTTGTTAATAAAAATCTTACATTTGTACTTTTTATATATGAATCTAAATTAATAATAATTAAGATTCTTCCTTTTTTATTTTGTTTTTCAAAATTTACCGAAATAAACCTTAAAAAAATATTTGCGATCCCTTTTGGAATAGTAAATCTTCTAAAACTCATCTTATTAATTTTCAAATATATCTTATTGCCCAATACCTTATGTACACCAATGTTTAAATTTATATTGCGAATTATCCCATAACAAATATTTTTTATGGATAAACCTTTATCGATTTTGATATCTTCAATAAAAATATTTCTACTTCCTAAAAATTTCCTAAAAATATATAATAATTCGTCTTCACTAACTTTTATAGAAATACTTCTTATCTTCATCAACCATCTCCTACTTAAAAAAAACAAAAAAAGCATACATCTTTAATTAGATATATGCTTTTATTTAATGAATGTATTCTATTTTAATTGTTTTTCCAAGGATTTAAATTTTAAGTTAGTGAACATTTTTTCAATGACTAATTTAAAAGACTTATCTTCATCCTCTTCTTTTACTATTTTATCTAAATCATTTAGCCACACACTTAAACTCTGCTCTGTTGGATCAATACCAAAAATTATGTTATATAAAATTTTTATTCTATCGACTTTATCGTTGTATCTTTCAAAAAAGTATTCTTCATCTAATACTTCAAAAATAAATTTCTTTAAATCAATTTCGCCTTTTTTAATTTTGGTATGCCAAAAATCAAACACGACCTCATCTGCAAATTCAAACTTCTTTTCGTCATTACTTAATCCGTTTTTGAGCATCATATATGTTTTCGAAATAAAATTTTTAATTTTATCATTTGATTCCATACAAATAAACTCTGGAATTTGAAATTCGATTAAATTTTTATCCTCATTTCCAATTGAAATATTTATAATTTCATATTTTTTGTAAGGCACTAAATTGCTAATTATAATATGATCTTTATCGATTTCACTTTCTAAACCCACTGTATGACAAATTGCACTATTAAAATCTATTGACCCATCTAAATTATGTGGAAACCTCAAATATCCATCTCCAAATTCTACACTATTAATATCAATAATTTTCTTTACCTTCTCTATCGGGTTTTCAATACCATCAATCAATTTGACATTTTCATCGTCATTCATAACCAAAATCGGAATTATTTCATTAAACTCAACGTTATTAATCTTAATCCTCATGCCATAGTTATGATCTTCTACTATAGCAGCCTTTAAATATACTCTACCTTTCTTACTTAAAATTTTCGTATCTTTGTTTACGTCGAGTAAATTAAAATCTTCATCATTCAAATCAAAAACACTCTGAACTTCAATTACATCATTGTTATTTATAGAATCTACATTCTTGAAACAAACTTCAACTTCTTGACTCGAAGCTTTAGTTCTTGCAATAGATCCTTTAAAGGAGATATCATTATTAACAGTTATTTTTATTGTATTTTCAAGTTCCACATCGTTAATTTTGAATTTTACATAATAATTATTTTTTGTATCTAAAGTATAATTTAAAAAAATAGTTCCATTCAATTTTTCAATCTCAGTATTATAGGAAGATTTTAGAAAATTTCTTTCATTATCTCCCTCCTTATAAACACCAATAACTCTTACGGAATCTGTCACTTTTAGACCTTTAGCATTTTCTAAACATATAAAAATCTTATTGCTTATAATATCAGTTAAAGCAGTCGAATTTGATATATCCAGAGGTATAACTTCAACATTCAGACCATTCATCAAAAAACCGTTTATCTTTATTAGCGTTTCGTAGGAACCACCAGACTTTATTTTGTCCAAAAGCCTAACTTCATTAACTTTATTAGTTAGCTTAGTTTGAGAAATTAAATTTTCGTCTTTTTTATTCACATCGTGCAGGGAAATTACCTCTATTGAATCCTCTTTATCTAAATTATCAATTCCACTTAAATCAATCTTCAATTCCCTACCTATTTTTTCAACTGCTGTAACTTTAATTTTTGATATATCTATATCTTTAATATGTACATCACAACAGTCTTGAGGGTCCATCTCAACACCATTGATCCTTAATTTTACTTTATATCTTTTCCCTTCAACTAAGCTACTCTTTAAAGTAACCTCTCCATCTAAATTTGATATCACATTTGCATTTTCGTCTAAGGTAAGTAATAAATTCTCAGAAGGTGTTGAATCTTCATAAACACTTACAACTTGAACTCTGTCATTGAATGTTATTCCACTTTCTACTTTTATACAAACCTTTAATTTGTTTGATATTTTTGAAGTTATGCTGAATTTTACATTATCATTAAGACTTAACTCTTTATAAGTTGGAGTTATATGAAAAGAATCTATTCCTAAAATCTCCGATCCCTTCTTCACAAGAATCGTATACGTAGAAGTACTCAAATTCTGTATGTCATTTATGTATATACTTCCTTTCCCTTCTTCATCGATCTTAACGGTTCCAACTTTAGTATCATTTTTAAAAACGGTTATCTCTGAATCCCTAAACAAGACATTTGAATTTGAGATATCTAGAGAATTTTTATATTTATTATAAACAACCTTTATGTCGAGCACCTTATATCCATAATCGGTCTTGTTTATAATTTTATAAATTTCACCTAGCTCTTTTGTATTCAAAACCAATGTGTAGCTCTGATCTTTAAGATTCTGAACTACATTACCTAAAGAATCCAGAAGAATATTATCCGGATTTGAAAATTTATAGGCCTCCCCTGAGTGCACGATTCTAGCATTTATAATATTTATGTTTTCAGGAATATCAATTAACTTATACCTAACATCCTCACAATCCACTCCACTTTCTTCCCTAATAATTTTAAGTCCAACAACATCAATAATATCTACTTTATTTACTATCTTTGGTAATGACTTGACTATTTGAACACTGCAAAGAATTAAAATCAAAGAAGACACAAAAAGAAATACAAGATTAACATATAAACTACGTCTAATTCTCATACTACCTACTCCTTAAAATATAGTTAATGTTATTATTCTATTTTTTTAAAATTATAATAACGTAAAATTTTTTCCAATTAAAATCATTGCCTGATATCATAGTCTTATCATCAAGCATATTCGTGTCTTCCCAAAATCCTAAAAATAAAAAAAGACAAAAGGCAAATTACACATACAGTAATCTGCCTTTTTAAATTTAATATACAACCTCGTCTATGCCGCTACTTCATCACTTTCATTATTGCCTTCCTCGCTATTTAATTCTTGAGAAGTACCTCTTCCTGGAAATTCGAACTTGTCAATTTCCCCATCTTTAATACGTACTGAAACTATATCAGTCGAATAATTACGACCCAATATATTAACTATATTAAACAAAAAATCATACTCACCATCTGGCAAAGATTGTTCAGAAAACTCCAATTCACCTGCAACAACTACAGTTTCAGGAGATTTATAATACAAAGGTACTATTTTTTCATCATAATAAAATCTAGGTAACAAAGGTGCTATAACATCACCATCCTTTACTTCCTTAAACACACGAGAACTCACCATATCATCATAAATTAGCCCTTTCCAAACTCCCAATACTTCATATTTTTTAGAATTACTATCATATTTAACACGTAAGCTTGTTGTTTCACCATTTAATTCAATTGGAATCGCATAAATAATATGATCATCTGAAGCTGTTACGGTTTCTGCAAAGATAGGTATTCCATTTATGGTTAGAGTCTTGCCTGTGAATTGTGCTTCAAATACAGAGCCATCTTCACTAGATTCAATATCTAATTTCACATCATACCTTATGTATCCTCCATCTTCTCCATCAATCGATAATCTAGGATAAACTTTATAAATTGAATCCTTTGCATTACTAACAGTAACACTAAACGTATTGTTATCTTTAATTTCAGAAGTATATTGCAATATATAATCTTTAAAATTTAAATCCCTTATTCTTTCAGTTTTTTCATATACCCAATCCGGTGCAGTCCACACATGAGACACCGCATCTAAAAATGCTAAATACTCTGCACTTTTACTTCCATATGAATATTGATTATAATTCTCCCGTGAATCTGCAAAATTAGCGTAGAACGAAATACCACTTGCATTAGGGTGGGCATCACCACTTAGATTATACACTACAGCGTCATCGATAGTCTTATATGTATTTACTGCAACTTCACCAATAACATGCTCTGCATTCCTTACAAAATGTCCTAAATCTTTCATGCCAGAAAATCCCTCGATCATTGACGAAGCACCATAAGTTTCAGCTTTCTCAAGTGCAGCGTATACAGACCTAAGTTTATCTAAATCTGTCAGAGATTTACTTAGTTCCAAAGCCAATTTATCAAAATTCTCTTCTACCTTTGTAATTTTGTTTAAATCAATAATAGAGAAAGTAACATTACCATCAAAGGTTTTGTCCACTTCATTCGCAAAAAAAGAATCAGCAACAACCTTACTCAAATCAAAAGGACTTATATCTGGGTTCTCACAAATGGCTCCTCCCCATGTTGCATAATCCCATCCCTCTCCAGGCTCAATTTCTTGTGATGCTATCATGTAAGTACCATAATCCTTTACTTGAGATGCAGTTTCAAGATTTGCGGCTAAACAAGTATCGAATCCTATAATATCAAATTTAAAGTTCGTTGTTTTTAAAGCATTTCCAAGTTCACTCAATGTTAAATTATCGTCATAAATCTGATCAAATATTACTCCATTTACACTTCCATCACCATGGTTCCATAACACTACCATATTTTTCTCAGCAGGAAATTTATTCACTCCCCAAGTAAGAAAATCGGATAACGTTCTACTATCACCCATGTTCTCTAATTGTTCTTCCTCTAACAACACAAGCTCACCTGATTTAATTTGAAATCTTTGTAGCTTATTAGGATCTATACCTTCTATATTCCATTCCTCAGTACCACCAGTAGTAACTATTATATTCACGTCATCTGGTATTTCTAATCCAAGCAATTGATTTAAGTTATTCGTACCATGTGAACTATAAGTCTCTAAATCTGTACCACATAAATAAATGAATATAGACCACTTAGCCTTTTCCACTCCTCTCGCTGATGAAGTTCCAAATCCTGGAATCATTAAAAATAAAAACACAATCAAGAAACTAATCAAAATTCTAAATCTCTTCAAAACACTTAACATAAATCTTATACTCTCCTAAAAACTAAAAAACTGATATTCATAAAAACAAAATAACTCTAAATCAAAACATCACTCCTATAACATTTATTTTTTTAATCTACAAGTCCAAGATACCCTACTAACATTATAACTTTTTTAAATTTTAATCACAAGTAATTTAAATATCACGTAATTAAATTTGATATATCACCTTGTGACAAATGGCTCTTTCCAAAATTATAAAACCTCAAACTCATATAATCAAAAAACAAAAATGGGAGATTTAAAATCTCCCATTTAATAAAATTCAAAACATTCAAGCGACTTCAGAATCACTCTCGGTCATCTCTTCCTCTGTATATGACCCTTCATCACCCTGAGCTGTAATTGAAACAATTTCACCATTCTTAACACTTACGGAAACTGGTGTAGTATTATATTGACGCCCAACGACATTAACTATACCATCAAAAAACTGATACTCTCCATCTGGTATAACCCCTTCAGAAAATTTCATATCTCCTGAAAACGTAAGAGAACCTGATGAGTGATAATATATGCCATCCTTAAAAGTAAATGTATTATAGATCTTAGGTAATAAGAATTCGATGACATCTCCCTCTTCTAATTTTGTAAAAAACCTAGAACTAACCATGTCATCATAAATCAATCCCTTCCAAGCACCTAGAACTTCGTATCTATCTTCTTTAATATAATAATTAACTCGCAAACTCATCTCCTCATCATTTAACATAATAGGTATGAAATAAATGACATTATCTTGATAAGCATTTACAACTTCAGCAAAAACCGGAATTCCTTCTATCATCAATGTGTTTATACCAACCTCCATATCGTACACAGACCAGTCTTCATTAACACTAGTGCGAACATCAGTAAAATACCTAATGGCTCCACCATCTTCATCTACATCTAATAAATAATAATCAACCGTATAAACCGAATTCTTACCATTGCTTAAATTAATCCTGTAGTTACTATCTTCTGTTATCTCATCTGAATACTGCAAGATATGATCACTAAAGTTCAGGCTTTTAACTTTTGGAGTTTTCTCATAAACCCACCTAGGTGCATTCCAAGTATGAGATATTGCATCAAGAAATGCCAAATATTCAGCACTGTTGCTTCCTTTAGCATACCTATTATAATTATCTAAATCATCATAGAGATTGCAATAAAATGAAATTCCACTTGAATTTATACGTGCATTCCCATTAACTTTATAAAACACAGCACTATTAATTGCATTTTGCACATCCACTGCCGCTTTACCAATTATAGATTCAATATTCTTCGCAAAGTGTCCTAAATCCTTCATACTTGAATTACCTTCGATTAATGAAGTAGCACCATAAATTTCAGTCTTTTCCAACGCAGAATATATACATTTAAGTTTATCTACATCCTCAATTACCTTACTCATCTCTAAAGCCATCATATTAAAACTCGACTCTAATTCTTTAACTTTACTTAAATCAATAACCGACAAAGTAAGTATATCTTTAAAGCTCTCGATTGATTCGTTAATAAGCTCAGAATATGAATCACAAATCACCTTACTCAAATCCTCTGGACTAATATTGGGATTACCTGCAATTGCACCTACCCATTTTGTATAATTCCATCCAGCTCCAGGTTCAAGTTCCTGAGAGGCAATCATATAGGAAGCATATTCTCGTATTTGAGATGCAACTTCAAGATTTGCAGTTATACAAGTATCGAATCCTACGATATCGAATTTGAAATCTGTGGTTTCAAACGCATATCCAAGCTCATCCAACATCAAAGTATCATTATCATAAATCTCATCTATCAAAACACCATTTACACTACCATTACCATGATTCCAGATTAAAACCACATTTTTTTCAGCTGGAAACTTCTCTAGCCCCCAAGTAGAAAATCAGATAAAGTACTACTCTCTCCCATGTTCTGTAGAATATATTCTTCTAACAATTCAAGCTTACCCAATTTTATTATGAAACGCTGCAACTTAGAAGGATCTATACCCTCCATTTCCCATTCTTTAGTTCCGCCTGTCGTTACTACTATATTTACATTATCAGGAATATCAAGAGCTAACAACGCTTTTAGATTATCCGTACCATTAGATACGTCATCTAAACTTTCTAAATTCGTACCACACATATAAATAAACACAGACCATTTAGCTTTCTCAGCCCCGCTCGCTGATAAAATCCCAAATCCTAAAACCGTATAACACATTACTGTGATTAGAGATACAACAAAAAATTTATACTTTTTTTAAAATAGATGCCATAAATTTTAAACCCCTCATAAAATTAAAAATCATATAACGTCAAAATATCACATCAAGACTCTCATTTAAAATTCAATACCTTGTCCATTACTAAAACAGTAAGAGTTTTAATTTTGGTGCATCCAGCAGGATTCGAACCTGCGACCTTTGGATTCGAAGTCCAACACTCTATCCAGCTGAGCTATGAATGCACACGACTACCGCACAATTGTACTACAAATTTTACCAAAATTCAATTATGATTAATTCCAAAATTACCAATTTTTAAAAAACTATTTTTGAAATAACAAAAAGATATAACCAAATTAACACAAAACAAATTTTCATAAAACATAAATACCAAAGCTCTATTCAAAAACAAGTAGAACTCATTTTAAAACGAGTTCTACTTTTTATCTGATACTATTTAACATCGACCACATTTCATCAACCATTGTAATTCCCTTACTTGCCATTTGATATGCTCTTTGTGCGAGAATCATATCCGTCATTTCTTGAGATGTATCAACATTTGACATCTCCAAATGATTTTGGTAAATATCCGGAGAAACCTGAAACATAATAATATTTTCACTTGAAGTAACAAATTTGTTATCCCCTTGCGAAATTAATGCATTGCTCCCAACCGCATCATAACAATTAATC
Organism: Anisomitus miae (SeqCode); assembly: GCF_054906395.1. Lineage (NCBI taxonomy): Bacteria > Bacillati > Bacillota > Clostridia > Eubacteriales > Clostridiaceae > Anisomitus (SeqCode) > Anisomitus miae (SeqCode). Next base: position 91,983 of record NZ_JBRACL010000008.1, read on the forward strand.
CTCCCAATATCTATCCCATCAGAGGTTGATATATTTCCTGATCTATCCACAATCATGTTAGTAGCAGTTAACCCTGTGTTCAATGGATCTACACCTTCATTATAAGCTACATCAACCAAATTTCCATCTTTATCAGTTAGCCTTCCAAATATATCTACATTCAAAGCTCCACCTCTTATATATGAAACATCTCCAGTTGAACCAGTGATTCTAAAAAATCCATTTCCATCAATTGCTAAATCAGTGCTTCCTCCAGTACTCTGTAAATACCCTTGAGTCTTAGTCCTTGTTACATTATTGATTTTAACGCCGTTTCCTACGAATGATGGATTATCAGAAACAGGGATGCCCATAGTATTCAAATTCCTATAAAATAGATTAGAAAAAGAACTTTCTATCCTTTTGTATCCATAAGTATTAACGTTTACCATATTATTAGAGATGATATCGAGCTTTTCCTGTTGAGCAATCATACCACTTTTACTATTGTTCAAAATAAAAAACATACTCAACCTCCAACCAAAACCAAATCTTAAATCCTTCCAATTTCATTAACAGATATTCTCAAGCTTTCATCTAAATAATTTAATATCTTCATACTACTTTCAAAGCTCCTCAAAACATTTGTTAAATTAACCATTTCCTCTGCGGCGTTAACCTCTGAAACTTCAAGTGTCCTATTTTGAACTCTTGTCGTAGCAGTTTCGAACATACCACCTTCAGCTGAATACAAATTATTTGCTAGTTTTTCCAAATTTCCATAATCCGCTGTATCAGAAATCCTCATTCTATAAACTGGAACTCCATTTATGCTTATATTGTTCGATCCATCAACAGAAATTTGAGTTGCTCCGGCTAAATTCATTCTTTCATAATTACCTGTATTTATATTTGTTCCCATCACAAAAGCTCCAGATGATGTCAAGAGATTTCCTTGCAAATCTAAAACAAAAGATCCATCTCTTGTATAATACTCTTGTCCATTTTGCGTAACTGTAAAAAAACCAGATCCATTTAAAGCAAAGTCCGTAATATTTTCTGTTTGCCTCAATGTCCCTTGACTAAATTTAACCATAGTCGAATCTATTTTTGTTCCAATGGACATAGCTCCTATATTTCTAAAAGATCTTGACGTACGATCCTTATTTCCAATCATAACTTTATCAAATTGAGAAATCACAAGTTCATCAGGTTTAAACCCCGGAGTATTTATATTTGAAAGATTGTTTGTGATAACTCCTTGTTTTGCTTCAAGGCTTACAAGACTTGAAATCGATGTATACATTCCTCTTGTCATAAGTTCACCCATTAATACGCCTTTCCCCTAAAATTTTTATAGACGACTCGAATTGTCATATTTATTCATCATGTATCTAAGATTTTTAAGTGCTCTATTATGAATCTGGCAAACTCTCGATTCTGAAACTTGTAATATTTTACCTATTTCTTTCAACGTCATACCCCTGATATAATAGTAATAAATAACTCTTTTATCTTTTTCCTTCAGATTATTTATTATTTTCCCAAGATACTTTATGAGTTCTTTTGATTCAAGAATTCCTTCAGGGCTTGGACTAGTATTGTCCTTTATTGTATTCATCAAGGACATACTATCATCATCTGAAAATACCAAACTCTCAAGTGAGGTTTTTGAAATATAATTTATATAATTTTCAATAGTGCCTACTTCCTCAATCGACAAATTGAGGTGCTCTGCAATATCTTGAGAATTCGGTTCTCTCATTAATTGATTTCTAAGAACCTCTATTGCATTATTGTACTTATTTAACTTGTCCATAGCACCTTTAGAAACCGGACTATTCTTCCTTATCTCATCTATCATTGCACCTTTTATTCTTATTGACGCATAAGTTGAGAACTTCATTCCCTTTCTTTCATCGAATTTATTGAAAGCATCCATCAATCCGACCATACCATATCCAACTAAATCTTCAAACTCAACATACTTCGTTTTTCCAAGTATAACTTTTGACGCTATATACTTTACTATGGGTATATAATTTTCAATTAGCATTTCTTCTTTTGAATCTAAGTCACTTTCTATTTCACTTAGATCACTATCAATATTTTCATTTTGATCAATTTGCTCAATATTCTTAGTCCTAATCCCCCCTGATATCATACAAATTTCCTCCTGTATTTCTAAAACATTCCCCCATCTTTTCTAAATTTTTGCTTATATCGGTAAACCCACCTAGGGATTTAACATTTCGAAAATATATATAATAAAATCTCTTATTTCCTTTTTTTCAAATACACAAATACAAATTTTCCATTTAGGCTTGTACGTAAATAGAAAATCCAAAAATGAAATTTTTAAAATTTCAAATCTATTGTTTACAAATTTCAAATTTTTATAACCATTTTTTTAATTTCAATTTTCCATTTTTAAAATTTCCCAAAAAAAATGTTGCCCAAAGTAAAGACAACATTTTCAAAATCCAATTATGTAGTTTTTAATTTTTCCTCTCCCAAAAGCATATCTAAGATCTCACTCTTATTAGCTTTCCTTATATCAATAGGAACCTCCTGACCTGTAGTTATAAAGCTTATTGGTAAAGAAGTCTTATAGCAAATATTCACTAAGGTTCCAAAGCTATCGGTTTCATCTAGCTTAGTAACTATGACATTTGTAAATTTTATATCCTTAAATGAGTTTAAAAAAATGTCCATATCTTGAGCCTTCATCCCAGCACTCAAGATTAAACTTATATCACTACACTCCATAGATTGCACAAACATACTAAGTTCACTTAGCTGTATAATATTTCTATGCCCCCTACCAACAGTATCAATAAGAATAGTATCGCAATCTTTCATATCCTTAGAAACATTTCTTATATCATTCAAATTCATTACATATTTATATGGAATATCCATAATATCCGCATACATTTTCAATTGCTCAACTGATCCAATTCGAACTGTGTCTGTATTAACAAGTCCAACCTTTCTATTAAGAGTCAAGGAAAATACTCCTGCAAGTTTTGCAATAGTGGTCGTTTTACCACAACCAGTAGGACCGACAACAACAAGTTTACTAAAATAATCTCTATCATAAACCTTTACAATATCCGAAAAAATATCTCTTAAATACGATTTGACCATACTCTCATCCATAAGTTCTTCATTCGTAAGAACACATTTCGATTTTATCTCATCGCTCAGTTCTTGACAAATATTATGCTTACGTAATATTGCATCTATGCAATCCCAGGGTTTTTGATTTTTAATTGAGAGAGTTTTTAAAAGTCCCTTTATCTCTTCTATGTCCTTTTTCAAATCATAACTTTCATCAATCTTAAATCCCTCATTACCAATTTCGGTTTTTCTATTTTCCGAATTCAAATTATGTACATCATCATTGACCTTAAGAGCATCATTTGAAATATTGAATCTATTCAAATTGTTTAATAAATTCATATCATCATTTAAACTTTGTTTTTCTTCGAAGTTATTATTAAACATTCTCTGCTTTTCTTCAAAAAGCTTGTTATAATAACTCATTGAAGATGAGTTACCACTTTGTAAATTAAAATTTTGAGATTTCAAATCCGTTAAATCTTGTTTTAAATTATTAGATTGAAGATTTTGAAAAGTGATTTGCTGAGAATCATTGTAAGTCTTAATAGCCTTCTCCTCCACACTACCGTTTAATGGATAATTAGTATTAGACAAATTATTTCTATTTGCAAGCCCTACAGTAACTTCGATCTTTTTATTTAGAAAGAATCCCTTAACTCCAGGCTGTTTGACCATTTTCTGATTTATGATATACGCATCATCGCCAAGCTCTTGTTTTATACGAAACAATGCCTCATTTATATTGTCGACTAAATATTTCCTAATTATCATCTATCTCTACCATCCTATCATTTATTATGTGAATATCTGGTGTTATTTCATTTAAAGAAATCACAAATACGTCACCAAAAACTAGCTCTGTAAATCTCCTAAATGCTGGTCTCAATCGTGGAGAAACAAGAATAATTGGTTGACTGTAGTTAAATTGGATTCTTTTCAATGTATTACTTATCGCCTCGAAAACCTTCCTTGACAAATTAGGTTCCAGTGCAATAAAACTTCCCTGTGTAGATCTTTGAATATTTTTTGTTAGGAGTTCTTCAAGATCAGGACTCAATGTAGCAACAACAATTTTTTTATCATCGTTCACAAACATACCAGATATAACCCTATTTAAAGAAAATCTTACATGTTCTGTTAAGACCTCTGTATCTTTTGTAAGTTTTGAGTTGTCAGCTAAACTCTCAAATATAGTAACCAGATCTTTAATAGAGATTCTTTCTTTAAGCAAATTTTGTAAAACCTTTTGAATATCACCTATACCCATCAAATCAGGTATGAGCTCTTCAACCACAGTTGGATACTTTTCTTTCAAGGTATCTACTATCTCTTTCACCTCTTGTCTTCCTAATAATTCATAAGCCCTACTTTTTATAGTTTCAGTAACATGAGTAACAATTATTGTAGTTGGATCAACAACTGTAAGACCTGAAAGTTCAGCTTCTTCCTTCTTCGATTTGTCAATCCACTTAGCGTCCAAATTAAATGTAGGATCTTTCGTTATAAGCCCTTGAATGTCATCTAATCCTTCGTTGGAAGTCGAAATTGCCATTAACATATTTGGGATAACCTCCACTCTTACTACAACAGTTCCTCTAATTTTCAAAACATATTCGTTACTTTTTAGCTGTAGATTATCTCTTATACGTATAGGCTTCAAGATCAATCCTAATTCTAGAGCTGTCTGTCTTCTAATTGAAGCTATTCTGTTTAACAAATCTCCTCCTATTTTTTCATCTGCAAGAGGAATCAATCCATATCCAATTTCCAATTCAATAGGATCAATTAACACAAGCTTATTTACATTTTCAGGTTCATGCTGAACATCTTCATGTGGTTCAGATGCTTTACGATAAGAGTCATCGCTTGAAGTATCCAGCAAAGCATTCTCTTTTTTAAACAAGATAATTGAACTACCACCAGTAACAAGTGATAATATCAAAAATGGCAAAGTCGGTAACCCCGGTATGATAGCGAGTAATGCCAAAATACCAGATGATGTAATTAACACAATAGGAAATGCCGAAAACTGTTTTGTAATAAGGCTACTTAGGTTTATATCATCCCCTGACCTTGTCACAATTATTCCGGATGCTGTTGATATTAAGAGTGCGGGAATTTGAGATACTAATCCATCTCCAACCGTCAATCGAACATATGTAGAAGCAGCTTCAGAAATTTCCATTTTAAGCATCAAAGTTCCAATAACAATCCCAGCAATAACATTTATGAGCGTTACAACTATTCCAGCAATGGCATCACCTTTAACAAACTTTGAGGCACCATCCATAGAACCATAAAAATCCGCCTCGAGCTGTAAATTCTTCCTACGCCTCTTGGCCTCATCCTCTGTTATGATTCCCGAATTCAAATCGGCATCAATGCTCATTTGCTTTCCAGGCATAGCATCTAAAGTAAACCTAGCTGAAACTTCAGAAACTCTTCCTGCACCATTTGTTATAACTAAAAACTGTATTATAACTATAATCAAAAATATAATTATACCAACAACATAATTCCCACCTATTACAAAATCCCCAAAGGCTTCTATTATACTTCCCCCATCAGCTTGGGAGAGTATTAGCCTCGTTGAAGAAACATTTATCGCTAATCGAAAAAGCGTTGTCACCAATAGGACACTCGGGAAAATTGAAAATTGGAGAACTTCTGTAGCAAATATAGTTATGAGCAATACAACTACAGACACTGTTATATTAACAGCTATCAGTATATCTAAAACGAATGACGGCATAGGAATAATTATCATAAGCACAATGCCAATTATCCCAGCTGCCACAGCCACATCTAATATATCCTTTTTCGTAAGTCCGCCTAAAGTTTTCACATTGTCCAATTTTCAAAATTCCTTCCTATGATATTTTCTCAATTATTATCTTCTCTTATTTAATTTGAAAATATGAGTTAAGATATCTGCAACTGACCTATATATTTCCTGAGGTATCTCTTGGTCGAGTTCAACATTTTTATAAATAAACCTAGCCAAATACTTATTTTCAACCATTGGAATATCATTTTCTTGAGCTATCTCCCTAATTTTATAAGCCATATAATCAATCCCTTTTGCAACAAGAACAGGAGCTAAATCCTTACCTTGCTCGTACCTAAGTGCAACGGAAATATGAGTAGGATTAGTTATTACAACAGATGAGTTTTTTACATTTGAAACCATGTTTTGCATAATTATCTGCTTTGCCTTTTGCCTTATTTGCGATTTGACTTCTGGGTCCCCTTCCATTTGTTTAAATTCTTCTTTGACTTCCTGCTTTGTCATTTTGAGTTTTTTCTTGTATCTGAATTTCTCAATCGCAAAATCTAATATTCCAATTACTCCAACTACCATAAATATTTTGAAAAATATATTCATGAATAAAGGTATCAATGAAGAAAATGAATACTTAATTTTAAAATTTGAAATTCTAAAAAACTCATCTACATTATTACGGATAAACCTATACGCTATGTAACATAAAATACCTATAACAACTAAATCCCTAAGCAAATCAAATAAAGATTTAATGTTAAAAATACTTTTGATATTGCTCAAAGGATTCAGACTTTTAAAAGATGGTTTCAAAGCCTTAGGCGTTATTAAAAATCCTGTCTGTATGAAATTCGAAATTATAGCAAGCCCTACAAAAATAAGCCCTGGAACAATTATCAAAACCATAGACTTAAACGTTATAGATTTGAAAACATCCACAACATCATAAGGACCATAATTATATGAAATACCATCTCTAAGAAAATAAACTAAAATACCTTTTAATTCGTTTAATATGTAACTTCCTATAAAAATAATTAAAATAATTCCCACAAAAGATATAGCTGAAACTAGAAATGTTGATTTTGCAACATTCCCTTCTTCTCTTGTCTTCTTAATTTTTTGTTGAGTAGGCTCTTCAGTTTTGTCATCTGAAAATACAAAAAAAATCGGTGCAAAGGAAAATATCTTAAAAATTAAATTATTAAAATCAAAATATATATTTGAGAATCTATTAAAAATAAATTCTATACTTAAAATAAGTAGACTTATTGTAATTAATATCTTCAATGGAAAGCTTATAACTATAATGTTTATTTTAGGAATTATTCTAGATATTATTCCTAAAATAATATCCACAAATATCAGTATGACTATTATTGGAATTACAATCATAACGGAAACTCTAAAAAGTACAGCCATTGCATTTATAAAACTGTTAATGAAATTTTCGGTAAAATTCAAATCTCCAACTCTAATTTTCTCATAACTCAAAATAAATGCTCTTATGAAATAATGATGACCATTTAAAATTAGAAATGTAGTTAACGCTATCCAATAAAACAGTCTTTCAATTATTCCTGAACTATTATTCGTAATTGGATCGAATATTTCTGATGAAGAAAAACCTCCCTGAGAATCCAACATTGCTCCGACTGAACTAAATAAATTAAATATTAAATTAGTGAAAATTCCTATTGAAACTCCTACTATTACTTCAGAAAATATTAAAAAAATATACTGCACCCCACTATATACAATAATTTTTGCACTAGGAGATACCATAGAAAATACTATCAATGATAAAACAAATGAAAATACAATTTTAAAAATATTATGTATACCTTTTGGAAAGAATACTGGAGAAACCACAAAGAAAGAAGTAACTCTTATAAAAATAAGGATTAAAATTTTGAAGTCTAAATCACAAATCAGAAATACCACACCTAACCAGTTGTAATTTTTTCGATTATATCAAACAACAAATTTGTGAAAATAGTCATTTGTTTAATTATAAACGGAGCTAACATAAGTCCCATAATTCCTGTTATTAAAACTTTAGGTACGAATGTCAAACTTTGATCATTTAGGTGTGTAACCGCCTGAAGTATACTTATAATGATCCCGATTATCATAGTGACTATCAAAAATGGCATAGATATCTTAAATCCAACTATCATAGCTTTTCTTATAACTAAAATCGTTAAATTTTGACTCATAAAATTCCCCCAAAACTTAAAAATACCGATCTAATTACAAGTTTCCATCCATCAACAAGTACAATTAAAAGTATCTTAAATGGTAAAGAAATTATTGCTGGAGAAACCATCATCATTCCCATGGACATGAGTATGCTCGCTACAACTATATCAATAATTAAAAATGGTATAAATATCAAAAAGCCAATTTGAAAAGATGTCTTCAGCTCACTTAAAACAAAAGCCGACATAAGGGTTGTGATCGGTAAAGCACTTGAAGTTACATCTCCACTATATTTTGATAGCTCGATAAATAACTCCAAATCATCTTTTCTCGTTTGTTTAAACATAAAATCTTTAATTGGAATTATTCCCCTATTGTATGCCTCTTGTACAGAAATCTCTTTATTTATATAAGGAGCTATAGCTTCACTATTTATTCTCTGTCCAACAGGAGACATTATAAAAATTGTTAACATAATAGAAATTCCAATTAATACTATACTTGGAATAGAATTCTGTAATCCAGATGCATTCTTCAAAAATGCAAAGGTAACAATCACTCTTGTAAAGCTAGTAGTCATTATTACAAGCATAGGTAAAATTGTTAATAATGTCAAAAATACCATAAGCTCAATATTTTTATCAATAAATCCCTCTATACTATCATTCTGAAAAATTGCAGATGCATTTACTTTACAACAAGTTCCTAAAGTTAATAAAACTACTAAACCAAATATCGCATTAAATTTTTTCTTCATAAAATCTACTCCTCTTTAGATAGTACTTCCTTTTTTAAATTTAAATAGTTATTTAGTTCAGTCTCATCCACATTTTCAATTACCCTAAATTCACTTTGCGTAGAAGAACATAAATAATATTTTGTCATTATTTTTACAATCAAAATATAACTATCTTTAGATATTGGAGTTTTACAAATAATCTTTACGACCTTATTTTGAGAACTAAAATTCTTAAAATTGACCTTCACGTAAACAAGAAACAACAAAATCATAATTAAAATTAACGCTAATAAATTCATAAATATCTCATATTATGTAATTTTAATGAATTATCAAATCTGTGAAATATACTGATATTATTTCATTGTCTTCAAGTATAGAGTTTATTTTTTGCTTTATCTCTTGTTTTATTTGTTCAATTCCGTAACTATCATCAATATCACTGACTTTCTTCTCTTTAAAAATTGATATAATACCATCTTTTATTTTATGTATGTTCGAATTTATATCTTCGAGTATTCCCTTGTTCTTAGAATCATACGTAACTGCTAATGTAAATTTAGCATATTTATTAGATGATACGTCGTTTATGTTAACAATAATTTCTTCAAAATTTAGAACCTGCTCAACAATTTTCCTCTCTTTTATTTCTCCATTGCTCAAAGCTTTACTAATTATAAAAAATCCTGCAACCCCTCCTATAACTATAATTAATAACAAAATAACAATTATTATTAACATACCTTTATTGAATTTCTTTTGATTATCCTTGGCCATAATATCACCCTTCTGACTTATTCAAAATCAAAACATTTACACGTCTATTTTTAGATTTATTTTCTGCTGTATCATTTAAAACAATCGGTCTATATTCACCATATCCTTGAGCAGAAATTCTAACTGGATTAATTCCCGAACTTTCAACTAAGAATCTAGTAACAACTACAGCCCTTGCTGTAGACAACTCCCAGTTACTAGCAAACATATAAGTACTTATAGGAACATTGTCTGTATGACCTTCTATGACAATTTGATTATCAACTTCGTTTAATACCTCTGCAATATCAACTAATAACTCTCTACTTTCATATTTCAAATCCGCTTTACCAGATTCGAAAAGTAAAGAATCAACGAGAACCATTGACACTCCTCTCTCAACTTTTTCAACAAAAATATAATCTTGCAATTCCTTTTGCTTAATTAACTTATTGAGAGTCCCTAATAATTCCTCAATGTTATCAGAATTCTGAACATTGCCCGTATCGTTCATTAATATATCATCTCCAACACCTTCTCCAAGTATCGGATTATCACCACCGCCATTAAGGATTTTATTAAATGCAGATGTAAGTTTTACTTCCTTCTTCTCATCAACTGTAGACATAGAAAACAGTAATATAAAAAATACCATAAGCAAAGTCATAGTATCAGAAAAGGTTACTATCCAGTCAGGGGCTCCTCCACCTTGCTCTTCTTGCTTCTTCTTCGACAACTAATTCACCTCGCCAGATTATTTCTTGTTCGAATTTTTCATTTTATCTTCCAAAACAACTTTCTCCTTATCATCTAAATAGGTACTTAAAATTTCCTGTATCATTTTTGGAGTGTACCCCATTCTTATACATTTTATCGCTCTATACTGAAAATTTATAAAATCAACTAACTTCGAACTATTCAATGAAATCTTATCTGCAATCGGAAGTAAAACCAAGTTAGCGGCTATAGAACCATACAGTGTAGTTATTAACGCAACCGCCATACCAGCAACAAGTTTTGTTATATCTTCCATATTACCAAGCAATTGAATCAATCCAACCAAAGTTCCTATCATACCAAATGCCGGAGCATAAGCACCCCACTGTTTGAAAAATCTGACTCCTTGCCTCATTCTCTCTTCATAATTTTCAATTTCACTTTCCAGAATAGCTAGTAAGGTATCCTCTTCAGCACCATCTACAATAAGTTTAATACCTTGCTTTAAAAATTCGTCTTCCATTTTTTCAATTTCAGTTTCCAGGGATAACATACCCTCTTTTCTAGACTTCTTTGAAATATTTATAATATTTTCTATAAAAGAAATCTTATCTCTATTTGTATCCCTAGTAACCACTGAAAAAAATTTACCTATACTCTTTATCTCTTGTAAGGAAAAACTTACCAACATCGCAGCAAATGAACCACCTATAACAATTACAAATGATTTTACGTCTACAAAAGCCATAAGCGAGGTTCTCCCTCCACTAACAGCATACAAAAGCATGGCAATCCCAACTACAATACCAATGATACTCAAATTATCTTTCTTCATCTGCTTACCTTCCTTAGACAATAAATTACTATACAGTTAGTATTGGTATAAGATTTGATTATATTCAATTTGGGAATATAAATTTATTTCCAATATTATTAACAAAAAAACACATACAAAGTGTATGTGTTTTAAAATCTAAAACTCTTAAAAGTTAAATTGTAGAAACCATAAATCTTTCTATCAAAAAATTCTTAACGTTTGGAGACAAAAATGCAGGAAGAGTTGGACCTAATTTTATATTCTTAACACCCAAATACAGAAGTGAAAGCAAAACTATAACTGCTTTCTGCTCATACCATGCAATATCATACTGAATAGGTAAATCATTAATATCCTCTAACTTAAATTGCTTTTGTAATTCCATAGCAATACGAACTATTGAATACGAATCATTACATTGACCTGAATCTAAAATCCTCGGAATGCCATTCACATTCCCCAAATCCAATTTATTATACCTATACTTTGCACAACCAGCAGTTAATATAATCGAATCCTTTGGAAGACTTTTTGCTTTTTCTGTGTAATACTCTCTCGACTTCATCCTTCCATCACATCCTGCCATTACAACAAACTCTTTTATATTACCACTTTTTATATTTTCAATAAGTTTATCCATAAGTTGCTTTACCTGTCTATGTGCAAATCCTCCTACGATATTTCCACTTTCTATTTCAATTGGTGGAGAACATTCCTTTGCCATATTAATAACCTCACTGAAATCTTTCCTACCATCTTTCGTCGTATTTATATGTTTACACCCTGGATATCCAACAGAACCTGTAGTAAAAATTCTATTCTTAATTTCCTCATTCTGTGGAGACACTATACAATTGGTAGTAAATAAAATTGGTCCTTTGAATGTGCCAAAATCATCCAATTGTCTATGCCACGCACCACCATAATTTCCATATAGGTTTTTATATTTTTTAAAATAAGGGTATGTGTGAACTGGAAGCATCTCACCATGCGTATAAACATCAATGTCTTCTCCCTCAATTTGATCAAGCAAATCTTCCATATCTCTGAGGTCGTGTCCAGAAACTAAAATCCCTGGTCTATTCCTCGTGCCAATATTAATCTCTGTTATTTCAGGATGTCCATATCTACTTGTATTTGCGTTATCTAAAATTTCCATTGCTCTAATTCCAAATTTACCGGTTTCAAACACCAAATTTATAAGATCATCAAGTGTCATTTCGCAATTTGAAATTTTATAAAAAGACTCATAGATAAATTTGTAAATCTCATAATCCTCACAACCTAAAACAAAAGCATGGCTAACATAAGCTGCCATTCCTTTAATTCCATAAACGATCATTTGCTTTACTGATCTTATATCTTCGTTAATTTCATTCAACACTCCAACTTCATCAGCAATCTTCAAAATTTCTTCCTTCGTTAAATTTCCAAATTCATGTTCACTATTTCCTTTGATTTCATTTTCGATTAAAATGTTTTTCTTAATTTGATTAAATATATCTTCTTCATCAAAATTTACATTTGTAATACTCATAAAAAGAGATTCAATCACAGCTCTATTAACATTGCTTATATGATTTATATTTAATTTATTTTCAATTACTGCACTTGAAATTTTCCCAACAGCATAAACTAAAAAATCCAATAACTTCGCAACATTTTCATTCTTTCCACAAACTCCTAAAATCGTACATCCAATACCTCGTGAAGCCTCTTGACATTGATAACAAAACATACTCACAGAATTTCCTCCTCAATTGAATTCTAAAATCAATTAAAGTATACTAATTGTTAGAAAACAAAAGTGTAACTTGTGTTAAATAAAGTAAAATTTCTAGAGGTTTGTTTATGATACCAAATAACTTATTTGAAAATCCTTTATTCAAAAACTCAAATATCGAATTAATGAAGGAACTATTGAGCAATGGGCACATCAATATAAGCTGTTACAAAAAAGATTCCATAGTTGTTCAGGAATATCAACAGTGCAAATGTGTAAGTTTTGTATTGAACGGCTCTCTGTACATAAGTGAAATTTCAGAAGACGGAGATATTCTTTATGTAAAGCTTTGTGAGAAAAACGATTCATTCGGTTGTTCCCTATACGGCTCTAAAAATAAAAATTATCCCTTTACTCTAATAGCACATGAAGATTCTCAAATCATTCATATTCCCTTTGACCAAATTAGGAAAATGCTCGAAGAGGATATGAACTTTATGAACAATTTCATAGAGATGCTTTCGAATAACGTACTTTTTTTAAGGGATAAAGTTAAAATATTAAACTCTAAAAACGTAAGAACCAAATTAATGTTCTACTTTTATAAAAATATAAAAGACGGCATAACAAAAATTAATCATACAAAAACCGAGTTATCAAAAATTTTGGGCATAGCTCGTGGATCAATATCAAGAGAACTTAAAAGTATGGAAGAAGAAAATGTGATTTCGTTTATAGACAAAACCACATTAAAAATTCTTATTTAAATGAAGTGAATTGTACAAATCTTTAAGTTCTTTATCAATACGCACAGCCTTGAAATTTGATTTTCTTACACAAACGATTGTGACTGTTGCCTTAACCTTAATTTCATCATTGTCATTAAGGATTGTTTGCATATAAATGGTTCTCAATTTTCCTATTTCATAAGCAACGGTTTCAACCCTTATATTTTCCCCGTATCTTGTGGCATTTATAAATTTTATATCCATAGCATAAACAGGAAATATATATCCCATTTCTTCAAGTCCTATTATATTAAATCCTATATCCTTTAAAAAGGTCGTTCTTCCCATCTCCATCCACGCAAGATAATTTGCATGATATACAATTCCCATTTGATCCGTCTCTGAATACCTTACTTCAATCTCTTTTATTGAGGTCATCTTCTCCCTCCTCACACAAAATACCAACTCTTTTTAGAATCCTATCAACATTACGCAAATGAAAATCCAAAGAGAATCCATCCTTAATCTCATCTTCAGATAAATATTTTATTATTTGGGTATTGCCCAGTAAAATATCCATAAAATCCCTATTATGTATCCAAGACTCCATAGATAATGGTTGCACAATATCATAAGCCTGTTCCCTAGCCAATCCTTTATCAATTAATTTTGTCAATATTCGTTGCGAAAATATAACGCCATTAGTCTTATAAATATTTGATATCATATTTTCCTCAAATACCACAAGGTTTTCTATAATTTTGTACGCTCTATTTAACATATAGTCAAGCAACGTAGTAGCATCAGGTAATATTATTCTTTCAGCACTAGAATGAGAAATATCTCTCTCATGCCAAAGAGTAACATTTTCAAAACATGATAATGCATATCCCCTTAAGACTCTTGCACATCCCGATATATTTTCACTCGATATGGGATTTCTTTTATGTGGCATAGCACTCGATCCTTTTTGACCTTTTGAAAATGATTCCTCAACTTCACGGACTTCCGTTCTTTGAAGATGCCTTATCTCTGTTGCAATCTTTTCAAGAGTACATCCTATCAGTGAAATTATAGAAACATATGCAGCATGCCTATCCCTTTGAAGGGTTTGAGTTGAAATATTGGAAGAGGCAATTCCCAATTTATCACAAACGTAATCCTGTACAAACGGATCTGTATTGGCAAAGGTCCCAACAGCACCACTTATTTTTCCAACCTCCACTTCCTCTGAAACTGATTCAAACCTACAAAGATTTCTTTTCATCTCATCGTACCAAAGTGCAAACTTAAGTCCAAAACTTGTGATATCAGCATGGACTCCATGAGTTCGACCTATACATGGAGTGTTTTTGTATTTGATAGCCTTTAATTTCAAAATTCCCAACAATCTTGTAATATCATCTTTCAAGATTTCATTTACCTGCTTCAATATGTAACCATAAGCGGTATCAACCACATCAGTACTGGTCAATCCATAATGTATCCATTTCTTCTCCTCTCCAAGTCCCTCACTTAAAGAGCGTGTGAATGCAACAACATCATGAAAAGTTTCCCTTTCCAATTCATGTATTCTATCTAAATTAATTTTACTATTCTTCTGTAGTTTCTTCATATCGTCCTTGGGGACAATTCCAAGTTCGCTAAAAGCCTCGCTAGATAAAAGCTCAACCTTCAACCAAGATTCGAACTTATTTTTGTCGGACCAAATATCACACATTATCTTTCTCGAATATCTATCAATCATATTTACTCCTTGAAAAATTCTTAAAATTAATTCCTCAAGTAATTTTAACTAAAAATCAACCTAAATTCTATAAAATTTGTTATAATTAAAACGCTGAAAGCTAAAACCATCATTCTTAATTTTATATTTTGTAGTTAGGAGAACTTTAAATGAATTCATTAGTAATTGTTGGTATGGGATGGGGCGATGAAGGAAAAGGCAAAATTACAGATTACCTTTGTAAGAATTTTGACGTATGCGTAAGATTCCAAGGAGGAAACAACGCAGGCCACACAATAAAATTCAATAACAATAAATACGCACTAAACTTAATTCCATCTGGGATATTCAATAATAAAATAGAAAACATTATGTCAAATGGTATGGTGATAAATCCGGAATCCCTTGTGACAGAAATCAATTTTTTAAAATCCCAAGACTTTAATTGCGAAAATTTACATATCTCAGATCGAGCTCACGTATTATTTCCATACCATATAAAACTGGATGAAATTTTTGAAACTCTAAAGGGAAATAATAAAGTCGGTACAACTAAAAAAGGAATTGGACCATGCTATATGGACAAATCGATGAGAATAGGAATCCGAATTGGCGATTTAATGGATGAACTTTCCTTCTATGAGAAACTCTCTTCAAACTTGAAATACATAAACAAAATTCTACTAGCGTTCAACTCAATTCAATTTAGTATCGATGAAATTTTTAGTAAATATATTTCTTATGCAAATACAATAAGACCATATGTAAAAGACACTTCCCTATTTTTGTCTTCATGCTTTGGTGATAACAAGAAAATATTATTTGAAGGAGCTCAAGGTATAATGCTTTGCTTAGACCATGGCACATATCCTTATGTTACAAGTTCATCACCATCAGCATCATCTGTGGCAATAAATTGTGGAATACCTCCCCAAAGTATAAATAAAGTTTTGGGAATATCAAAATCATATTCAACTCGTGTTGGAGAGGGTGTGTTCCCAACAGAAATGAATTCTGATACATCAAACAAGATTCGTGAAATTGCTCATGAATATGGTACAACAACAGGTAGACCTCGAAGAATCGGTTGGCTCGATGCGGTAATTTTGAAACATGGAAAAAGAATCTCTGGAGTAACAAACTTAGCTATAACACTTCTTGACGTTTTAACTGGCATTGATAAAATCAAAATATGTACATCTTATTTACTAAATGGAAAAGAGATAGATTACATACCTTCAACAATAGATGAATTTAGTAAGTGTAAACCCATTTACATAGAACTAAATGGATGGGATAGCAATATTTCAAACGTAAAATCGTTTGACGATCTACCCACAAATGCTAAAAACTATATATTCAAAATAGAAGAAATTACCGGTATAAAAGTTTCAATAATTTCTGTAGGTGCTGATAGAGAACAAACAATTGAAATAAACAAGAATTATCTACCATAATGAGGAGGATTTTAAAATGCGTAACATAAAGATTTATGGAAATAATCAATGACAAGCTTGTACTATGTTGAAAGAGGATCTTTCAAACAAAAATATAAAATTTGAATACATAGATATACCCGAAAGTATGAGTAACCTTAAACAATTTTTATATTTTAGAGATAATTTTGATATTTTCGAAGAGTGCAAAATAAGTGGGAAACTTGGAATACCGTTATCACTAATTGAAGAGAATGGCGAAAGGAAACTGTTTATTGAAAATTACAAGGCAGACTTTATTTAAAACTTGTATATTAGTGTTTTAAGATTGAATAAAATAATTTAAAGTGGTTAATATAGTTAGCGTAGAAACCATTTAAGAATCATAAAATTAGACTTTGTATTTATGTTTATATTAAAATTAAACATTTATCATGTATAAAGTTTAAGCACGTATATAGCTTATTAAAACTGCGATTATGACTCTTACTTGGTTTCTTTATTTTTTTGTTCTAATATAACCTAAATCTGTTATAATTGTATTAACATTTTTAAAAAGGAGTAGTTTATATGTCGAAATATTCAATATACCTAGTACGAAGAATAGCATTTTGTGTTTTGGTATTTGTTATTGGTTATATAATTGGTGCAATTTAGTCCTCCAGACTATCACTATCATCAAGATTTGGAAGTTCCTCTAATTTCTTAATTCCAAATTGCTTTAGAAAATTATCTGTAGTCCCATATAGAATTGGTCGTCCTGCGACTTCAAGTCTTCCGGATTCCTTGATTAAATCTTTCTCTAAAAGTGTTTGGATTGCTTTATCACTTCTCACACCTCGTATTTCCTCAATCTCAATTTTAGTTATTGGCTGCTTATACGAAACTATTGAAAGAGTTTCTATAGCTGCCTGAGAAAGAGACTGACGCTGATTAGTTTTTAAAAGCTTAGATATATATTTCTCATTTTCCGGTTTTGTTCCCAATTGATATTTATCATCTATACGAAATAACTTTATTCCTCTGTTTGGTCTATTGTATAATTCTTCAAACTCATCCATAATTTTACTAATAGTCTCCATATCCTCATCTAAAATGCTACTTATGTTTTTAATAGAAATAGGATCGCCATGGACAAAAAGTATTGATTCTATAGCAGAAAAGTAAATCTCCATTAAATCCATATCAAATTCCAATTCATTCATATAAAATTTCCTCACCAACTTCCTGATTTTTTTGAATTATTATATTTCTAAATCGATCAACTTGAATAACCTTAAAATATTTTTGCTTAACAAGCTCTAAAATAGCAATAAACGTAACGATTATTTCAATTTTCTCTTTACAAGATTTCACAATATCATCAAACTTTATTATGGTTTCATCTCTTTCCTTTAGATATTTAATTTTATCCTCTACCTTGAATTTATCTATATAAATATTGGTTTTAATAGGATTTGAAGAATTTTGCTTTTGATTATATGAATTTATCAAATATTTATACTTCACGTAAAAATCCATAATATCCATTCCTTTGAATATTTCATTCAAGTCTATATTCAAATCTTTTTTTTGAAATATTATTTCTGGCTTTTTAAAATAGGAATTTCCCTCAGATACATATTTGGACAACATATATTGAGAAATTCGTTTAAATTTCCTATACTCTAAGAGTTTATCAAATAACGTACTCTGTAAATCTTCTTCACTTTGAGAATCTTTGTTTTCAGCTCTCGTCTTTCTAGGTAAAAGGGAACGAGATTTTATTTCAATTAGTGTCGCTGCCATGACGATGAATTCAGATGCTAAATCCAAATCTATTTCCTTCAACTTATTTATGTAATCTATGTACTGAACTGTTATATCATAAATGTTTACATTATGGATATCCATTTTATTTTTTTTAATTAAGTGTAGCAGCAAATCAAACGGTCCTTCAAAATTTTCTATTTTTATATTCATTCCAAATTTCAAACCCTTATAACTAAATAAAATTTGATTTTATTTATTATACCAAAAAAATAAAAAATAGAGTAATCGGAACAATTACTCTATTTTAAATATTACTTCTCTTCTAAACTCTCTTCTTCATCAGAATCATTTTTAAAGAAACCAAAAATCTTATCCATTAAACTATTTACTTTCAAATCACGATCGCTATAAACTTCAACTTTTCCTACTTCTTTCCCGTCTACTAAAACTACGGCTTCCCCTAACACTTCACCTTGCTTTATGCTCTTTTTATTTTTATCTATGTTAAGTTTAGTTGATATTTTAGGTTCTTTTCCCTTCTCAACAACAACATTAAGTGACTGCTTTGCCTTCAAGATGACAAAATTATCTTTACGATTACCAAACTGAAACTCAGATATGTCTGAATCTTGAGATATCAATTCTTTTCTTTCAAATATAGAAAAACCATAATTCAATAACATGCTTGCATCTCTATTTCTTATTTTATAAGTTGGTGCTCCCATTATAATAGCAAGCATTCTAACATCATTTCTTTGTGCAGTTGCAGATATGCAATACTTTGCCTCGTTTGTAAATCCAGTTTTCAATCCATCGCATCCATTAAAGAACCTAACCAATTTATTATGGTTTACAAGTTCTATTGGAGTCTTTCTATTTGCGGAAATAGTTTCCATATATGTACCACTATATTTCAGTATGCCTTCATGCTTCAAAAGCTCTCTTGACATAATCGATATATCGTAAGCTGTAGTCAAATGATTATCTGTTGGAAGTCCAGTGGGATTTTGAAATGTAGTATCTTTCATCCCAAGTTCTTTAGCCCTTGCATTCATGCTTTTTACAAAATTATCAACCGTACCACTAAGATATTCGGCTAGTGCAACCGCTGCATCATTCCCAGAAGCTATGGCTACGCCCTTTAAAAGATCTTCAACAGTCCTAAGCTCTCCTGCCTCCAAAAGCATAGTACTACCACCCATTTTTTGAGCATTTTCAGTTATTGTCACTACGTCATCTAATTTAATTTTTCCGCTATCGATTGCTTCCATGGTCAAAAGCATAGTCATTATCTTAGTTACTGAGGCAGGAGCAAATTTCTCCTTCGAATTCTTATCAAAAACAATTTTTCCTGATTCTGCTTCCATTAGTATAGCAGATTTTGCCTCAACATCTATTCCTTGAGTGGAATCATTCATAGCTTTCACTGGAAAACAACTAACCACAAACGAACACAAAACACCGAATAAAATTGACCTAAATATTCTCATGAATAATCCTCCTATTGACAAAAAAAATAACCATACAAATATAATCACCAATTATTGTGATATTATTTAATATGGTTATAATGTTAATTTTTATTTTTTAATCTTGTAAATTAATTCATTCTTTGTTCTACATTGATCAGAAATTTTAATTATTTCTCTCAATTTCCTCTGTATCGAGTCAATATCTTTAAAATTATTATGATGAATATAACATATAACGTCTCCAGCTTTCACATAATCTGAAACCTTCTTATCAAAAACGAGTCCAACCGATGGATCTATCACGCTATCTTTAGTTTCTCTACCCGCACCCAAGACTACACAAATTTTGCCAATTTCTTCTGTGTTCATGGAATCAATATATCCATCTCTATCTGCTTTAAACACATCAATCTTAGAAGCTAATTTATAGTTCTCTATATCATCAAAAATAGATATATCTCCTCCCTGAGAAGAAATCCATTGTATAAATCTATTGTATACACTTCCATCTTTAATTTTATATAATATCTTTTCCCTTGCCTCCTCCATTGAACTGGACTTTCCTCCTAAATAAATCATGGCAGATGCTATAGTCAAAGATACTTCCATTAAATCTTCAGGACCATTTCCCTTTAAGATATCTAATACCTCTCTAACTTCTATTATATTTCCTACTCCATTTCCGAGCGGTTCATCCATGCCAGATATTATACAAATAACTTTCTTACCTAATTTTTTCCCTATATCCAACGTAGCATTTGCGAGTTTCTCTGCTTCTGTTAATGTTTTCATGAATGCTCCACTTCCAACTTTAACATCCAAAACGATAGCATCAGCACCAGAGGCTATCTTCTTACTCATTACACTCGACGCTATTAACGGTATACTATCTACTGTAGCTGTTACATCCCTAAGAGCATATATCTTTTTATCAGCTGGGGCAAGATCACCAGTCTGACCAGCAATAACTATGCCATGTTTCTTTATCTGATTTTTAAATTCATCAGTTGTCATACTGGTTCTAAAACCATCTATTGATTCAAGTTTGTCTATAGTTCCTCCAGAAAACCCTAATCCACGTCCACTCATTTTTGCTACTGGAATCCCAAATTCTGCAACTATAGGTGATATAATGAGCGATACCTTATCTCCAACCCCACCTGTTGAATGTTTGTCTACCTTAATTCCATCAATATCACTTAAATTCAACACTTGACCAGAAAACGCCATAGCAAACGTTAAATCACTTGTTTCACTATCAGACATTCCATTTATAAACATAGCCATAATTAGAGCGGACGCTTGATAATCAGGAATATTACCGCAAGTATATTCATTTATAAAGTAAGTTATCTCTTCTTTCGTCAGTTCAAGTCCATTCTTCTTTTTATCTATAATATCTACAATCCTCATAAGCCCTCCTGAGTTTTTAGAATATCAATTTGATTATAAATGGTGTAATAAGACATTGAAATAACAAAGAAGTTAAAATGCTTACAAAAATAAATAAACTTAAAAACTTTATGGATATGCAATTATCATTAGTGGAAAATCTTCCTCTAAGTCTTGTTCTAGATATTCCTCTTGATATACTCTTTACACATAGTAAAACATATAAAAACATCGTTATTATGTTAGGAATTATTATTGTAAGAACTGTTAACAAAACTCCTTTAAGATCAAAATTTGTTAGCATAAACGTTACTGTAAATCCCAATGTAAAACCCTTCAATGACAAAATAACTAGAGTAATTGGTGAAAAAATTATGTTCGTGCTAAACAAAATAAAAATCACAATAGGAACTACAGACGACAAAAATGATGTCTGCAATACATAGCTTATACTGAAATTTCCAGAATTAATTGTTTTCATATAGTCAATAAAATCATTCTTAAGATAAGTAACAATCTCTGAATCTAAATATGTAAATAAATAAACCCCTATTAAAAATCCCGAAAGTAGAAATAGAAATACTACAGTATAAATAATAAAATTTTTGCTATAACTCTCCCTTAGTCCCGATGATAAATTTCTACTTCTTATCATACTTTTATCCCCCCATTTTAATAAATATGAGAGGATGATTTTATTAATTACATAAAGTAAAAATCTTTTTTTCTATTTACAAGAAATGAATTTTTCCAAAAATTTTATTGCACATATGGTTTTGCTATCAAATATCTTTCCACTTTCTATCATGGAACTCGTTTCTAAAAGATCAAATTCGTACAAATTTATAAATTCATCATCATCTCCTCCTTTTCTTCCTTTATATAAATCTCTTGCAAAATAAATATAAATTATCTCATCCGAAAATCCAGGTGCCATTACAATCTTACCAATAAATTTTACATTATCAGATTTATATCCTGTCTCTTCCTCAAGCTCCCTTATAGCACATTCAAATGGATCTTCACCTTTTTCTAATTTTCCTGCTGGTATTTCAATCAATACTGTATCTATTGCTTTTCTAAACTGCTCAACAAACAATATTTTTCCATTATCTCTCATTGCTACAATTGCTACACCACCGTTATGTCTAACGACATCTCTATTTGATATATTTCCATCTGGAAGTGAAACTTTTATCTTTTCTACATTAAAAATTTCACCTTTATAAACTATCTCATTTGAAACTGTTTTCTCAAATAAATCCATAAATCCTCCTAAACTTAAATATTAGACAAAATATAAAGTTTTCCATAATTATGTACGATATACGACGAAGGGTTCGATTAACATTATAAACCTAAATCTCTCTTTAAGGAGGCTTTTCATTTACAATGAAAAACAATAAATTAAAGCTACCAGCTATAATTATTGCTTCAATCGTTGCCACTCAAGCTTCAAGTTCTTTATTAACTCCATTGCGTACAAAAGCAATGCCAATTAATAAAAATCCAAATACTCCTAATCCCTTTAAAAAATATCTTGGTGGAAATGGAATTATCACAGGAAGTCTAATTGGGATAACTATTTTATCTTCTACCGGAATTGGAATATCAATAGGCTCTATAATAAATAATAATGATAAGAATTCTACCCCTAACAAAGATGATAATAATGACTCTCAAAAAAAGCCAGTAAATGGAATCGTATTTTGAATAAGTAGTTTTTTAAAATTTAGCGATATACTAATGTATGTCGCCATTTTTTATAAAAAAATATAATAAACTCTGTCAAACAGAATTTATTATATCTTTACAAATGCTATTTTAAGTCTTTTGAAAATACGGTGTGTAATACTTTAAGTAATACACCTTTAAAATTAAGAGGATAAGAAAATTAATTAAATATATTTTTTAAAAGGAGTTCTCTATTATTATTACAATTTTAGATTTATTTATACACCCTACCTAAAACTTTTCTCCTCCCCCTATTCATTTAGTTTTATTCTGCTTCCATTTACTGAGTCCAAAACTTCAATCTTAGAATTTATAAAATCTTTCAGCTCCTGTACATGAGATATTATCCCTATGAGTTTAGACTCACTATTAGCATCCACTAAACAGTCAAGTGCATTTTGTAACGAATCTGAATCAAGAGAACCAAATCCCTCATCTATAAATAATGTATCTATTGATATACCTCCCGAATGCCTTTGAATAACATCAGAAAGACCAAGTGCCAAAGAAAGTGATGCCTTGAAGCTTTCCCCTCCTGATAATGTATTTATTTTACGTTCACTTGAAGTGTAATTATCAAATACGCTAACATCTAATCCTTGCTGAACCCTTAAATCAAACCTCTCTTTCATATGCCTAAATAGATAGCGACCATTTGTTAATTTCAAAAAACGTATATTGGCAGCAGCTATTATCTCCTTAAAGTAAATTCCCAAAATATATCTCTCAAAACTAATTTTATATTTATTGTTTCCGTTTGATATCTTGCTCAATTCGTTTAGGTTAGTTCTATATTTATCGAGCTCAGAAATATTTTTATCAATTGACATTATGTTATCTTTAACATTCTTCAGTAACGTGATTTTGTTAGAGAGCTCTCTCTCTAACTCCCCAACTTCATTAAGCTTTTGTATTAATTCAGTTAGGTGATTATTAATATTTTCAATTTCCATGGAATCATTAGACCCAATCTCTTTTTTCAAATTT
Organism: Anisomitus miae (SeqCode); assembly: GCF_054906395.1. NCBI lineage: Bacteria > Bacillati > Bacillota > Clostridia > Eubacteriales > Clostridiaceae > Anisomitus (SeqCode) > Anisomitus miae (SeqCode). The sequence continues at coordinate 116,051 of NZ_JBRACL010000008.1, forward strand.
GATATGCTTGATTTTAAAAATCTATAATCGTCTCTTTTACTTTCCAAAAGTTGATTTCTCTTATTATATTCACTCTCAGGCAATTTAAAATTTATGTAATCTTCAATACTACTAAATCCATTTTCATTTATAGAATTTAAGAAATCTTCTTTATTTTTCATGACGTCAGCTTCAAGTTTTGAAATATCGTTATTTTTAGTATCAATTTGAGTTTTTAATTTCATGATTTTGTCTTCATAATTTCTTACATTATCATTCATTGCTTGACTCTTCGTTAATAGATCTTTATACTCACTTTTCGATCTATTCAAAATATCTATGTAATCGTTTTTTGTATGTATATTATACTTTAACAACCTATCTTTATTTTGTTTTAAGATTAGCTCACTTGCGGATATATCCACATTCATTTTATCTATATCCTTATCTAAGATATTCTTACTATCATTACTCATCTTGATGTCATTATCTATTTTTAAGACAATATCTTTAGATTGCAAAATCCTATTATTAATTTTTTCGCATTCATTAAGTTCAAATTTAAATTCATTAAATAGGAAATCAATTTTTTCAAATAAAGAATCTTCCATTTTAAAAATTGGAAAATCAACAAAATTAAAATCCTCATCAGCTAATTTAAGTTGATTATACTTGTCCATCAAATTATTTTCGCCAAATGATATTTGATTTTTCAAAGATATTATCCTATTACTAATTTGCTCTCGTTTAGTTTGAATATTTAAAAATTCTCCCTTCAATCTCTTCAAAGATTCTTCATCCACAAAATCATCAGGCACTAAAGCTTTATTAGGATGAATCGTAGAGCCACAAACCATACAAGGTGAATTTTCCTTAAGACTTTTAGCTAAAATCCCTGCCTGATTTTTAAAATAAACCTCCTCACTTTTCATCAACTCAAGATTTTTCTCTTTGTACAATTTGGAAATTTCATCATACAAAAGACCGCTTTCCTCAAGCTCTAATAAAGTTTTTTCATACAATTTCAAATCATCACTATACTTTGACAAGTTAACTTTAACCAGATTCAAATCATCAATTTTCTTTTCAATTTTTAAAATCTTTTGGGCTATATCTTTATTTTCAATTTCGAATTTCAAGATCTTGTCTTTTTCATTTTCAAGAATAGCTATTTTATCAATAAAACTTTTTCTATTCATCTCATTACATTTCACCTTAGATCTATAATCCAAAATCCTTTTTTCATGTACAATCTTTTCATCCACACAATTTTCTAAAATTTCAATTTCAATAATCTTATTTTTAAGAATTTCAATTTGAGAATTATTGAATTTCATATTTTCAAGATCCGTTTTGTATAACTTTAAACTCTCTTCACATTCACTGAGATTAATTTTAAGTTCACTTATCTCTTTGATAAAACTAGAATATGACTCCTCAAGTCTATGTAAATTTCTTTCCTTCTCACTTATTAAAAACGTTTTCTTAACTCTACTTAGATAACTAGACTCCTTTTCTAATTTGGGAATATCCATATTTTTAAATTGTGTTTCAAGTTTATCAAGCTCTTTCAATTTATTAAGGACGAGTTTTTTATTTTCGATATTTTCAGATAAATCTTTTTCTTTACAAATCAAATCATTATACTTATTTGAATAATTTAAGATATCGTCTTTCAAAATTTTCAGTATTTGTTCTATACCTAAATCCTCATAAGAAATTTCTCTTATAAGTTTTATCGATTCTAGTAATCCAATAATCTTTTCATTTAAATGTGATATTCTTTTATCTAACTCTGAAAACCTTTCCTTTAAAGAATTTTGTATACTCTCAAAATTAGTTGTGTTAAAAATTTTCCTATATATATGTTCTCTCTCTCTTGAATCTGCAGAAACCAATTTTCTAAATTCACCTTGAGCTATCATAACAATTTGCTTAAACTGAGTATAATCTATTCCTAAAATCTCTTTCACTATCTGATTTACATTTTTAACACCTGTCACTATCTCATCATCAAAAATAATTTTTGCATTTGACCTATGGATAACCTCTTTCCCTTTAGAAATCTTAATCTGCTCGGGCTCTCTTGTAATGCTGTACTTCCTATTCCTATGAAAGAAATCAAATTTTACGTATGTAAGGGTTTCATTATTTGAAAACTGGCTTCTAAATGTATCTGCTCTCCTATCTTGTCCACTCGCTTCACCAAAAAGAGCGTAACATATTCCATCAAAGATCATAGTTTTACCACTACCTGTATTTCCAGTTATCAAAAACAATTTGCTATCATAAAATTTTGTAAAATCAACTACTTCCTCATTTCTATACGGACCAAAAGCCTGCATAGTTAAACATATTGGAATCATTCTAAATACCTCCTAGGTCATTTCCAAATTATCTAAATCCTTTACTACATCTTCCATAATTTTCGATTGATCATCATTAAGATCTTTGTCAGAAACTAATTTGTAAAAACTTGCAAACATCGTAAGAGGAGAATCCAAATTTACCTTAGATACATTCATGTTATATTCAGAATGTACATCATTTTCTATGTCTCTGAACTTAACCTCCATAACATTTTTGTATATCTTTCTAAGCCGTGAGACCGGATCTGATAACCCAATTGAGTCGTGCAAAATAACTCTATAGTAATCATCGGTATTTAAATTTCTATAAAAATCATGCTTTATTAATAGATCTAAATGTCCCTCAATTTCACACATATTGTATTTAGGTTTTAATTCTATTTGTTTTATACTACAATTCCCTTTTTCTAAAACATTAACTACAGTTACAGATTTTTTATGATTCATTTCTGAAAATGAGTATTTGACAATTGAACCAGAATACCTAATATGATCATGTAGAACCTTTTGAGGTGCGTGCAAATGCCCGAGTGCAACATAATCAAAATCGCTAAGAACAGAAACATCTATAACTTCCTGTCCTCCGATAGAAAGCCTCCTTTCAGAATCACTTTCTATCATTTTATCTCCATTTTTATTTGAAAAATATCCATGACCAACAAATATATTTCTCTCAGAATAATCAATCTCAAGTTCACCAATTATATTTCGAAATGCATCATCAGAGGTTTTTATGGATGAATCGTTGTACAAGTGTCTAACATAAGCTTCATCAAAATATGAAAGAGGATAAAAATTCACATATCCAAACTCATCTTCTAAAATAATTTTGCTCACATGCCCACTAAACTTTCCTTCTATGTAAATACCTGAACTCTCTAAGAAATCTTTCCCAAAAGAAACTCTATCAGGACTATCATGATTTCCAGAAATTAAAATTACCTTTATCCCATAATCTTTTACAATTTTAAGCAAAATGCGATTCAAAAAATTTATAGAACTTACATCTACAATTGGCCTATCGTACAAATCTCCAGCAACAATTACAATATCTATTTTTTCATTTTGTATAATTTCATATATCTGTTCAAAGACATATTCCTGATTCTTAAACATTGAAAACTCATTTACCTTTTTGCCAATGTGCCAATCTGATGTATGAAGTATGTTCATACGACCTCCAAAAACTAATAATTTTTCAAAATGTTATAAGCATTCATCAACGCTTTAAATGTAGTTTTTTCTCTAATCCTTTGCCTATCTCCACTAAATTTACATTCTTCAATATAAACTTTACCCAAAATTCTAATTGCAATATATACAAGTCCTGCAGGCTTATTTTCACTTTGTCCAGGTCCTGCAACACCAGTAACCGATATACAAACATGAGAATTTGTTTTATTACTCAACCCAATTACCATATCTTCAGCAGTCTCTTTACTTACAGCTCCAAACTGATTTATTATTTCCCTTCTAACACCGACGTTCTTTATCTTGGACTCATTCGAATATGTAACAAAGGATTCATCAAAACAGGAAGAGGCACTGGGAAAATTAACAAATCTAGAAGCTACCATCCCCGCAGTGCAAGATTCAACAAACGAAATTTTAAAATTCCTTTTTGATAATTGCTCAAAGAGTAATTCCTCAATTGACTTTTCTCCCTCAGCATATATAAATTTCCCAACTCTTCTATAAACTTCATCTTTACATCTTCTTACTAATGCTTTACCCTCATTTTCATTTGCACACTTTGCAGTTATTCTCAATACTAAATCATCATCCTTAATGTAAGGAGCAAGAGTTGGGTTTTCGTTTCTAAATAAATCTGTAAGGTATTGATTTATATTACCTTCACTTATACCGTAAACTCTTAATAATTCTGAATAATATTTGGAATTTGTCAATGTCTCAATGTAAGGTTTCACATAATTATTAAACATAGGATACAATTCTCTAGGTGGGCCAGGTAGATTAATAATAATTCTGCCATCGAAATTTAAAATCACACCGGGGGCTGTACCAAAATCATTTTTTATAAGTTCAGAACCTTCAGGAATATAAGACTGCTTTAGGTTTGCCTCAGTCATTTCATCTTCTTTTATACCTAAAATTTTTTCCATATTTGAAACACACTCATGATTTAATACAAGTTTCTTATCAAAATATTTAGCACTGGCTTCTTTCGTTATATCATCATCGGTCGGACCTAATCCTCCAGAAGTAATAACTAAACTAGCTCCTCTATCGAATGCACCACCTATAGATTCGATAATTTCCTCAAAATTATCTCTAACTGAAGTATGTCGGTAAACACCAATTCCAATTTCTAATAATGCATTAGTTATAAATTGTGAATTCGTATCAACAATATCACCAAACAAAATTTCACTTCCTACCGATATTATTTCACATTTTAAACTATCCATAAATAACTTTCACCTCAAAACCTATGATACTTAAACAAATTGTTTTTTTCAATTTAAATCCTGTAAAAACTAAAAGCAGTGATGACCAAACGACTTACCACTGCCTTCAAAATCTATTTTTTAAACTTGACCAATACCTCAGTAAAGTAACCAAATTCACTTAAAATTTTTATTTCACCATGATACAATTTTATAATCTCAGAAGCTATAGATAAACCTATACCAAAACCATTATTATATTTTCTGGATTTATCTACTCTATAAAATTTATCCACGACTTTACTAATTTCATTTTTCTCAATTCCTACTCCGTTATCCCGAACAGAAATATATAAATATAAATTATCCTCCCTCACTTTAACCTCTATAACCTTCCTATCTTTATCACAATATTTTATAGAATTGTCAATAAAAATAATCATTAGCTGTTTTAAATGTTCCTCTAAAATTTTAAAATATATTTCATCATCGGTACTTAATACAAACTCTATGTCTGATTTCAAAACATCAAACCCATAAATTACTTCTTCAAGAATATTACTTACATTTACATATTGAGATACATTTAAGACCTTTGAATCATCCCTAACCTTTGTTAAATAAAGTAAATCATTTACGAGCTTTATGAGTCGTTCTAATTCGTCTAATACAATTTTCAACGATTTATCAAGAGTACTCTTATCATTTTTACCCCACCTATCTAACATTTTTAAATGTCCTTTTAATATTGTTAATGGTGTTCGTAATTCATGTGAAGCATCTTGGATAAATTGAGTTTGTATATTGAAAGACTTTTCAACCTCATCCATCATTGAATTGAAAACAACTCCTATCTTTTCAAATTCATCTCTTGAATTCGATATCATAACCCTACTTGAAATTCCATCATCCCTAACACTCTCCATCGTCAACTTTAAAATACTTAATTTCTTTACGAATCTCCTAGATATATACATCCCAGCAAGTGAACTGATACCTATTATTCCTAAAATAGCAATGAACATAATAGGAAGCATCTGCTTCAAAAAATCTTCATATATCTCAATATTTTTTTCAATATAAATATATCCTGATTCGTTTTTGAAATTAATTGGAGAGGTTAAAACTATCTTCTCATCACCATTAACATTTTTAAAATTTATATTCATCTTAGTAGGTAATTCAGATACAAATAAATACTCTGGCACTTTCCCATTTAAAAATATAATATCTCTACTTGAGTTATATATAACAAAATAAACTTCCATAATATCAAAAGTATCGAAATGCTCTACATAATTCAACCTATCATCTATGGATAAGCTGAATTTGGCTAATATTCCCTTCATGCCTTGAAATATCGAAAAAATCAACTATGGGAATATTATTCTCATTGCAAAACAAGAAAACCGTAGACAACTCAATGTATCTGTTATTTTTTAGATACTTTATATTCATCTTATTCTTTAAATAGTTGAACCAGACATCTATATTTTTTAACCTATATATTTCAAATTCTTTCTTCTCAAAGTCAAAAAAGTCACGTGGGTGTATTTTTAAACATTTGCATATCCTCAAAAACACATGCAACGTAGGCAACCTATCTATACTAATATTTATATCACTTCTCAGCATCTTTCCTTGTGCCTTTTCAATTTCATAAATTCTATCATTAAACATATCAATTGTCATTTCATTGTTAACCGTATTTTCTTTAACTTCATATCGTTCATTCTCTAAGAAAAAATCATTGCTAGTTACGTCAATTGCACTTAAATACTGATAAAACTTTTTTATAGATATTCCCGATCTTCCTGATTCAAAGTCGTATATTGTATTAGTGGATGCAAGATTTTTTGACCTATTCAAACTATACAAGATATCTTTGGCAGTCATTTTTTTTTGCTGCCTTACAATTTTAAATCTATGTCTTAAAAAACGATAAAAATCTTCAAAGTTATCAAACGACTTTTTAAATTTATATGTATTATCATCAAATATTAAAAAGTTTCTAACGTCTACATCAAGGACTTGTGACAATACAAATAAATTATTTAAGCGTGTACTACCCTTTTTAATGGCTTCGCCCACACCAGTCGCACCTCTACTTTCAACATACTCGTAAGAAAAGTTATTAAGTTTTACATATTTTTTTATCTTATATCTCAAATTACTACTAAAATTTTCCATATTAAAAACAAACTCCTTCTAAATTATTCTAAAACATTATTGACATATTTAATAAATCTGTGCTATTATCTAGTCAATCAAAAATCAACAGACCCCACAAGCCTAGGAAACTTAGGGGTTTTACCTAAGCGAAATAATCATAAGGAGTTTGCAAAAAAAATGAGTAATTGTAGTTTGGTGCTGAAATCTAAAATCCTAACTAGTGGCTGTAAAAGATATTACCAATATTTGTATAATCTGCAGAAAATATCTGTAAGACAAAATTGGTTAATATTAGACGGCGAGCACAAAAATAATAATTTTGTAATCGCAAAAGACAGCCACGCAGCGGAAAAACTGCTTATTAGCAAGTCTAGTATAGCAAACTACAAAAAAACTCTCAAAGCCTTAGGATTAATCAGTATACTACCAAAATTTACAACCAGAACCAATATATGCAAAAATAATCATTTTTGCCAGTTGATGGTTTTGGTTGACAAGCCGAGAAAATTTATTTCTAAACTCTTAACTTATAGGGCTGATTTAAAATCACTAAAGGCTACATCTGGCATTATATCACGTATCAGCAGAAAAATAAAGTCAATTAGCAATATACACACCAAAATCAAAAAAATTATTAGTAACATCAAAAATAGTTATAGTTATGATAAAAATCTGTCCCATAATGACCCTAAATATACAGATGTTACTAATATTTTGACTAGTTGCAATATTAAATTTAAAAAATCAGAACTAGAACAATATTACAGTTTATATACAGAATCACCAGATAAATTTTTAAATGTTGCAAAATATTGCAATGGAAAAATACTAATTAAACCACTAAAATATTTCATCAAAGTTTTTAATAATTACATACCTAATTTTAATATGCAACATATCAAAAAAATAAAAAACTCTTTTTGCAATTTTGATCAAAGAGAGTATGATTTTGATGAACTCGAAAGACTGCTAATAGAAAATTATTATGATTAGGAGGAGTGTATATACATGGATTATGATTATGTTGCTATACCCGCAATTGATGGTCAAATATCAATATATGATTTGATAGGTGTACAAGATGCTTAATACATTATTTGATGACTTAGCTGATTTAGCAGAAAGGACAAATGAAAAGATATTATACAAAGCTAAAATTAATAATAAAATAGCTGAATTATCCAAGATAGTTAAACAAGTTGAAGATGATATTAAAAATCTTAAACTAAGGAAAGATGCTATAAGTATGCTTATTAATAATATCAAAAAGAGAGGATGATCCTTTTGGCAAAATTAATCAATAACTTTAAAAATTTAATCAAATTAGCGATTAGAAAATATAGATTAACTAAATTAAACAAAGAGTATCTCAATCTAACAAACGAAATAATCAAACTTAAGTTAGATGCTTATATGGTACGATCACAAATCAATGACATTACAGGAGATCTAAAGAGTGGATGTATTAATAATTAAAAATATCCTAGTTAAAAGGAGTTTTATATGGAACTTCAAGAAAAAGTACTTTCAAGATTGATATTTAGGAATAAGATCTTTGAAAGTAGTGGGCAACCGTTTGAAGATTTGTTCATATCAATAATGAGTTATGCAGAGAAAAAATTTACTCCTATTGAAACTTTAGGAAATAATACAGAAGATAGAAAAAAATATGCTTATATAGCAAATACAGGAACATTTTATCAGGTATATGCTCCTGAATATATTAGTAAATGTGATGTTTTGAAAAAGATTCGTAAAGGATTTAATTATTTATTGAGTAAATGGACTTCAGTTAATAATTTTTATTTTGTCATAAATGATAAGTATAAAGGTATTGATACAGATGTTTTTAATATAATGCAACAAATAAAACAAGATTACAATTTAGATAAGGCAGAAATACTCATAGCAAAAGATCTTGAAAATATTGTATTTGAAAAATTAAAGGATGATGAAATAATCACCGTAATTGGTTGGAATGTTTCCAAATTATTTTAAAAATTATATTAGGAATTAAAATGAAAGGAATTTTAAAATGACATCAACATTTTATATGGATACCATAGATAAAACCCTAGATATAATTTGTTACGAAATACATAAGGTAGTAGATTTATTTAGGTGCATAGAATTTAACACAAAAGCTAACGTATCAATATTAAATAATCAAATATTTGTAGATAATTACCTAGATAATTTTGTTAACATGGACGAGTTTAAAATATTTGTGCTAGACGTTGCCAAAACAATTAAATTACCCAATATACTAATGTGTAAAAAGTTAGATACCATACTTGATCATTATAATTTCTATGACGTATTCAATAACATTATCATTAATTCTGATATGGAGACTGTGGATTTTATAAACCAAAATCGTGATTATTACCTAGACATTTTTACAAACTATTGCAACAGCAAAAGCACAAATCTAGGTACACATGTAGTTAAACTAATATTTAAAAAGATTTTAGGTGATATCAATGCCGAAGAAGCAAAGAGAAAGAGATTTTAGAGAATATGACGCACAAATAACTATACGGATTTGTGAGAAATTCTATAAACTATGTTGTCTGTTTAATAGATACAACGTATGTAATTTTATAAGAAAATTGATACGTGCCGACTTGACTAACGATTATTTTTTAAGTATAGACCTAAAAGACCACTACAGATTAGATAAGGTATTTGATGTTAAAGATTACACAGATATTAAGAGGTATACTTTTAACGCTAAAAAAACTCGCAAAATAACAATCAGATTATATATAAATGAAAAATTAGAACTTAAAAGAAGAAGTGAAGGTAATGTATCTAAGTACATACATTACATGTTTATGGGATTTATTGAAAATATAATCGATGATATAGAAAATATGAAAGGAGCTTAAAATCATGAAACTAATGTACATAAAGAAAGAAGAGGAACAGGATAAAAACACCCAAGCATCGGATTACAAATCCGATGGTATCCTGATCCTAGCCCTTGTACTAATTATATTACCCATAGCAGTAGGCATGATAGCGAATATAATTATAAAAGTACACGAGCTAAATATATCATAGATATTTTTATTGTACAAGTATTTTCTAGGTACCCTCGATATCGCTTCATCTATCCTCTCTATCGCTTCCTCCGCATTCCCTACTCCTATCACATCTATTCCTCCTAGCCCTAACTCCCTGCTCCTCATGTTACCCACACTCAATCCTATCATTTGCTCCCTATTCGCTCCTACTTGTAATCTTATACCTTCTTCTTCCTTACTCACACTGTTCGTAAACTCAAACCCTCCACTCTTTCCTGCTGTTATTTTACTATCCAAATCTTTTAAATTTAACGTTATTCCTCCTAGCTCAAATGTCTCATCAGCTTGAGGATCATCTAATGTGAAACTATCTAATAAATATTTCTTTCCTCCATTAAATCCTGACTTGTCAAATAATTCAATCGTTACTGCATCCCCTTGACCTTGAGCAGCGTGTGTTAACGTGTGTTAACTTGAATTCAATTGCTTCTAAATCATCTTTAAGTGGACCTGCGGCAGTTAGCGAACCATTAGGAGTAATACTTGCCTTGTCCGTTATCTTATACTCCTTCCCTGATATATTACCATTAGTGTGTTTCCTAATGTATGTATCCTAAGATTAATATACATGTTATTGCAATCTAAGGCATAATCTGTAACAGTAACGCTATCTATGTAATCACTAACCATTAGGGCATCTATGATTTCTGATTTAAAATCTCTTTTAACACTTTCGGTAAATACTTTGCCTATATAACTATTAATTGACGTTCCGTATGATTTACCATAAGCTAAAAATTTAAACCTTTTAGTTTTAATTGTCTTGTAAACCCAAACTCTTAATGCTTCTAATCCTTCTACAATAACAAATTCATTATCTTTAATTATTGGTGTATCATTTTCAAAATCCCAAGCTATTTCTTTCAACTTATTGAGTTCTAGTTTGTTCGTTTCCTTCACCTGTATATTTGGAAAAATCATACGTATACCCTATCAATCACTATAAATTTTTGTCCATCTTCAACACTATTTAAAACTACTTTATCTCCTACTTTAAGCTTATCTTCTTCATATTTATCTTCTTTAATTTTTGCTTCACAACTGCAACTACATTCCCCTGTACAAGAAACATTACATTCTATATCTGGTATTAATGGTTCAATTAATTTTTGTACTTTATCAGTTAAAATAATGTCTTCTTCATCAAGTAAAATATCACTTAAAGAAATAGACATTGGATCTAAACTTTTAATCTCTCCAATGTCTACAACATTACTTGTATTCTTAAAATCACTATTTATTTCCTTTGCCAAAGACGAATAAGCATTCAATAATATTCACCTCTTTATTTCTTAGATTGTGTTTTCTTATTTTCTTTTGATTCTTCTTCTCCTGAACTTTGTTCATCCATTATCTTTTCAAAGCTAAGTTCAAGACTTGTTGTATGAGTGCTATTTTCAAAATTATGAGTATCTCCTTTAATATAAAATAAACCTTTAATATTTGTGTCCTTTTCTGTTATATGTACACACTTTCCAGTAGTCAAAGACAAATCTCCAATACATTCAGCATTTAAAGTTTTTTCTATGTCTTTAAGCTTTGAATTATAATCCTCTTGTTCTCCATCTTTATTCTTTTCAAAACTTAAACTAAGTTTTCCATATAAAGAAATCCAAGAGTCATTTTTAATCTCCTGGATCTTTTCTTGATTTTCATTGTAAATAATAACTGCGTTTATCATATTCTGCAAATCTTCAGAATGAGAAACTTTAATAATGTTTAGACCTTCTTTTAAATCTACCCCTTTTCCTACAAATGCTTCTTTTATGGTTAATCCATTATTATAAGTCATATAGTATTTCTTTTTAGTTTTCTCACTTGCCATTGTGTAAGCCGTTTGAATAATCCCATATAAATCTATGTTTCTAAACTTTCTATTTATTGTAATTCCTGTACTTTCTATATGATTTACTTTTATATTAAATTCAACACAAATCTTTCGAGTAATATCTTCAGGAGTTTTATTCTTAAAATTATAACTAGCTTGATTCTTCTTTAAGTAAATTAACTTGTCAAAGCAAGTTAATTCCATCTGCACTCCTTCGCTATCAATATTTTTAGTAAATATATGATATTCAACTCCGTTAAACTCTATTATCTCACCTAAGTTAACATCTCTATAATCTTTACAATATATAGATAAATTAAGAGTCCTAGCAACCTCACTAAGACTCCCACTTTCAGTCATCTTAATTCTTATATCACTTATATCAAATTTTATACCTGATCTGTTTGTATGATATATCTTGATCATATTGATAATACTTGTCCTTCATAGATTCTATTAGGATTAGCTATATTATTTTTAGTTGCTATCTCCATGTATTTGTTACCATCCCCGTATATTGCCTTAGCTATATTGTATAGCGTATCTCCATATTTAACGATGTATGTTGTACTACCACTTTTAGGTATTATTTCATTTTCTCTTTTAGTTTTGATATCATTTACTTTTTTAGCCCCGACTTCCTTATATTCTATTAAACTTAGATTGTAGTATATATCGCTAGATCCATTATTTGTATACCATTCGTATTTATTTATTTGAACTTTTGTATCAATGTCAAAATTGTATATTTTAAAATCAACCACTTTGTTATTACGTTGTATATTGTGAAAATACGCATTAATATCTTCATAGCTTGATACACTTATTGTATATTCCACCGCATATGATGGTTTAGGTTTTGTTGGATCATAAAAAAAAGAACTTATTTCAAAAGTCCTTAATTTTGTGTTTGTAGTTTTTGATATTTCTCCTAGTCCATCTATTGTAACATTTGATATATCATTTTCTTCGTAAGCTTTTATTTCTTTGGGTAATACTGGAATTTTGAATTCTCCGAGCCATATCTCATATAACATTAATCTTAGCCACCCTTATTTTATTAACTATTATATTAGCTACTTGATCAGCCATATTATTAATATCAATATTATTATTACTTGCTCCATTAGCATTAACACTTACATTAACTGTTACGTTACTACTACTATTATTACTTACTGCATTATTAGTATTAGTTATATTGCTATACCTATTGTTATTAAGCATCTTAACAATATCATTGTCATTAGATTTATCTCTTATCCTTAAGCCACTATATAACTTATTTTCCTCTGCTGTTAATACTCTCTCACCTCTATGTAGTTCTGCTACAAATCCATCATATGGTACATAATCAAGACCAGCTCTATATGATCCATTAATTAATGGTGTATTATATCCTGGGGTAAGTAATGGACTATCCTTAGACGCTTGCAATCCATTCCCACTTGATTTAAATTCATTTAACTTCTTTTGCTTAGAACTATCTGTCCATGTAACTTCTGCTGCCATGGGTATGTTAACTCCTGGTATATTGTTAATCAATCCAATAAGCCCATTGTATGATACTATAAGACCATTAACTATGCCCTCCACGAAAGTTAATATACCTTGCCAACAATCATGTACAAAATCCCTGAACCACTCATGACTATTATATAGCGTACCTAGTGCCCCACCTATTAGTGTTAATGCCCCAATTATTGCTACAACTGGATTTGCAGCTAAAAATACAAACGCTTTAGACAATAATCCTACAGATGTTGTTGATCCTATTAACAATGTCTTAAGCACTGCCAATCCTCCACTAATTGTTGATACTGTACTTATCAATCCTCCTATAGCTGTTACTATAGGTGGTATTGCCACCATTAATAATCCTAATGTTACTATTACACCTTGTGTACTTGGTGATAAATTTCCAAATTTATCTATTATGTCACCTGCAAACTTAACTATATTGGTAAAAGCAGGTATTAGATGTTCTGAAATTTTTATCCCTAAATGCTCTAACTTTGATTTTAGTGATGCAATATTCCCTTCAGCATTATCCTGCATAGTTTTAGCCATAGTTTCTAAAGCACCATTTGCAGTACTAATATCAGCTGCAAGTCCCTGATATTCATCTGATAATCCATTCATAATAGCTTCCATTGTCTTTCCGTGTTCTTTACCTGCTATCATGCTAAGGTATGTAACTTTTTGTTCCTGATTCATACCTTCTAGTGATTTTTGTAATTCTTTAAATGTTTTTTCTAGTCCAATAAAGTTTCCTTGTGAATCAAATGCTGAGAATCCTAATTGACTTAATGCTTTCTGTGCTTGTCCTGTAGGTGATGTTAAGTTTGTGAGTATTGCAGACAATCCTCTACCAGCTTCAGATCCTTTTAATCCTCTATTAGCCATAATCCCTAAAATTCCAGCAAGTTCTGTTATATCTCCACCTAAACTTTTAGATTTACCTCCAGTAACAATAAAAGCTTCCATCATTTGGAGAATTGATGTATTAGAAGATGTAGATGTTTTAGCTACTTTGTCCAGAAACCCTCCTAACTCATCTACCTGTAATCCTAGAGCTGACATACTATCTGTAACAAGATCCGATGTTGTTGCTAGGTCTGCTTTCCCAGCTTCGGATAATCTAAGTATTGGTTCTATTCCTCCTATAATTTGCTGTGTATCCCAACCAGCTAATGCCATATACTCCATAGCATTTGCTGATTCAGTCGCTGATTTAGTTGTTTCTCTCCCCATCTCCATTGCTTTTTGTTTCAGTATTCCCATATCTTTATCTGTAGCCTTATCTCCTATTGTTGCTTCAACTGATGACATAGCAGACTCAAAATTCATACCAGTTTTTAACGATGCTGTTAATCCTACTGTTAATGGTAACGACATTCCTAAACTCATATTTTTCCCTGTATTCTTAACTGTATTGCCTAATTTGTCAAAACCTGAATATTTATCTTTTTCACTCTTAAACTTATCGTAAAAACTATTAATTTTATCGCTTTTATCTTGTAAGTTAAAACTATTTTTAGATTTCCTATTTAGCGTATCGAGTTTATTGCTTAATTGTACTAAGCTTACATCTAGCTTTGATACTTCTTTTTGGGATGCTGATAGTTCTTTTGTGTATTGCCTATGTTCTGATTTTGCCTTTGACAATGTTGTAGTTTTATCTTTTAGTGTTTTATTAATTTCGTTTAATTGATTCTCGTATTTTCTAAGTTCATTTGTATTTGTAGTGTTTTTAAATTCTTCTACTTTTGATGTTAGTTTTTGTTTTTGCAATGATAGATCTTGTACTTCTTTGGATAATGTTTTAACATTTTGTGCTGATGTAGTAGTTAATTTTTGCCATCCATCTAGTGTTTGTTTAGATTCCTTAATTTCAGTTCGATTTTGTTTGATTAGATCATTAATCTCACTTATAGCACTTTCTAACTGTTTTTTATCTAATTTGTAGGATTTATCTATTGTATCTTTAACGCCTTTAGTTTCCTGCTTAAAAATATCTTGCTGTTTTCTAATACCGCTTAAAGTACTTGTAACCATGTCTTTAAGGGTTATTACAGCGTGTAAATATTTCATTTTAAGTACCTTTCTTTATTGTTATCAATTTCTAACATTGCACTTGATACCATAAATAATTTGGTCTTTAAATCTAATGATAGTAAGTATTCAATCTTAAATCCTTTTTGTAGATAATAATGAATAAAATATGCATCATCATTAGATCTAATTAGTTTTTTATGTCTTCGATTACCTTTACTGCTGATTCATTGTATCCTGCCATATCAAGTAATATCCTGCCTATGTATATTATCTCTCCCAATGTGAATATTTTATCTAATATCTCTGTTGGCTTTGATACATTATATACATCATGTAACTCAGTATCCTTAAGGTTAGGTGATATTACAGAGTTGTACACCAAATGATAATCGGATTCTAGTTTTGATTCTGATAACACCTCTGTTGCATCTAATATAAGGGTATTATTTGGTTTTTTTACTGTTATAGTTCTATTTAACCTTTTTATGTATATTTCTCTATATTCGTCTTTGTTATTGCCTGATTGTCCTGCACTATTTATCAATTCATCTATAGTTAATTTGTCGTATTTCATTTCTCTATCTCCTATACTTTATTTAATATAGATTCTACAAATTGTAAATCACTCGCTGTGAATCCAAACTTAAGTTCTTGTTCTATTGGTTTTTTGCTTTCAAAGTTCATTATGTCGACACCAATAAACCATACATTATTAATTATTACTCTCTCTGTACCAAAAGAGTCTGGATCTGATAACTTAGCAATAATTTTAGACCTAGGATCTAATCCTTCTAACCATTTTTTTGCAAATTTATCCCATTCCCTAGAATAGACCTTTTTAGTTGTCATAGTGCCTTCGCCTTTTAACGCAACTAATTTTGAATCAATATCCATAGATCCTGGAAGAGTAATATCTTCTCTTTCTGTGCTTAGTTTAGCTTCGAATTTTACAATATCTATTACTCTATCTCCATCTAGCCATAAACTACCCCACGATCCTGATATAATACGGTTTCCTCTTAGCTTTTCTGCAGACATATCGCACCTCCCTCTTAAATACTAAAAATTATATTTATATCTTCGACCGAGTCTACTGGTGTAATGGATCCTATTATATATAGCTTTGATCCTGTATTTATTTTTCTTAATTCTGTATCACTCATATTTGAAATTTCTTCTTCATTTACTCCTTTATCTCTTAATACTTGTTTGTGGGATTCTAAATTTAGATCTACTTTATTATCTCCATCCCCTAATAACTCTTGATCTACCAAAGATTTCAAATATGAGTTGATTACAGATATACAGTTCATTTTATTATCATATGTGTTTGACATTTTACCTATATATTCATTT
The DNA here is from genome assembly GCF_054906395.1 of Anisomitus miae (SeqCode). NCBI lineage: Bacteria > Bacillati > Bacillota > Clostridia > Eubacteriales > Clostridiaceae > Anisomitus (SeqCode) > Anisomitus miae (SeqCode). The sequence goes on from NZ_JBRACL010000008.1 coordinate 132,810, forward strand.
TTCAGCGTCTTACATATATCATTTTTAATCATGTCAATTATTTCAACTATTCTAATTTTTTTAAATGATTCATTTTTATCTTTAGTTATAGTAGTTAAAGCATTTACACCCCTAGCTATTTTGACTATACCGTCATCTTTTATCAATATTAATTTACCAGCGTCAACTATTTCATTGGGATTATCTGTAATTTCCACATCAATTATATCTTTAAGTTCGTAATATGTTGATGATAATGTAAATGGTAATGATGCTAATATTCCTGCAATCCTTGATGTAAATTTTTGTGGTGGGTATGTTTTTCCTTTTTCATCAACGCAAGTTGATACATAATTTATAATACCTTCATGATCGCATTGAGTATTTGGTAATACCGCCTTAAATATCTTGTTGTTTTTACGTTGTTCTTTTATAAATGATGCTATCTTTGCATTATCTTCTTGTTCTCCATCTGGATAACAAAGATAGTTAAAATTTTCTGTAGAAAGTCTAGTTAATGCTTTATCTATTGTGTTTTCATTTGTAATTCTTTCAATAATTAATTTACTTAAATCTTCTTTAAAAGCTTGAGATATATAATCAAAACTTTCTGCGGTAAATTTTGAATCATCTACTTTATCTAAAGAGCTATATGTATACCTTAATTCTTCAGCTGTATCATCTTTCAGTATCATTGCTACTATTCCTCGTTCACTTCTTTTAATTGCTGTTGATGATAATGTTTTAAATTCTATTTCTATTTGTGGTAATCCCACTAAATCATCTCCTCTCAAAAAAATAAAAAACCACTATGCTTATAGTGATTTAAATTTAAGATCAACTACTCTTAACAATTCGCTTCCTGTTTCTTCTTCACTACATAGAAAATCATAGTATTCTATACCAAAATTAAATTCTACATAATCTTTTTCACCTTTGGAAAATGATTTATTGTGTATTGTAAATACTCTATCTTTGACTTCCAGAATCTTGATAAATAAATTATCTAGCTTTTCTGTAACTTCTAGTCTTTCTGTATCTAAAATATTTTCGTTAATATATCTAATGTAGATATCTAAATACTTTTTAACCATATTTGAGTTTTCTAAACTGTTTTCATACTTTTCTATATTTACAAAGAAACATGGTGTGTTAAACCCTTCTTTAACATCATTTGCATAAACTTCTATATCTAAATCTTTTAGTTTCAATGTAATGGATTTTTGTATATCTTTAATCGATACCATTAGAAAAATTCCTTATCAAAATAATTATCTATATTCGATTCTACTTCTCTTATAGCATTTTTGAGCATGTGTTCCCCTGCTTTAAATCCTGTAATTTTCTTATTTCTATTCTTCTTTATGTGTCCATCTTCTACCAAGTGTGCGTATGGTGCTGTGTTTCTGACTGCTATACTTATAGTTCCACTTTTATTTTTTACCTTCTGAATTTTCCAACTTCTTTTTAGTTTACCTGTTTTAAATGGGGAATTCTCCATTGCTTTTTTCCTAATTCTATTAGCTACTTTCGTAGCAAATTTATTTACCTTACTTGGAAATGTTCTTTTAATATTGTCTATATAGTTGATAAAATCATCTAATCCTTCAATTTCTATAGTTAACCACCTCTAAATTCATTTCTTTGTTTAAAAATCTATAGTTTTCTATCTTAGTTATGTAATATTTCTTGTCTCTAAATTCTACAATCATATTTAGGTTTACATCTTTGCAGTACCTTATTTTAATTGATAGTGTTTCTACATTTTTAATCTTATCATCTAAGTTTGTTTCTCTGCCTTGCTTATGTTCTACTCTTGCCCATATAGTTTTAATTACCTTTTCTACTTTAACTAAAGCTCCTAGTTCGTTTTCTTCTTCAACAAAATCAATTAATTTTATTCTATGCCTTAATTTTCCTATATCTAAATTATTATTCTTCATTCTCTACTTCTTCTACATCCTTTGTTTTAACTTCTCTTAACTGTACAATAATAGAATTTAAACTAAACTCCAAATTACCAAGATTGCCTGTAATACATCTATTTTCATACCAGTGAGAGATAAGCATTTTAACAGCTATTTTATAGAGATTATTATCATAATTTTTAATACATCCAGCATTATATAAGTACTCTTCGGAGGCTTTTTGTAACCCTAATAACAGTTCATCCTCTTCATCATAATCAACTCTAAGATATAATTTAATTTCCTCTAATTCCATTAATCTTTCTTCTTTCTCTCATTAGATAATAAACTAGGTGTGACCTTAGCAATTCTAAATGCTGACTTTAATTTAACTCTAATGTCTGCCCATGCTGTTAACACAAATAATTCTTGACCCTTTTCAATATCTTTTCCAGAATCAAAGACAGAATCTATATCATAATTTAAATGTAATTGAGAAAAATCACCTATTATTGGTTTATCTGCAAGTTCACAGAAAACAACCTTAACTCCTAGTACCTGCTCTGGCTGTTTATCATAAAAATTAGTGTTAAAATTTGATAGCTTATCTATCATATTTGTGTAATCACTTCTTTTCATAACTATACTAGCTCTTTCATAATATTTATCTTCTAAATTTGCTAATGATAATTTTATTGCTTTAAATAAATCTTCCCCCTCAATCTCTTTAATGGCATTTTGAGAGGAATATATATTCATGTGTTCCTCACCTGAATTCGTAGTTTTAAATATACAAATTTTTTCTTTCTCTGCTAACCCTTCTTTTAATGCTCCTTCTATATAAGATACTAAATCAGCATTAGTGCCGTATAATACAGTATCAGACACCCTACATTTCACTTTAAATTTAAATCTTCCAAAACTAATCTTATCACCAGTTAATTTTATTTCTTTAGCTGTTTCATTATCTTTTATAAAGTTATTATCTTCTAGTTCATAGGACACTTTTTGTATCTCAAGTCCTCTTGTATTAGTAATTGTCATTATTTCTCTTAAAGGATTGTCCTTAAGAGGTTCTCGTAAAAGTTCATTAGCTAATGTTGTAGGGATTAATTTTTCTCCTCCAGTACTTGGAGTAAGATCTGACCCAAACAAACTCCTTTTAACATCCTCTGGCATTTCATTTCCTGAAATTATACTTTTATAATAAATCCCTCTGCAAACAATTGGATCATCATTATTTATTTGTACTTTTATAGACTCTTTTTCTCTTCTTTCAAGTTCTGCTTTAAGAACACCGAGACTTGTTGTAATAGTATCAATATCTTTCTTATTTCTTGTTATTCCTTCTGAATCATTGGCTAAAGCAAGTTCTACATTCTCACTATAAAGTTTTTGCAATTGCTCATTATAATTTTGTATTTCCCTTTTAATCTCATAAACTGTTCTTTTACTCATTTAAACTTCTCTCACTTTCTCTAATTTCTTTTAATTTCCTTTTTGATTCTCTAATAATCTCTTCAAAATCAAAGTTACTTTCCTTATTTTGTTTTGTACACTTAATTTCTTTACTCCTTTTAACTTCTGCTTCTGTCACTTCGTACGCTGGTATTGGTGTAATAGTTATCTCAATTAAATCAACTTCAAGAATTTCTCTAAATACAGTATTTTCTTTTTCTGTCCATGTGCTTTTTGTTACAAATCCAGCAAAACTACACTGATTAACTATCCCTTTATCAATTAGTTCGTACAAATCATTCCCTTGCGTTGTATCTGGTAGTTCAATCTCAAAATAGAGTCCTTTATCTTCTTCAACAAGTTGCATATTTACATCTTTACGAGCTAAAACATTGTTAAAATCATGATTATATAACGCCAATATATTATTCTCTTTAAGGCTTTGTATAAATGCTCCCTTGCGTATACATTCTTTCCATGTATCTATACCTATCCACGTATCAAATACAACTGCATATCCTTGTATTATCTTTCTATCTTCTTCTCGCTTTGATCTATAACTAATTTCATAACTTCGTTTTATTGGTAGTCTTTCTCCTTCCATTTTAATCACCTCCTTTAATTGTTAATCCTCTCATGTTTATCAAGAGTATCTAAATACGAGTAATTTAGAGATATTACTGCTCTTTCTCCTATTTCTCCATAGCTTTCCAAGTCTTCTAGACTTCTAACTTCGTTAAGTGTCATAGCTCCCATTGACACCATTTCTTTGTAAAATTTAGATCTAGAACTCATGTCAGCACGCATAAGAGCATTAATATTAAACTTAAAATAATACCCTTCCTTTATTTGCTGTTCGGTTAAAAGTTTTCTATTTAATTCCTGTTCTATAAGTACTACTTCTGGAGCTATACAATTTTGTATAAAATCTATGGTTTGATGCTCCATGTTAATGTATTTACTGTTGTCACTTTCTCCTAACATAAAAAGAGGTAGTCCAGAAACCGAACTTACCTCTTTTGCCGTTATTTTATTTATATCTGATTGTTTCAAATCATTAATATCATACTTTATTTGTTCAAACACCATACCAGAATCTAGTACTACAAGACCATTAAATCCTTGAGAATAACTTTTTTCAAATTGTTCTTTGTACTCTTTCATCTTCTCAATAGATAAATTGCTAGGCAGTTTAAGAGTCGCTCCCGCTTTTATTGATTTTTCCATCTGCTCAGAATTTATTTTAATAACATTTTCTTTAAAGTTTAATTGACTCCTCAAACACTCTAAAAAACTAATTCCCTTATACCCTGAAACATAAATACTCGAAAAATGAAGTATATCTAAATTATGTAAATATAACTCTTTATCATTATATGGTTTATAATAAACTTCTCCTAATTTATCTAAATATATTCCTACCTTTGATGGATCTAAAATATTAAGCTCTACCACCTCCCCTATACTATTCCTCTTAATGTAAACATATGAATTACCGTATATTTCTTTTTGAGCTATAACAGTTCTCCAAAATATATATATGGTGTCATATTGTTATTAGGAGATGTATTTAAAATATAAGATATATCATTGTTAACTACACTCTTACGTTTAAATACGCATTTATTTTCTTTTAATACATCATTTTTGTATAATCTTAACGGTAATTGTGCTATAGCTTTACTCTTTCTATCAACTACTGCATAAATTAAACTATGTATCTCTAGTAACTTTTCTCTATATCCACTATTGATAAAAGCAGAATTGGTTAAATTCCTTGCTATATTAAAATTTAATACCCGATTCTTGTTTCTTTTTATCGTGCTCATTAATTTATTAAATATTTTATTAATCAATTATAAACTCCTTATATTTTTCTTAAATACTGATATACTACTTAACGGATCTAACAATTTTAAAAGCCATTCAAATTAAAAGACAATAAGATTAAATCTTATTGTCTTTTTCTTATAATTAATCAAACTTCCATATATCAAATATTAATTCTCTTTCATTTTGGCTATACATTGCACGTACAAATGCATTAATAACAGATGCTAGTGGATCTATTCTCTCTTTTGCCTTTCTCTTATCTAATTTAAAGTTACCATTAGTATCACTTATAGTTATGGCATTTAAAACTGCAAAGTTAAGTATTGGATTATTATCATGCATTACTTCTTGAGTATAAATTTTCTCTCTAAATATCTTAGTTGCTTCTCCTAGTGTTCTAATTCCTTGCCTTATTTCAACTGTGTTATATCCTAGATCACTTAAATCCCTTGCAAGTATACTAGCATTCCAAGGATCATAACATATCTCTTGTATTTCTAGGTTATACTCTTTTTCTACTTGCTGTATATATCTAATCAAAACTCTGTAGTCTACTGTATATCCTGATGTTAATGTTATATATCCTTGTTTCTCCCATAGATCATATGGTTTCTTTTCCTTCTTCATCTTCTCTTCTATATGTTCAAACGGTGAAAAATTGTGGTTAAACACAAAAAACCTATCATCTCTAACTCCTATTATTCCTATACTTGTTAGGTCAATAGTTGATGATAAGTCTATTCCTATCCATACTTTACATCCTTCCAAATCTTTAAGTGTTACCTCTTCCCCACACTTACTCCATTTTTCAATATCAAGATATGTATTATTAGATGATCCTATTTGCACCCACTTATTCATATGTTTGGTTAAGTAGTTTCTCATAGTCTCAGGTTTATCTAGTGCTTCTCCTAAAAATGTTCTAATATTATTAATACCCTCTTCATACGTAGCAAGTAGTGGATTTGCTTTAATCCAGTTTTTCTCATCTTTTATATCATCATCTTTCTCAAGTTCACAAATTAACGCAAAATATTCTTCGTTTTCAATCGCCCCAGATAACAACATCTCTGAGTACTCGTATTCTTTATGGCAAGGTGAGTATAAGTCAAATCCTGCTGTAGTTATTATAAGTGTTAGTGGTTCTGTTCTTGCTACCATTCCGCCTTCCAATACGTTAAGTATTTCGTCTGTTTTGTGGCAATGATACTCGTCAATTATTGCAAGAGATACATCTCTACCGTCTCCTGTGCTAATAGCTCCAAGTGATAATGGTTCAACAATAGATCCATTCTTTTTGTATGTTAATTTATCTTTAGTTTGATAGTAATATCCATCTAAATGCTTATTAGTCTTAATTAATCTAGATACTTCCTTAAAACAAATATCCGACTGCGATAATCCCCAACCTGTTATATAAATCTCTTGTTGCTCTTTGACTACAAATAAGAAATAACTAACTACTATTGATATTAACTGTGTTTTACCATTCTTTCTCCCTAACTGTATATATGCCTTTTTGTATTTTCTGTAATTTGTAATCTTATCTTTTATGCACAGTATATTTGATATAACAAATAACTGAAAATCCGTAAGTTCTATATTTTTCCCCTTAAGTACACCCTTTGAATATGTAAAATAGCTTGCCCATAAATTAATCTTTTCAAGTTCTTTGTCATCTAAATAATAATTACTTTCTTCTCTTATATCTCTCAAAAATCTAGAACATGCTTGTTTGTGTTTTTTACACGAGTTTATTTTGTTGTTACAAATTTTATTGCAATAACTTATTACTCTGTTTTTTAGTGATATCTCTTTTTTATCCTTGCTCATCTAAAAAAAATCTCTCCGAATTTCTGAGTATTACTTTTCTCCGAATTTACATTTATTACTGTAAACTTAACTCTTGATGATGGGGTTAGTCCTAATTCTTTAGCTAGTTTGTTGACAATCTCTAGGTATTTATTTTTAAGTTTTAGTCTTGGATTTTCAATTAGGTTAGTTGCTCCTGCTTTATTTGTGTGTTCTATTATTTNAGAAGTGAATTTATTTTAATTGAAAAAAAGACTAAGAAACGAAAGGTGTTAAATATAAACCCTAACCTTAAGATGATGTTAGTTAGATATGTGAAAAATAGAGACGACAGAGAATACATAATATCATACAGAGATAATGGAGATAATCCTATAACTAGAGCGAGAGCATTCCAGATAATTAAAAGCTGTGGAGATAAGTTTGGGTTAAGATTATCGCCACATAGTTTGCGTAAGACATTTGGATATTTTCATTATAAAACAAATAAAGATGTTGTAATACTACAAAAGATATTTAATCACTCGCACCCAGATATAACATTTAGGTATATTGGAATAAATTCTGAGACGATAAAGAATTCAATAAATAATTTAAAATTATGGTGATTTTAGTGGATAAAACTAAGGTCTTTTTTATTTTTTTGTGATTGATTTTACATAATGAGTCCATGTTTAATTTAAGTATTAGATAGATAGAGAACCTTTTTAGAATGGAGGTTTGAGATGTGATAGGTAATTTAACATAATCTTACAATATGTCAAGTTTAGTTATTAGTTATAAATATGATTGATAGTTATATTATTAATATGCAGGTATATATTGATTAGATTGATTTAGTTTTTGTTCATAGATTTGTAAAAATAATTTCTCTCCCCTCTCGAAAAAATTTTTAAAATTAAAAAAATAATTTCTATAGTAAAATTTGTCCTACGATATAGTAGGACAATAGGTAGTACATTAGGTAGTACAATAAGTAGTACAAAAATAAATGTCCCCTTGTAGTACAAGATGAACAAAATTTAAACAAACAAAACAAAAAAAGAGATAAGAAATACTTTAAATTTGGTATAATGTATTTAGAATTTATGGTGAGAGAAGTTGATGAATGTGGGAATAGATAGAGAAAAAATATGGGAAAGTTTAACGATAAGCAATGATTTTATATTTGCGAAGGTAATGAGAGATAAAGAGATATGTAGGGAGACATTGGAGATATTGCTTGATAAAAAGATTGGAGATATAGAGTACATAGATAATCAAAAAGTTATTGATATGAGATATGACTCGAAAAGTATACGACTTGATGTATATGTGGAAGATGAGAAAAGAATTTATAACATTGAGATGCAAGTTGTAAATAAGAAAGATTTAGAGAAAAGAAGTCGATATTATCAAGGGATGATGGATTTAGATGCAATTGAGAAAGGAATGACATATAGAGAGCTTAAAGATAGCATTGTTATATTTATCTGTAAATTTGATCCATTTGGAGGAGGATTATCTAGATACACATTTGAGAATATTTGTGTAGAGGATAAGGGAATATATTTAAGAGATGGAAGTAGCAAGATATTTTTCAATACTAAGGCTTATGATAGAGAAAGAAGAGAAGAAGTTAAATTATTTTTAGAGTATATTGAGAGTAATATTGCTAGAGAGAATAAATTTGTTAAGAGAATAGATTCTGAGGTTAGAAATGTAAAGGAAAGTGAAGAATGGAGGGCACAATACATGAAATTATTAGAGTTAACCCGTGAAAGTTTTGAAGAAGGACTTGAGGAAGGAATAGCTAAAGGTAAAGCTGAAGGTAGAGCTGAAGGTAAAGCTGAAGGTAAAGCTGAAGGTATTGAAGAAGAATTACAGAGAGGAATTCAAAAATTGATAGAGAGTTTAAGAGGACTTAAAATTGAAGATAGTATTATTGAGAGAGAACTATCTACGAGATACAATTTAAGTGAAGAAGAGATTGACAAATATTTGAAAGCACTATGATAAGTAGTGCTTTTTATTTTGCCTAGAATTAGAGTTAGAAAAAATGTACTACCATATGGTAGGACAATAGGTAGTACATTAGGTAGTACATTAGGTAGTACAATAAGTAGGACAAAAAAAAGGGGAAATATTAAATGGATATGATAAGAAAAAATTTTGAGAACGAAATCAAATCAAATATCATTAACAATAAAAATGATAGAGTTAATGACATAGCAAAAAGAATTGATAAATTAATCTATGATTCTCCGCATTATTTAGGAGAGATTGAAACAATCGATTTCATGGCTGACAAATTATCGAGAGAAGAATTTATCGGATACTGCAAAGGGAACGCTGTGAAATACCTATCAAGAGTTGGTCACAAAGAAAATCTCAAAAATACTATAGACGACTACAGGAAGGCACTAACTTACATACTAATAGCGACAGAAACGCTGAACAAACAATTTGAAATAGAATTAGCAGAAGAAGCTGAAGGGAAAAGGAAAGTAAATTTTTAGATGAAAAAGATTTGTAATAAGATAGGATGCAACAAATTAACAAAACTAAAAGAGAAATATTGTGATGAACACAAAGTAGTAGAACTTGAAAGTGTTAGGAGATGGAGAAGAGATTATGATGATAAACGTAGAGATGACAAGCATAGGAAATTTTATAAGAGTCAGCAATGGAAGATAGTAAGGGATTACATATTAAGACGTGATAATTATCTATGTCAAAACTGTTTGAAGGAAGACAGGGTGACAACAGCTACTACAGTACATCACATTGTAGAGATAAAGAGAGATTATACGAAAGCCTTAGATGAAAATAACTTAATTACACTTTGTCATGACTGCCATAATAAAACACACAATAGATTTTGATTATATTTATGTATGATCGATCCCCCCCTATATATTAGAATTTTGAGGTAGTGTGTGGGGACCGGTGGGGGTAGTTTTCTTTTCATGGATTTCCCTAAAAAACCGTAAAAGGGGGACATTATCATAAAGAATAATAAATATAAAGTTGTTTTATAAACTCCTTTATTTAGTTTGCTACTAGATAGGGGAGTTTTGCATTTGAAAATGTAGAAAGGGGGATTACATTGGGAAGAAATCCAAAATTAACAATAGTAAACAAAAAGCATTTAACAAAAGATGAAAAAAGGATAAGAGAACAAAAAGAAAATGATTTACTTAGAAATAACAGAGTTGACAAAATAATTCCACCACCATGGCTGTGTAAGAAAGCTAGAGAATTATTTTTGGAAATCTCTGAAGAGTTAATTAGCAAAAATATGATAAGCAATCTAGATTTAAACTGTCTATCTGTATACTGTGACTACTATATTAAATTCCTAAGCTTAGATAATAAGATTAAATCTGAAGGAGAATTAATAGAACACACAAATAAAGCAGGAGCAACTAACCTAATTGAAAATCCAAGACTAAAACTTAAAAATAAATACCTAGAGATTGTCAACAAACTAGCTAAAGAATTAGGACTAACCCCATCATCAAGAGTTAAGTTTACAGTAATAAATGTGAATTCGGAGAAAAGTAATACTCAGAAATTCGGAGAGATTTTTTTAGATGAGCAAGGATAAAAAAGAGATATCACTAAAAAACAGAGTAATAAGTTATTGCAATAAAATTTGTAACAACAAAATAAACTCATGTAAAAAACACAAACAAGCATGTTCTAGATTTTTGAGAGATATAAGAGAAGAAAGTAATTATTATTTAGATGACAAAGAACTTGAAAAGATTAATTTATGGGCAAGTTATTTTACATATTCAAAGGGTGTACTTAAGGGGAAAAATATAGAACTTACGGATTTTCAGTTATTTGTTATATCAAATATACTGTGCATAAAAGATAAGATTACAAATTACAGAAAATACAAAAAGGCATATATACAGTTAGGGAGAAAGAATGGTAAAACACAGTTAATATCAATAGTAGTTAGTTATTTCTTATTTGTAGTCAAAGAGCAACAAGAGATTTATATAACAGGTTGGGGATTATCGCAGTCGGATATTTGTTTTAAGGAAGTATCTAGATTAATTAAGACTAATAAGCATTTAGATGGATATTACGGCAGGGATACCAGCATTTCTAATAGCTTCAGCTTTATCTTTAGAAACTCCGATTACAATATCGGGATTTAACTTTAAGAGTTCTTCGATATTAATATCGTTACCATTTATGAAATCTGTTTTAGCTGTTAATATTTCAGGATAAATTTTCCCTAACAGTCCACTTTTAGCAGCTCCCATCGATTCAGGATGTATTCCTACAATTTTATCAGCTCCGCCTAGATACACGCTAAGTGCTGCTGATAAAGGGTATATATCACCAATGATTATTCTATTTATCTCAAGTGGAATTTCCATTTCTATTCCTTCATGGTCTATAATTGTTTTAGTTTTTTTAACTTGGACGCTTGAAGTTTCAGAATTAGTTTGGGGTGTATCTGTATTCTTGTTATTGATTGAACAACCTGATAACGTAACTGTAAATACGATTGACAAAACTAAGGATAATAATTTTTTAATGTGCATATATGTCCTCCATTATTTATTTTATTTTTAAGTATTGGTTTTAAATATTAAGACTTATAACAAAGTCTATTTTATTGATAATAGATATTATTTTCAATTATAATTCACAAGAAAGTTAAATAAATTTTTGATTTGTGATATAATCAACAACGTGTATTTGAGAATTCATTTATGCAGAGGTGATGATGGGGATGTACGTATATGAAAAAGTTTAAAGTCCTAATTACTGTAGGCATTTTTGTTTTGATGTGGTATGTTGTTAGTAAAATGAATATTGTTAGTTCTTATGTTTTGCCATCTCTGTTTAAGGTCGTGGATAGTTTTGTAAAAATGGTAAAGTCAGGAGAGGTATTTGAGGATATTTACATAAGTTATGTGAGAGTATTAAAAGGATTTTTATTATCTACAGCTATAGCATTTCTTTTAGCTATGATTAGAGTTATTCTACCTAAACTAAGCGATTATTATGACGGGATAATACAATTTTTAAAAAACGTTCCCCCTTTAAGTCTTATTTCTCTTTTGATTCTATGGTTTGGCATAGGTGAAACTACGAAAATTGGGATAATCATTTTGGTATCATTTTTCCCAATTTATTTGAGTACGGTAAAAGGATTTGTAGGTTGTGATAACGATTTAATAGAGGTGGGAAAGATTTATGGGTATTCGAGAATTGAGAGATTTGTAAAAATTAGGGTACCTTATGCTCTATCGGATGTATTGGTGGGGATGAGGATAGGTCTCGGATACAGTTGGAGGGCTATAATAAGTGCAGAAATGATTGCTGCTTCATCTGGACTTGGTCACATGATACTTTTTGCACAGCAAATGGCTAGAACGGATAAGGTCATAGTGGGGATTTTAGTTATAGGTTTAGTTGGTTATTTAACAGATAAAATATTTGCAATAATAATTAAAAATAGCTTAAAGGGAATGGATGTAAATGGATGGGATTAGTTTGATAAGTGTAAGCAAGTCATATGAGATGGAAAACCAAAGTGTAGAAGTTTTAAGAAATGTGAATCTAAATTTGGATTCAAATAGAATAACTATAGTTTTGGGTCGTAGTGGATGTGGAAAAACTACACTTCTCAAAATTATATCAGGACTTGAAGGGTTTGATAGTGGAGAGATATTAGGGATCGACAATAAACAAAAAGCTTATGTTTTTCAAGAGCATAGGCTCATGCCTTGGCTTAATGTCGAGAAAAATATAATGTTTGGCATAAAGAACAAAAATAAATATAGTTCATACATAGATGAGGTTATTGACATTGTCGGACTTAATGAATTTCGCCATGCCCATCCGAATCAGCTTTCTGGTGGTATGAGGCAAAGAGTATCTATTGCAAGGGCTTTTGTATGCAATCCGGATTTTATATTAATGGATGAACCATTTTCTGCTCTTGATTTTTTCACAAGAGAGATAATGCAAAAGGAGCTTATGAAAATTCACAAAAGGTCTAAATGCATTATTCTATTTGTTACTCACAGTGTAGATGAAGCTCTTATGCTTGGAGACAAAATAATAATTCTTGAAAAGGGAGTTATTAAATCCGAGTATATAATAAGAGATAATGAGTTAGAAAGAAATTTAATGAGTGAGTATTTCATAGATTTGAAAAAACGAATAATCAATGATTTGAAAATTATATAAGTATGAGTTAGAATTGTAGGCGAGTAAGTGTACATATTTAATAACATGGGGGATGAAAATTTATGAAAAATCTAAGATCCTTAAAACCTAAAATTACAATGGTTGCGTTAGTATTGTTTATGTTAACGTTTGTTGTTAGTTGTAGTACAAGCAGTACGACTACGAGTTCTTCAGGAGGGAGCAGTTCTTCTACTTCGAGTCAATCTAGTAGTGTGAGTAAACTTGACAAAATAACCATGACTTATGTTACATCACCTTTGAACGTTCCAAGCATAATAGAAAAGAGCAAAAGCATTTTTGAAAATTACTTAAAAGATAAGGAAGAAAATATAAAAGTTGATTATGCAGAAATAACTTCAGGAGCTGATCAAGTACAAGCCTTAGCATCTGGAGATGTAGATATACTTTATGCCGTTGGAGCTACATCCATAATAAGTGCTGCATCTAATGGTGCTGATATTAAGGTTTTGAATATGTATAGCAGAGCACCTGAGGCGTATACTTTATATTCAATAGATAAAATAGATTCAGCAGAAGAGCTAAGGGGAAAAACCATAGCAGGACCTGTTGGAACAAACTTGCATCAGTTGTTAGTTGCGTATTTAGAAAAGGCGAGTATGACTATAAACGATGTTAATTTTGTGAATATGTCTATACCAAATGCTAAAGCTGCTTTAGATAGCAGAAGCATAGATGCGGCATTGATTGCAGGACCTACAGCATATATTGCTAAACAACAGGAGTACAATCTCATTACGGATGGTGTTGGATTGACTGATGCATCTGTTGCGGTGGCAGTTAGTGAAAAATTTTTAAATGAGAATAAGGAAATATTGACTTATTTTAAAGAAGCTCAGTCTAATATATATAATTACATATTAGAGAATAAAGATGAGGTCATGCAGATAGTTGGAAGTGTTTTGGATCTTGAAAAAGAAGATGTAGAAGAGATGTATAAACAGTACGATTTTAATATCGAGGTAACTGCAAGTGATAAAGAAGCATTTCAAAATATAGCAGACTTTATGTACAAAAATGAAATGATAGAAAATGAGTTTAATGTAAGTTCTCTTTTTATAGAATAGGAATGATAAAATCATTAAAGTAGTTGTAGGTACTTACTAATATTCTCTAAAAATTTTAAAGAGATACTATGTTTAACATAGTATCTCTTTTTGTGTTTTGTAAATGTAAAACCATCAATGTTAATTAACCATGAATAAAACATAAAAAAAAATTAATAATAATACTGTTGATTCAGAAATTAAAGGTTTATCTCTACATAACTCTCGATTATGTTATGTTTTTGGGTCAAAGTATTTTTGTGTACATGTAGTATGTTCTTCTTAATGTGTATTTGTACTCGTGTTCGATGAAGATTGAAAGAAGGAGGAGAGATTATTGTTCGATAAATTCAAGAGTTTATCTAGAGTCTTGTGCTTTATTTTTTTGTTTAATTTTATGATCTCAAACTTTGGTATAAAGTCCAGAGAAGCTAAAGCTACAATCATAGATATAAATTCTACGAGAGTTATAAATTACGATTTAAAGGTAAGTGACAATTATGTAGTTTTTGATTTCTCTAATTATTTATCTAGTGATGAGAAAATAGAGAGTTTTGTATTGAAAAAAGGAGAGACCACAATTAGTACAGAAGCCTTTGACGATAGTAAGAAAGCTTGGAAGAGTAGATTTATCCCTCTAAATGGTGATAAGTACGAGATACAAGCAGTAGCCAATTTAGGGGGGAAGCAAAGGAAGTTAACATACAATTTTGTTTACAACGATTATGATGTTAATTTTGAGCCTATTGGAACAACTTCAAATAATAATATTTCATTTGATATGAAAGCTTGGGCAGCAAACTTTCCTGATGATTGGTCTATTGAGGCTGATATTATAAAGATGAATGGGGCAACTGTAATTCCTAAAATTACAAAAACTGTGAAAGATGTAAAGGCAAGTTCTCTAGTATTTGAAGGGAAGAAGGTTGGTCTTAATTCTGGAGGATATGTTTTTAGAGTTAAGATGAATGGTAGGGACTATAAGAGAAAATTTTTTTATGATAATGTCGTTTTTAGAGACTTAAGTTTTTCGGTACCCTTATTACAATTCAATAACAATGGTAACATAGATATATCTTTTAAAACAGAACTTATTTATGATCATTTTAATTTATACAGTGGCGTTGAACACAAGATTAAAAAGATGAGGTCGCAATTATTCGAATTTAGGAATATACCTTCGAAATTAGATAATGATTATGAAATCAGTGCTGAGGGATCGAACAGTGGTTACAGAGAAGCAATGGTTAGTGTTTGTAGATTATCGAAATTTGATAGACTTGATTGTGGAATAAATGTTTTGAATGATAGCAGTATGAACTTAACATTTCCAAATATGACGAATTTCTTTTCAGTCACAGCTACAAAGAACAAGGCTTATGTATATGAGTTAAATGATAATTTCACAAAAGGCACTAAGATTGCATCAAAAGAGTCAAACCTAAGTTACACAACTGCTAATACGATAAACTTAAACAACGGTGTGAAATTCTCTCAAGATAAATCTTATTTAATCGAACTCACAAATGGAGATAGAACAGTAACTGTTCCTTTTGTTTATATTCCCGTAAATGTATCAACTTCCGAAATAAAAACTACATCTGCAAAACTACACTGGGAATATCCAGCAGGGTACACACCGGTTTCTGGTGATAAGGTGGAAATATATTTAAGGGATAAGTCTCAGAGTAGTGAGCATTCAGCTATACCAAGATTAGCATTTGTACATGGAAGTCATAACGTAAACCTATCTAACCTAAAGTCCGTAGTCATAGGTGGAATTGCTCCAAATACAAATTATGAAGCTAAGTTTGTGTTGAACAATCAGAGGGGTTCTATATCAAACTGTTTAAGTTTCACCACATCAGCTTTTAGGTTAAAGGATTATATACAAGTTAATGATGTTATGTACCAACAGACTGGTAATAAGATAGCTTATCCTAGATCAAGGAATATTACGGTAACATGGGACTTTGAACCGACTGACATTGAGTTCGCTAGTGGAGATAAAGTTGAAATATTTTTAAAGCCTAATGGAAACTCAGCTTTTTCAAGTTATCCCAAAAATGACTACTATAAAAATCCTGTATTCACAGCTACCGAAAATCTTAAAACCGTAAAAAGTGCAAACATACAAATACCAACTTGGATGTCTAACATTTACGTAGACTTAATATACACGATAGGGGGGAAACAAGTCTTAACGTCAAAGCCACAAGGTACTCAAGGTGAGAGTCACTATAATAGAAGAACAGTATACCCAACTTTGAATAAGCCAAGTATAACGTTTGAGAATATAACTCAAACTACAGCAAAGGTTAAATGGAATTATGATTCTGGATTTACTGGAGATTATAAAAAGTATGAGCCTGAGAACGGCCACATAATAAAAATCCATTTAAAAAAGATAAATTCTTTAAACGATTATACTACAACTGGATTTGAAGGAAGTAGTGACGCGATTTTCCATTATGTACATGGTCAAGATGGTGTGAATTTACTTGAGAAGAAAGAATTTGATATTAAAGGACTTGAGCCTAATCAATGTTATAGAGCTAAGATTATTCACATTTTGCAATTGCCTGGATTTGATAACAATTACAGAGATACGGTGGATTACGCTAACTTTAAAACAGAGGCTTTTTCAATTAATAATTTAACTGCAACACAAGAATCAGAAACACCTAAAGTTAAATTGACATGGGAAACAACAGGGGTTGTAGAGTTTGCTGATGGGGATAACGTGAAGATATATTTGAAAGAAGCTACAACTTCACAATATCCAGAAACACCAGTTGAAACCATAGAGAAAGATAATATGAATTCTAAGAAAGATACGGTGATAGAATTACCTAAATATAACACACCTTATAATGTTAAAGTTGAGTATGAGTTAAAGGGGAAAAAGATAAGCCAATATGTTTTGACTGAAGCAACTGGAATTGTAGATGTTTATGTTACTGATATAAGCGAAATTGCCGAAGCAGCTAGAGATTCAAATAAAAAATGGTCAGCAAAAATAAATTGGACTTATCCTGAAGGATATACAGAAAGCACTAGAAAAGATAAAGATAAGATAAAGCTAACTGTTAAGAAACATCAAGAAGCTTCATCACATACGTCTACATCAGAGTTTACTGACAAAGATATAGCTATTGAAACTAAAGAAGAAAAATTAACAGAACTTGAAGCTAATGCTACTTATGATGTTAAGTTATCATTCATGAATTCAGATTCAGAAGTTTATACAGTGGAGACTAGCTTTAAGGCAACGAGTGATCTCCAAGTTATAGGACTTATAGCTACAGATGTAAAGGCTAAAACAGCTACTTTAAAGTGGGAATATATACCGGAAAGTAAGGACTTCCAACAAGATGATAAAGTTGAAATTTCTATAAAGAAAAATGAAAGTGAGGCTGCACGAAATTCAGGTAGTAACGACTTGAAGGACTATACTAAGATATATACATTCAAGCATAAAAATGCCGTATCTAGAGGTACTGCAGATATTGATGGAGCAGCTATAGTGAGCGAAACTGAAGATGCTAATAAGCACCCAAAGCATGTTGAAACTGAAGGAGATATGACTAAGTTTAAATCTCTTGGCTTGAAGGAATTAGGAGTTAATAAAGAGTATTCTGTAAAGATTGAATATATGGTTAATGAAGATTCACCTTTTGCAGAAGTTTCCTTCAAGACAATGGTAGATGCATTTAAGGCAACAGTATTTTCATCCGACCAAACTACTTCAACTTATGGTTGGGAGTATCCTAACGGATATGAGTTACAAGAAGGAGATAAGATAGAAATTTTTGTTAAAGAGGTTAGTGAAGAAGAAAAAAGTAGTAATGTAAATACCAATTATGGAGGTCCACTTTTAACGTTAGAACATGGTACTGGTGATGATAAGCATAATTTAAATGAAATTACTAGAGTTGACGTGTCTGGTCTTACTCCAGAGAAAAAATACAAATCTAAGATTGACTTTACGATGGGAACAGGTGATTCTGCTTACACGATTTCTCAAGAAGTTGATATTTCTACAAAGTCATTCGAGATAAAGTCTTTTGAGGTGGATAGCTATGAGGAGTATGACATACTGGTGAAATGGGAAATTGAACCAGAAGATATGGTATTTAATCCATCAGATACAGCAGAGATATTCGTAAAATTAGCAAATGAGGAAAATTATCCAAGTGCTCCATCTTATAAGTTAACTATGGATGATAGTAAAGAGAAAAATATTTCGAACACATTTAGCGATTATGTTTTAGCTGAAAGCATTGGTGTAGATCAGAAAATGAAACTTGTCTACACTATTGGAGGAAAGAAATACGAGAAGGAACTAGAGTTTAATAATACAATAGATCCAATTAATGCTAGCGTATTTTCAGTTGATGAAACAAGAGCATTAATACAAATTGAGACTCCTAAAAATTACGAATTTGTTAATGGAGATAAATTGTTAATATATTCGAGAGATGAGTTCTCAGGAGGAGAACTTGAGAGTGATGATTTTTTAGTGTTTGAGGGTGTTCAATCAGATGCTTTGAGTATTGCAGATGATATGAAATTAATAGAGCTGAGCTATTTATTACCTGAAGCTAATTATGAAGTTTTAATCGTACTTGATCTACTGGATGGTAAAGCTGATCCTGTGAAATTAAAATTCCTAACAGGCAGTCTTCCAGTTTCTGATATTAAGCTAGAGGCAATAAAGTATAACGATTCTGTAATATCTTGGGATTATGGAGATAATAGCGTTGACTTTTATAAAGCTTCTGATTACGATACTTCAGACAAACTTATAATTGCTCATAAAGAATCAGATGGGACTCCAATACCTGAAGATTTAAATTCTATAAAGAAACTCAAAAATGTAGAATATTTGGGTGGAGAAATTGAAAACGTTAAGGATAGTAGCATACAAGTAGAAGATATATCTAAAGATTACGATGTTGTAGTTTGTTATGATCTTGGTGGATTGCTTTATACTAAGAGCTTTAAGGCGTCTTATTTATCAGTTTCAATTGCTGAGAATTCAATATTGAGTGACGGTGCTAAAGTTGGTTGGAAGTATCCATCTAACGTAACCTTTACTGATGATGATAAAACAGAGATATTTATAAGGAAGAAGCAAGAGGCAAGTTATCCTGAATCACCTGTATTTACTTCAACAGGTTCTTCTACAACTAGATGTAGTTTAGAAAGTTTAGAAGGAAGTACTGAGTATGTAGTTAAGGTTCAAGTTACTAAGGAAGGAATTCAAATATATCCTGTAGAAGTTGAGTTTACAACTTTAACTAAACCTGCATCAGAAGTAGTTATTGAAGAAATTCAATATGAAATAGTTGGTATGGCCGCTCAATTTGCTATACCTGACTCAGAAAATATTGTTGTTGATAAAGATAAACCTATAGGATTAAAAATGGGAGAAGAACCATATCAAGGATTCACAGTTGTACTTGACGAAAATGGTACTTCGTTTACAATAAAACCAACTATTCCTAAAAAGAAGTATGAAAATATAGAAGTTGAAATACCACTAGAAGATGGAACTGTATTCAAAATTTTTATAAAAGAGTTTGTGACACAGCCTGAAGATATAGCACAAGATTGGATAAGTAACGCTTATTCATTTGCTTTTGAAAGATTCCCTGATGAGGAAGGATATAATTATTGGTATGAGCGTAGAATGCTCAATAAAACCTTAAACGGAGAATACTTCCTTAAGAATTTGATGTTTGCTGAAGATGAATTTACTAATAGGAACTTAGCAGATAAGGACCTTATTGCAGCACTTTATCAAATAGTCGTAAACAGAGAATTTGATGAAGAGGGACTTAATTTCTGGGTGGGAATTTATAATGAGAATCTACAAAACGCAAGTGGAGATAAAAAATTGGCACAAGAGGTTCTTGTGGATAGAATGGTTCACGAACCTGAATTTGGAAAATTGTGCGATAATGTAGGAATATTCTGGAGACAATCTGACCAAGATGCTGCAGGAGTTAATCCTTAAAACAATAGATGTTTAATTAAGTGGCGAAAACTTTGCCACTTAATTTTTTTTATGATAGTATGAATTTATCAAATCTGAATTTTAAAAATATTAAATTTGTAAATTTGTTTTTGATGTGAATCTATTCTTAGTTTTGTGAAAATATTAAAGTTGTAAAGGAGAATTTTAGGTGTTAAGAAAAGCGGCTATTAACGATTTACATAAGGTCATGTATGTTGTCGATGAAGTTAAAGAGGATATGAACAGTCAAGGAAATGATCAGTTCGATGATAATTATCCTAGAGAGGAACATTTTAGAGATGATATAGAAAACGAAAGTTTATTTGTTAAATGTATCGGAATAGATATTGCAGGAGTTATTTGTGTGAACAATAAAGAGTTTACGGATTATGAAAAGTTTAATTGGAGCAAGAAGACATCATCTACAGTATTTTATAGATTGGTTGTAAACAAATCTTACAGAAGGAAGGGAATAGCAAGGGAACTTGTCTCTCTTGCTGAAGATATATCTAGGATGCAAGGGCTTAACTATATCAAGGGGGCTACTTATGAAATTAATAAACCCATGATTTCCCTATTTGAAAATCTCAATTATAATTTTGTTGGGGAAAGCTATGTGGATAATAAAAAATACCCATTTTATTATTACGAAAAACTTTTGTAGACCTATTGGATTTTTTTCGATAGGTCTTTTGTGATAGAATATTTAGATGGGGAAGGAGGAAATATATGGTTTTGTTATTGCTAGTGTTGATAGTTTTAATCTTGATATCTAAGGATAGTATATTTAAAATGTTCGTAAACGATGAAGCCAATGTTTTAGATTCTAAAGGTATCTTGTCTGAAGAATACAAAATAGGATTTGTCTCTAAGAGAAAAGTCTATATAGACGTACTGGACACAGATATAAAAATTTTATTCGATAAACATGTAGATAAAATAATTATAGAAACTAAATGTTTATCAGAAAATTTTAATTATAATGTAACCAGTAAAGATGATATTATAAGAATCTTAAGGGGAAATAGAAAGAATTACAATCAACCAGGAAACAGTGGGAAAGTATTAATAAGATTACCCAAAGGGTGTTCTTTAGATGAAATAAATATTTTGGTTACAAATGGCGATGTGGAGATTTACGATATTAATTCTCAGAAGTTAGTCATTAAGAGTGATAATGGTATATTGAGAATAGATTCTTTATTCGTTGGAGACTTGGATATTTTTAAACTTCACGGTGATGTTTATTTAAGTCATGTTGAACTTGTAAATTTGAAATTGAATATTGAAGATGGGAATGGAGATTTTATAGATGTCTATGGAGAGGATATCTATGCAAATGTTATAAATGGAGACTTTGTGTTTGCTAATGTTTGCCGAAATGATTACCAAATTGGTTCTCTGAAAGTGAAAACTCTAAATGGTAAACAGCGTGTAAATGTTAATGCAAATATGGTGAGTGAGTAAGAGTATATTTGAATTTGGAGAACTCATAAAATCAGTAGTGTTCATTATTAAGATTTATATTTTAATTGTTTGCAGGGATTTCTTTATGGCCTTTGAGTTTCTAAAGTAGCATAGTGGTGCTACTTTTTTATTTATGAGTGATCATAATAATTTTTATATTTTTTATGATTATTTCTATTGTAAACATTTAAATTAAAGTTATATAATTTAGTTGTAAATTTTAATTTTTAGAAATGAGGATTTTAAAGTTATGGTTAGTTTTAAGGATAAGGTTCAGAAATTTGGTAAATTTTTGAGCGGGATGGTTATGCCTAATATTGGAGCATTTATTGCTTGGGGATTAATAACTGCACTTTTTATACCAAGTGGTTGGATTCCCATTGAATCCTTTGCAACACTAGTTGACCCCATGCTTAAATATCTTTTACCGATTCTTATAGGATTTACAGGTGGTAAAATGGTTGGAGGAGTTAGGGGGGGAGTAATTGGTGCAGTTGCTACAACCGGCGTTATAGTGGGTTCAGAAATCCCTATGTTTATAGGTGCTATGGTAGTAGGTCCTATTAGTGGATATGTGATTAAGAAGTTTGACGATTATGTTGAAGGAAAAATAGCTTCAGGATTTGAAATGCTTATAAATAACTTTTCTATAGGTATACTAGGATTAATCTTAGCTATTATTTCACTACTCGCTATAGGACCTGTTATATCTGCTATAACTGGATTTTTATCAATTAGAGTTTCGATAATTATCAGAATTGGATTATTACCACTTGTTTCAATCTTTGTTGAACCAGCAAAGGTTTTGTTTTTAAATAATGCAATAAATCATGGAATATTTGGACCAATAGGTATTGAACAGGTTCAGCAATTGGGAAAATCAGTTTTATTTTTGCTAGAATCAAATCCTGGTCCGGGTCTTGGTGTGATTTTGGCATATTTCTTTTTTAGCAAAGGTGCAGTTAAACAATCGTCAGTAAGTGCAGGAATCATACATTTCTTTGGAGGAATTCACGAAATATACTTTCCTTATATTTTAATGAATCCAATACTTATTTTAAGTGTGATACTTGGATCAGCAGTAGGTATATTTATATTTTCCATATTTTCAGTTGGACTTGTGGCTACTCCTTCTCCTGGAAGTATAATTTCCATAATGGCTCTAGCAGCTAAGGGAGATTTATTAAAAATATTGATAGGCGTAATAGCATCTACTGTTGTGTCTTTCTTCGTAGCTTCTATTTTTATAAAGAGGAGTTCTGGAGATTACTCTCTTGATAGTCTTGATAAAGCAAAAAATACAGTTGGGAATTTAAAAAATTCAAACACTAAAGAAGTCGATATGAGCAAGATTACTAAAATCGTATTTTCTTGTGATGCAGGAATGGGATCGAGTGCAATGGGGGCTTCTAAATTTAAAAATAGGTTAAAGAAACAAGGTGTTGGTGGTATAGATGTTTCTTATAGTTCTGTTGATAATATACCATCTGATGCTCAAGTAGTTGTAACTCATGAGAATTTAGAGTCTAGGGTTGCATCTGATAATGTGCTCAAAGTTGTAGCCATAAAGAATTTCCTAAGTGATCCGAATATAGAATTTCTCTTTAGCGAAATTGTTGAAGCCAATAAGAGCTTTAATCAAAATGAGGAAACCATTAATGATAAAACCAATGATTCATTTAATCACTCTGATATATTTACTGAGGAAAATATAATTTTGGATGTGAAGGTTTCATCTAAAGAAGATGCTATAAAGATGGCAGGAGAACTTTTAGTTAAAAGAGGATATGTAGAGGATAGGTACGTCTCTGGAATGCTCGAAAGAGAAAAATTGATTTCAACATATATCGGAATGGGAGTTGCTATACCTCATGGTGAGGGAAGTTTTAAAGATAGTGTTAAAAAATCTGGAATAGTTCTTCTTCAGGTGAAAGATGGCGTTGATTTTGGTGATGAAAAAGCTTATTTAGTATTTGGTATAGCTGGAGTTGGAAATGAACATATAAAAATACTCTCTAGTATCGCAACAACAATTGAAGATAAAACCATGGTAGAAAAGTTGATTAGCACAAATAGTAAAAAGGAAGTTATAGATATAATTTCGAAGGATATGTAATTTGAAATTTTCGTTTATTATTTATGGGAAGGTGGTTTTAGTTTATGAAGGCAATTCAATTTGGAGCTGGCAATATAGGGAGAGGATTCATTGGAGGGTTACTCAGAAAATCTTCATATGAGGTTGTGTTTTGCGATGTAAGCAAAGAGATAATAGATAAAATAAATGAGAATAGATCTTATAGAATATTTGTAAAGGACATTAATAGGAAGGAAGAAATTATAGACAATGTAAGAGGAATATGTGCAAATGACCCAAATTTATTGAACGAAATCGCAAGCAGTGACATATTAACAACTGCTGTCGGAGTACTTGTTCTTCCAAAAATATCTAAAAATATCGCTCGTGGTATAAAGAGAAAAATAGAATTGGGAGATAAAAAGTATTTAAATATAATTGCTTGTGAAAATGCTGTTAATGCTACTGAGGTTCTTAAGAAAGAGATATTTAATCATTTAAATGAAAGCGAAAAGGAATTTTGTAATAAATTTATTGGATTTGTAAATTGCTCAGTTGATAGAATAGTTCCTCCATCTGGAGATAATTCTATTGATGTAAACGTGGAAGAGTTTTATGAGTGGAATCTTCAGAAGAATCAAATCTTAGGAAACCTAAATTTACTCGGTTCAAATTTAGTTGACGATTTGTACTCTTACGTTGAAAGAAAATTATTTACTTTAAATACGGGACATACCATAACAGCATATTTGGGATTCATAAAAGGATATAAAACCATATACGAAAGTATAAATGATAAATTTATATATGAAAATGTGAAAGAGGCTATGATTGAAAGTGGGGAAGGTCTTGTGGAGAAACATGGATTTGATGAAGAGAAACACTTGAAGTATATAGACATCATAATCGAGAGATTTAGGAATCCATATTTACTTGATGACGTTCTAAGAGTTGGACGTGAACCCATGAGGAAGCTTTCTAAAAACGATAGATTTGTCAAACCAATTTTAACGTCATACAGTTATGGTAAAAAGATTGATAAATTATGTTTTGGTGCTGCAAGTGCTTTGAAATTTAACACACCTAAGGATAATGAAAGCTTAAAAATGCAAGAACTTATAAAAGATAAGGGAGTACTTGATGCATTTAAACAAATTTCTGAAATTGAAGAAACCTCTATTTTAGATAAGGTTGTAAAGTATTTTAGTAAAATATAAATTAGGTTTAGAAATGGAAATTATAACAATAATTTCCATTTTATTTTTGATTTTTATCTTATACTTATGATAATATAAGCTGATTATATATTTTTACAAATGGTGGAAAATGAAAAAATTTAAAACAATAATTTGCGTAGTAGTTTTATGTTTTGCAAGTATATTTTTCATAAATTTTATAATTTTGAATGAAAGTGATGAAGATATTGAGGATGTTTCTGTTAATGAATTAAAATATATTGGAACAATAGTTATAGACCCAGGTCACGGAGGATATGATGGGGGAGCAGTTAGTCAGAATAATATTTATGAAAAAGATGTTGTGCTTGATATATCTATAAAACTTGGGAATAAGCTTTCTGAAAATGATTTTAAGGTATATTTTACTAGGGAGAATGATAATGCACTTGGAGATACTACTAGAAGTGATATACATAATCGAGCGAAGTTTATAAATGGGAAAAAACCAGATATATTTTTATCCATACACTTAAATGGATCTGATGTAAGTACCGCTAAGGGTGTTGAAACTTATTCTAGATTTTTAGACGATAAGAGTTATTCATTAGCTGAAAGTATACAAGATGAATTATCTTCAATTGAGTATACGAAGGACAGAGGAATAAAGCAAACTAATGAAAAGAGTCTAGGAATTTTGAGATATACAAATTTTGTAGGAGTGTTATTGGAGCTTGGGTTTATTACAAACGTTGAAGACGAGAAGTTTTTATTATCGAACAGTGGACAAAATATTATAGTAGAAGCTATATTTAACGGTATTGTAGATTATTTTAAAGAGATGGGTAGAGGTTAATAAAATATGGATTTGCTTAAGGATGATTTGAGAAAGATATTTTTAAAATATTTGATACCAGGTGTTTTATCATCTATCGTGGTGTCTCTCTATATATTTGTAGATACGATGTTTGTAGGAATTGGAGTTGGGACATATGGCCTTACGGCTTTAAATATTGTATTTCCTATGTTTACTGTGTTTACTTCAATATCTTTGTGTATTGGAATCGGTGGATCAAATGTACTTTCCATAAACAATGTAGATGATAAATCTAAAAATAATATTTTTATGAATGCGTTGATTTTTACCATTATAATAGGTGCGATAATATCAATATTTGGAGTTGTGTTTGTTGATGATATAGGCAAAATTTTGGGAACGACAAGTGAAGTTGAGAAATTATTTAGAGAGTATTTTATTATATTGGTAGGATTTACTTGGGCATTTTTGGTGGCAGGAGTTCTAGGATGTTTTATAAGGAATGATAAAAATCCGAGACTTGTAATGATTGCAACCATAATTTCAAACGTTGTAAATGTGGTGTTTGATTATATTTTTATATTTGAGTTTAAGTGGGGAATGAAGGGTGCAGTAATATCTACTGTAATGTCTCCAATTGTGAACATATTAATTTTGTTACTCCATTTTAGGAGTAAGAATAGTTCTCTTAGGATTAATCATTTTAAATTTAGTTTTAATATAATTTACAAAATATTGGGTAATGGTTTTGGGACTTTCATACTGGAATTTTGCAGAGGGGCTTCAATATTTTTATTCAATAATGTATTGATAAGGTTAGGTGGTAACGTTTATGTTGCAGCATATGGAATATTGCTTAATGTATTTTATGTTTTAGTGTCTATATTTTCTGGGATAGCCCAAAGTGTTCAACCAATAATCAGTTCAAATTATGGTGTGAAGAATATAAAGCGTGTTAAGGAATCGTGTTTATATGGTATTTTAACCTCAGGGATATTTGGAATTTTATCCTATGGATTTGTATATATGTTTTCAGAAAACATATCTAAACTTTTTACAAAGGGAGATATGGAACTGGTTAGTATAACTTCATATGGTATGAGAATATATTTCATAGCATGTGTATTTATATCTTTTAATATTGTATTAATATATTTTTTTCAATCTATAGGTAGAGCAAGGAGATCCATATTTATGTCCTTGTGTTCTGGAATATTATTTATTATTTTGGGATTTATAGTTTTAGTTCCAAAACTTGGTATACTAGGTGTTTGGCTTGTATTCCCTTTTGCTGAAATTTTAGGATTTTTATTATGTATATTTAGTATTTATAAAGTTAATTTATATAATAAGAAAGTTAATTATATAAATTAACTTTTTGTTATATATTAAGAAAATATTAATAGAAATTTAGAAAAATATTGAAAAGATAAATTTAGGTAAATAATTTATTTTATGAATATATATTCATTTACAAACATAGGTTTTAATATTATATTATATATTAATAAGTTTCAAGAATTATAAAAATGAAAGAGGATTAAATATTTTATGATTATCGCAAATGTTAAAGAAGTAGCAGAGATCTTAAGGGTACTATCTAATGAAAATAGACTTAACATAGTTTGTTATCTTTTGGAAAGACCTATGACAGTAAGTGAACTTCATAGTAGACTTAGTCATGTTACACAATCGGCATTATCTCAACATTTATCTACGCTTAAAGCCCATAAGATATTAGTTTCTCATAAATCAGGATTAGCAATTACATATTCTATAAATGATAAAAATTTAGGGAAATTAATAGAAGTATTAAGGGAAAATTATGGGTATTAAAATGAATTAATATTCAATTTGACTTTAAGATATTTTGCTAATTATAATACTGAATTGTAGTTTATATGGAGTATAATTTTAAAAATGATATTAGTGGAAATTTTTATATAATTTTAGCAAAATAACAATTTATATTGCTCATTATTTTTAGAAACATCCAGTCAGTGTATAAATTAAATAATATTTAAAAAAGAGACCTAATATTTACATTAGGTCCCTTTAATTTTTCGTTGTTAATTGTTACAATTACAACAGCACTCTGAAACTGAAAGTGTAGAATTACCAGGGCAGGGATTGTACCCAGATTTATCTGGTGGGCAATTTCCTGTAGATTGTACAGTGAGTTCTGCACCAGTGGGTGATTTTGAAGCCAATATTTTATATTGTGCGTTTGTTTCAGGGCATATATCAAATTGATAAAATCCTTGACAATCTGATGTTGTATGGGCAACTCCAGAATAAGTTGATCCATTTATTGATCTAACTAACTTTAGTAGTGCATATGAGATAGGATTTCCAGCGGTATCTCTTACTTGTCCCCAAAGACGCAATGATCGATATTGTGTTACAGGTATATCAGCTCTTATTTCAGAATAGTTGTTTATCGTATTTGCTCCTAAATTCATGTCTACAGAATTTCCAAGTATATTTTGAAGATTACTATTTGCCATAGTAAAAGCTCCTCCTTTGAAGTTAAAAAGTATTTTTATTTTTTTATCTTTTTGATTAGTTTTAATATATAGTATTCTTAATATGAAATCTGTGATAAAAAATAAAAAAGTATATTTTTCAAAATATACTTTTTAAATAAATGAATTGTAGGAAGAGTCTGAACTCATTTTTAAGTCTCCTCTAGGTGACAATGATACCTCTGTTATTTTTGGACCATCCGGCATAGCTGATCTTTTGAATTGATTTTGAAAAAATTTTTTTACAAATATATGTAAAGATGATTCAATTAATTTTTTATCAAATATTCCCTTAAATCCATGAATTGCTAAAAATTTTATTTTGTTAAAGGGTAAATTATTTTTAATAAAGTGGTATAAAAAAAAGTCGTGTAATTCATAAGGACCTATTATATTCTCAGTTTGTTGTAGTATAGTATCATCTTCATCGGTAGGTAGAAGCTCGGGTGATATGGGGGTGTTTAAGATGTCAATTAGAATTTCTTTTAAATTGTTTGATATATCGAAATTTTCGTAATAGTGTCTTATTAAGTGTTTTATTAGGGTTTTGGGCAATGAGCAATTTATATTATACATGCTCATGTGATCCCCATTGTATGTTGAAAAACCAAGAGATATTTCCGATAGATCACTGGTTCCGACTAGAAGAGCATTATTTTTATTTGCTAGGTCCATTAAAATTTGTGTACGTTCTCTAGCTTGTGAATTTTCATATGTGGTATCAAGTAAGTCTTCGTTGTGATCTATATCAATAAAGTGTTGTTTTACAGATTTCTCTATATTTATGTTTCTAAGAGTCACTCCAAGTTCATTGCAAATTTTGATTGAATTATTTTTTGTTCGAGAGGATGTTCCAAGCCCAGGCATTGTTATGGATAATATATTTTTGCTGGGAAGACCCATAATTTTAAATGTATTATGTATTGATATTAAAGCTATCGTGGAATCAAGTCCACCACTTATTCCTAAAATTACTTTATCTTGTTTCGTGTGATTAAGTCTCTTTTTGAGAGCATAAGACTGCATCAGGAAAATTTCTTCGAACATTTCAAAGTTCCTATGATCATCTTCGTGCAAAAAAGGAAATATGTTTATCTTTTTATCAAAATCACCAAATTCTATTTTTTCATCAAATTTAAATTCAATTACTTTTATATCCTTTGAGTAATACTTAAAAGAGTCTCTAAACGTTATATTATTTACCTTTTGAGTTTCGAGATAATCAATATCGATTATTCCAGTTATAACAACGTTATCATCATTGAATTTATCAGATTCGCAAACCATTTCACCGTTCTCATATATGCATGCATATGAAGAGAAGATTAAGTCAGTAGTTGATTCGGAAGAATTTGAATTTGAATAAATGTATGCACAGTTTAATTTATTACTCTGAGACTTGATTAAATTTTTTCTATGTTCATGTTTAAATGTTGTTTCGTTTGAAGCTGATAAATTACAAATTACGTTTGCTCCATTTATTGATAAATAAGAACTTTTTGGTATAGGTGCCCATAAATCCTCACAAATTTCTATACCTACTTTTATATTTTCACACGAGAATATAATGTCAGTTCCGAAATAAGTTTTCTCACCTAAAAATTCTGTTTCCGCCAATTTAACAAATCCTTCTGTGAAATATCTTTTCTCATAAAACTCCCTATAATTAGGAAGGTATGTTTTAGGAACGATTCCAAGGACCTTACCTTTATGAATTGTGAAGGCCGAATTAAAAAGAGAACTATTGTATTTAAATATTGATCCAATCACTATGAGGATATCTTTAGATTTTGAAAATTCCAAAATGTCTTTAATTCCTTCGTAACTTTTTTTAAGAGTATTTTCATTTAAGAATAAATCGAGACACGTATATGAGGTTACGCACAATTCTGGGAAAGTTATAATTTTACACTTTTTATTTAAAGCTTTGTTTATGCATTCCTTTATGTTTGAAACATTAAACTCTATATCACAAACATTAGTTTTAGGGCTTGATGCTCCAACTCTTACAAAATTCATTCGATTCCCTCCTTGTAATTAATGAATATAGTTTTTATACTAAATATGTAAAGTGAAAAATTCAAGCATTTGAAATTTGTAATTAGGAGTGTTTTGTGGAATTATTAATAGATTTTGACATTTTGAATATTTGTAAAGAATTTAGAAAAGTAATACTAAATGAATACAACGAGAGATATTTTAGGAGTATACTTAAGCTTTTAAATGAAGAATATGAAAAATTTACAATTTATCCTAAGAAAAGTGAAGTATTCAATGCTTTCAAATATAGAGATTTGTACGATATAAAGGTTGTTATACTTGGACAGGATCCGTATCATAATGAAAATCAGGCTCATGGGCTTTCTTTTTCTGTACATAAGGGATGTGATATACCGAGTTCTCTTAAAAATATTTTCATAGAATTGAACTCGGATATTAATATTAAAATACCTAACCATGGTAATTTAATTTCTTGGGCGAATCAAGGGGTTCTTCTTTTGAATTCTGGTCTTACAGTTAGAAAAAATCATCCAAATTCCCATAAGTTGATTGGATGGAGTATGTTTACAGATAAAATTATAAAGTTATTATCATCAGAAAGAGAAAATTTAGTTTTTGTTTTGTGGGGAAATTTTGCAAAGAAAAAGGAAAGTTTAATAGATAAAGGTAAGCATCTGGTTTTAAAATCATCACATCCAAGTGGATTATCAGCACATAAAGGATTTTTTTCTTCAAAACCTTTTTCAAAGATTAATAAATATTTGAAAGATAATTCAATAAGTGAGATCAATTGGAATATAGAGGACTAAAAGAGTATTTTGTGTATACAGGAATCGATAATTTGGTATAATCCTAAAAAAATTATTACTGGGAGTAAAGATTTTACGTGGAAAATTTATATTTAGAAGTTAATTTAAGTAAGATTGATGAAAATATTAGTATAATTAGAAATATTTCGGGGAATAAAAAAATCATAGCAGTGGTTAAGGGAAATGCGTATGGACTTGGGATTTGTGAAGTATGTGATTTTTTAAGGGATAAAGTTGATATGTTCGGTGTTTCAAATTTGGATGAAGCTATTAGGATTCATGAAATGGGAATAGAAAATGAAATAATTATATTAACTCCAATTGTAAGTAAAGATTATTTTGAAACCAGTTACATAGAGAAGTTTACTTTAACTATAGATAGTCGAGAGATTCTCAATTTAATTCCTAAAGATTTAAACATAGATGCCCACATATACGTTTGCACTGGTATGAATAGAAAGGGGATAGAGGTAAGTGAGTTAGATGAGTTTATAAATTTTATCAAGGTGAATTATGAAAATATAAATATTAAGGGAATATATACTCATTTACATAATACAGGAGATGAAGAATATACTTTAAAGCAGGTAGAGATATTTCATGAAAGTGTAGGGAAATATATAGATAAGTATTTTATACATATTTTAAATTCTGGAGGCTTTATAAATGAAAATATAAGGTATAGAGCAGAGTTTGCACATGGAATAAGAGTAGGAAATTTGGTTTATGGATACGACGGTAGTAGTATAGGAATTAAACAAAGTTTTGACTATTACGCTAGAGTTTTGAGTTTGTATAATGTAACAAAGGGGCAGAGTATAGGATATGGGAATAAATTTGTTGCTAAGCGTGACATGGTGGTTGGAATACTTGAGATTGGGAATATACAGCATTTTGGTTTTTACAGAGACTATAGGAAGAATTTTGTATACGACATTTTGAAATTTATATATAGGTACTTTAAGAAAGATTATGAAATATATAAAGGCAAAAGGGGTATAAGGATAATTGGAAAATGTAATATGAACTTAACACTTGTAGATGGAGAAAATTTATGTGTAGGTGAATACGTTAGAGTTGCTATATCTCCTATACTTGGAGATAGTTCTATAAGCAAAAAATATATATGTTAGGAAGTGGTGTTTTGTCTACATATTTGTTCAATAATAAAAGAGATCAAGAAACAAACAAACTAATGGGAGTTGTTATATTCTTAATTTTATCTTTAGTGATCACAATAGTGGTTTCTGTTTCAGTGTTTTTAGTTTATTTTGGTGACTACATGGATGTACAGAGGCAGTGTGTCATACTAGAAGAAAAATTGCAGAAGATGAGTATAGAAAATTATGAAAAGGTTAGCGATTATACACGTATTAATGTGGAGCTAAATCAAGTTAAAAATGAAATTAACAAACTTAATTTAGAAAAAGAGGTTTCTGGGAAGAATATCAAGCTAGTTGAAGAATTTATTGATGCTGTTAATAAAGGTGATAAAGCACAAAGTGATAAGTTCTTAGATCCTAATGTTATTGGTGAAGATGTTATTGATAAAGATCAAAAGTTTCCAGATGATA
The DNA here is from genome assembly GCF_054906395.1 of Anisomitus miae (SeqCode). Taxonomy (NCBI): domain Bacteria; kingdom Bacillati; phylum Bacillota; class Clostridia; order Eubacteriales; family Clostridiaceae; genus Anisomitus (SeqCode); species Anisomitus miae (SeqCode). Next base: position 165,531 of record NZ_JBRACL010000008.1, read on the forward strand.
TGTTCTCTGTAGATTTTGTACTAAATGATAATCTTGAGAGCGGTAAGGTTACTTATTTCCATACTAACAAAAATAGTGGGACAGATAGGTATGTATTTGAAATGGTTTTGAGAGATAACAGCTGGCTTATATCCGATTTAGAAATTTTTAATAACGGTTATGAACAAAAAGCTTTTCTTAATTGAAAATTACCATTATATCCATAATGGTAATTTTTTTTGTTATAATATCTTGTAGCTATTTAGGAGGTTTTGATTATGACTAAGATTTTTAAGTACGAAGCTCTTGGAAATGATTATTTAGTTATTGATCCTAATTATTGTAATATTAATTTGGATTCTAGAAATATAGAGAGGATTTGTCATAGGAATTTTGGATGTGGGTCTGATGGGATTTTGTTTGGTCCAATTTTTAATGATAAGGGGGAGATATTTTTTAAAATATTTAATCCTGATGGTAGTGAAGCAGAGAAAAGTGGGAATGGCATAAGAATTTTTTCAAAGTATTTACGTGATTACGGGTATATAAATGAAAAAAATGTAACCCTTTTAACAAAGGGAGGAAAGGTACATGCAACATATTTAAATGATCAGGGGACAGTTATACGAGTTTCCATGGGGAAGGTCTCATTTAATTCTAAGGAAATAGGAATAAAAGGATCGGAAAGAGATGTGATTAATGAGAGGATTTACGTTTTAGATAAAGAGTTTTTAGTGACATCTTTAACCATCGGGAATCCACATACGGTTTGTGTTTTTGAAAAATTAGACGATGAAAGTATACATAAATATGGACCTTATATTGAAAACCATGAAATGTTCCTAAATAGAACAAATGTGCAATTTGTAGAGGTTATTGATAGAGGAACAGTAAGGATAAAGATATATGAGCGTGGTGCTGGATACACTTTAGCATCGGGATCTAGTAGTTGCAGTGCCGCAAGCGTTTGTCATAAGCTTGGGTTTGTTGATTCTAAGGTTATGGTAATTTGTGATGGAGGTAACATAGAAATAGAAATTGATTTAAGTGGGGAGGTATTTATGACAGGAGAAGTAAGACAAGTGTACGAAGGGGTTTTAAAGGTAAAGTTATAATGGATTTTAATTTTACAAATAAGACTGTTTTAATTACAGGGGGAGCCAGGGGTATAGGACTTGGTATTTCAAAAATGTATTTATCTAGAGGGGCAAATGTTATTGTCACTTATAATAAAAGTTTTTATCACGCAAAAGATCTTTTGAAATGGAGTAATGAGAATTCTTATAGTCTTAAAATTCTTAAATTAGATTTGGAAATTTTAGAAGACGTATATCAATTTATAGATTTACTCAATAATGAAAAGATATATAATGTAGATATTTTGGTTAATAATTCTGCTATTGATGATGTTAATCCATTTATATTTCAGGACGATAGTACTATTTTGTCGATGATAAATGTGAATTTTTCAAATTCTATTATATTCACAAAGCATATTCTAAGGGATTTTATGAAAAATAGATCTACTATAATAAATATTTCATCAATATGGGGAAGTATCGGTGCGTCTTGTGAGACTGTGTATTCATCGACTAAAGGAGCTATGAACTTATTTACAAAGTCTTTGTCTAAAGAAATGAGGTCTAGAGGTATAAAAGTTATTGGAATTGCTCCTGGAATCATAGATACTGATATGAATAATCACCTCGACGAATTTGAAAAATATGAAATAATTAAAAATATTCCTTTAAATCGTATAGGAACTGTTGATGATATTGTTAACTCAATTAAATTTTTTTCAAGTGATGCTGTTTGTATAACTGGTGAGATAATAAAAATAGATGGTGGATGGGATATAATGTAGAAAAAATTTAAATTTAAATAATTTTTGTTATATGTTACAATAACTCTTAAGAAACTTAGTTTAGAATTTGTGGAAGGGCTAATTCAATTATGAAGCAGAGATATGTTGTTAATATACAAAACTTGGATAACTTAGATGATGTGCAAATTGAGGTATCGCCATTTACTATTTTTACAGGTGATAATAACAGTGGTAAAACTGTAGTTATGAATATAATGTATGGTTTGTCTAGGCTTAGCCGAAACATAATACAGAGTGGGGATAAATTTTCAAAGGAATATAGAGCATGTAAAAACTTTATAAAGGATTTAAGGAACCTAGGAGAAGGCTGTATAGATAGTGAAGTTGGATCGATTTTTTGTGATTTTTTTAATAGGTCGTTGCTTTGTAATAAAGAATATTTCTTTAATAAAATATTCAATGTAAGTATTGAAAACAACTATAAACGATTTGAAAATACTAAAGTTTTTTTATCTAATTATAGAATTTTTCCGAAAATATGGTTGTCTATAGATGATTATTGTGATGAAATAGTTATAGAGGGAAACTTTGTTAAGATACCTAAGGACTTTTTAAGAAACGAAGATGGGTTTTTAAGTTTTATTTGTAGTAAGGTAATACATGATGGCTTTAGTGATATAGGGGAGTGTAAACCTGTGTTTATGCCGTCTGGTAGAAGTACGTTTTTGTGTTATTCTGAAATTTTTAAGAATTTAAAGTATAAAAACTTGAGTATAGATGATTTTATTAATAATATCGAAAATTTAAGATTTTCAGATAACGGAGTATATGCAAGTATCTATAATTTTATAGAGGAGGATATTATTAAGGGAAGTTTTACAAAGGATTCGTATAGATCACATGTCAATAATATAGAAATACCTATTAGTATGGCATCTGATTTTATTCGAGAAATTGCATCACTTGTTTTGTTTTTAAAATCTGATGATCGGTTTACGGCTTTTTTTATAGAAGAAATAGAAACACATTTGAATTTAAGTCTTCAAAGGAATGTGGTTAGTGTTCTTAGTAGAATTATAAATTCAGGAACATCGATTTTTATGTCTACGAATAGCAATATTATATTAGATCAGATATGCAATTTTATACTTCTAAGTAATTTAAATAGAGAAAAGATATCTGGATTTGGGTATGTGATAAATGATATTTTGAATGCTGATGATATAAATATTTATGAATTTGGGTACGTTGGAAGCAGTGTTACTGTCAATAGGGTATCCATAGGATATGATGGGTTTGAAGCTAAATTTAATGATAGAGTAATAGATAATATATCTAAAGAAAATCTTCAACTAAAGATTGAAATATTTGATAGGGACTAAGAGAGATCTGCCTAAAAAATTTTTAGGTGGATCTTTTGTTTTTGTGGATTTATGAAATAATAGCAAAAGAAATTAAAATATGTTAAAATTTATTAACAATATATTATAAATGAAAATTAAATAATGGATTTCATGGAGAGAATTTGTAATGAGGAAATATAATTTGAAGTTGATTCAAAGTTGTGGTAACGGATACAATTTTAGAAAGATAAGAAAGAAAAATGATAATATACTTTCTGTTGGAGTAGTCGTTGAGCTCAAAAATGGTAACGTCTATATTTCATATAAAGAAAACGAAATTAAGAAGTGTGGTTTTGATAAAATACGCAAAATAGAAATACATAGAAACTCATCGCTTGTTTGTTATGAAAATAAGGTCCAAAATTTTTCTGCTAAGTTTCCATGCTTTTCTTCAGAAGGCATATATGAAATAAGAACAATTATTGAAAATTCAAAAGATAATTTAAAAACCTATATTGTGAATACTTTCGAGTTATTTGGGCATAGAAAGGAAGTTTCGTGTACTAATTTTGAAATGAATTTAAGTAGAATTGGCAAGAATTTATGTATGAATTTTAACAAAAAGTTTGGTAATTTGGATTTATCAGAGATAAGTTTGTCTAATATAACTTTGTTCGATTCTCAGAATAATCAAATAAAAAATATTGTATGTAAGATGTACGCAAGGATGAGCAGTATAGATTTTGTAATTTTGGATATTTTTGATAATGATAAGTCGAGTAAGTTAATTCCAAATGAAGTTTATGTTTTGAAGATATTTACTAAAGGCAGAGAGATAGTTTCATCATTTTCTTTTGAGTATGATTCTATTGAAATGAGGGCTTATAGAGTTGTTGAAAATATAGATCATGAGATTGTGTCCAAATTGTCAGATAAAGCTATCTTTTTGAAGCTTTATATAAAGGTGAATTCTCTCATAAATGTTGATGATTATGATTACTTCATTTCAAATGTTAGAAGTAGGTTTTTGCATTTTAAGTCTTCAGGAAATGAAAAAAATGATATTGTAGTCTTTGAGTGCGTTATTAAAAATGAAAATGGATATTTTGAACTTTGCATTTGCAAAGGTAATAGCGTCAATGTGGTAAGGTTCAATTATGATTTTACTAAACAAGGTGAAATTTTAATAAAACAAGCTATTTATTTCGGTATTCCTACTATAGATAGAACCTTGAATAAGTATACCATAGTTTTGGATATTGATAGCTGTGAAGATCATTTGAATAAAATACCATTTTTAGGGATTTCAGATAAGTTTGGTCAACTGAGTATAGGAAATAGAGATAGAAATTTTATTGCAAGAGGAGATCTTGTAAATCAAAGTGAAAGTAATTCTAAAGTTATTTTTAAAGATGTGAGCATTCTAAATAAATTTAGTGAAGTGTATACGGTAGAGCTTGATTACGAAATTAAAGATAGTTTTGTATTTTCTCCATCAATTGGAGTGAAGTTTAACAAAATAAAATTTAAATCAAATGTTTTCAATGGCAATAATATTAAAATTGAATATTTGACTAAAGGTAATTTAGGTAGCAAATATAGTGTGGAAAGAGATAAGGAATGTCAAATAGATATCTATGAGAATATCTCTTTAATTGAAATTAAGGAAGATGATTTGGGTAAAATTGTTTATTTAAAAACATATGATGAAAACAATAATTGCCATTTTGATACTATTATTTTATATGATTTAGAGCTTGGACCATTTGTAAAAACATCTAATAGTGAGAAATATTTATTGGATATTTTTAATTGCTTATCTGTTATAGATAAGAGTGTGTTTGATTATTTTAATTGTGGATTTGAAGCATGTGTATTATCAGAAAGTGGAGAATTGATAAAGGAAATAGTCATACATGAGTTTAATGCTGAATTTAAAATATATTTTGGTGATATTGAAATAGATAATGGGAAAATGTATTACTTAAGGTTTAGTAAAGGAAATTTTTATAGGATTTATTCGTTTTTTGTAAACTACATAAACGAATATAAGAAAGTGTTTATTAGAAACTTTGATGTAAATGGAATGGAGTGTACTATTACAGATCTTAGTAGTAGTAAATCTCTGTGTGAAATTATAGGTGTAAATGTTTTTATGATTATGGGTACTATTAAGTATTCTATATTTGAGGATAGTTTAAGTATTTCGTCTAGGAATATTAATATAGATTCTATTGGTAATATGCTCGTTGGGGGTACTGAATATTTTGTGCAGTTCAACATTAGTAGAAATGGTAAAAGGAATATTTTGTTTACCTATATTGGTGAAAGTGAATCATTGAGTGAGATTTCAGGATATATGAATGAATTACACGACATGTTAGTGTGTAATCTTGGACAAGCACATGGGAGTCATGCAGACATAGTAATTAATGCATATAAAGTATTTTTAAATATCGATGTAAGTTCGTATGATAAAGAGTTTACTTTATGGGAACGAATTATAAGAGATAGAAAAATAGATTTGAGGTATTTTATGAAACTGTTTATTACTGAATGTATGTTAAGTAATAGTAAACATGAAAAATATGATATGGTAGATAGCGTTCTTAAATTTTTAAATATAGATAATAGCTTAAGAGATAGAATTTTAGGGGATACCAATCATCAGGATTTTGGTTTATTTGTAGATGAAATTCTGGATAATGTGTGTAACACTGATGAGTACATAAGTATTGATAATATTTTTAAGGGATTTTATGAAAATGAAAAAGCAGCACTCACTTGAACGATCATTAATTTTATAGAGTAACTAATTTACATTTTATATTTACAAAGATCTATTTTTGATGATTATGGTTTTATTACTGAAGGCGTGGATATTTATTTAAATAGCGATTAATAAAAAAGGCACCTTGACTATAATTTCAAGGCTGCCTTCAATTTTTTACTAAGGTTTTATGATGAATTTTATTTTGTATCGAATTGTAGTTATAATTTTTTTCCAGAACCTAATTCGAAGTGATATTTTACAATCCCAAAATCTAATTTCACACCTAGTCCTTTACCGCAAATCGCATTGACTTTATTATCTGGGAGCAATTCAAAGAAGAACTTCTGTCGATTCATCGAAGTTGGTGCAAGGAGAGCTGCCTTTACACCATTTAAAAACCATTCAGGCATATTCTCTTTGTAGTTACAAACATCCTGCAATGATTTGCTTTTGCTTACTATTCCCTGAGTTTTACCGTATCCAATGGAAGTTAAACATGATTGTTTTTCCCCTTTTGATATGTCTGCTTTGCTCTTTCCATGAGTTAGTGCAACCCAGCAGGTATTTAATCCAAGTTCTTGTGCTTTTAAGACAAGTTTTTCACCGTAATATCCCAATATTTCATCAAGGTCTGGAGATTTTTTGCCTATGAGTGCGATATAGTTTTTTACGCCGGAAAATTTTCCATAATGTGCTATAATTGAGTCGAAGCATTTTGGTTCATCGTAAAGAATTTGAATATGCAATCCTGTTTTATGGTTAATTTCTGAAATTAGTTTGTTCAATATGTCTTGTTTTTCTGGTTCAATTTTATCGTCAGTATATTGTCTAACACTGTGTCTTTGTTCCATGATTTTGAATATTTCCATAATGCATCCCCTTATATTTATGATTTATTTACTTTGAGCCTTTGGGTTAATAAATATTATTTAATACAAGAATATAAAATTTTAAGCTATTCGTTTTTAATATTCATCTTTTGTAATTCTACTGAAATTTCTATAGCAAGTTGTAATGTGGAAATTAACAATTTAAATATTTCCATTTCGAGTTCAAAGTAATAATAATTTTTTGTCCCTTCTTTACGTACTTTTATTAGTCCAGCTTCTTTCATAATTTGTAGGTGGTGTGAAACCGCAGGGCGAGAGAGGTTAGTTTTCTTTGTAATGTCACCGACTCTAATACCTTTACAATTTTTCATTTTTATCATTTCCAAAATTAAATGTTGTCTTGTTTCATCACCAATTGCCGTTAATATTTTCTTAGACTTAGAAAAGCCTTTTTCTAGGTTATAAAATTTCTCATCTATTTTTATACCCGCCTACCTTTCGTTTAAATATTTAAACCATAATTAGTTTAGCATAAAACTTTAAGAAATGTTTATTGGTAAAGAAAATCGAGATGATTAATTTAAGTAAATTTGTATGAAGGTAAAGATAATGAATAATTGTTAAGAATAGTTAATTTATTTAATTCTAAAAATAGATTTTAAGGTTTTGAAATTATAATTTTTATTGTTAGGGTATCTTAGGTTTACGTCTATTCTATTTGATTTGAACAAAATACCTTTCTTATTGGTAAACGTATTAAATGAGTGAATACCATGATAATTTCCGATGCCACTGTTTCTAAATCCTCCAAACGGTATATTTTGTTCTGTCATATGAATAACGGTATCGTTTATACACCCTCCTCCAAAAGGTACATCAAGGCATTTGTTTATGAGGATTTTGTTTTTTGAAAATAAATATAAAGCCAGTGGAGCAGGGGATTGTTTTAAGGAATATATAACGTCATCGATTATTTCATAGGATTTTATGTCCAGTATTGGCCCAAAGATTTCTTGTTCTAGTTCGTGAAGATAAGTCCCATCTGTATCGATTATTGTTGGAGAAATCTTCAAAGTATCTTTATCATAATTTCCCCCGTAAATTACTCTGGACTTTAGGGTATCTATTATTTTTACAAGTCTATTAAAGTGTTCTTCATTTATTATTTTTGAGTAGTGTGGGAAGTTTAATACATTTTTGGAATACATGTTAGTCGTGGTTTCAGTTATCAATTCTATGAATCTATCCTTTATACTTTTGTGGACTAAAATGTAGTCTGGGGCTAAACATGTCTGACCTGCATTTAAAAATTTACCATGTACGATTCTCTTGCAACATAGCTTTAGATTTGCATCTTTGTGAACTATACATGGATTCTTTCCACCGAGTTCCAGAGTTACTGGAATAAGTTTTTCTCCTGCCTTTGAATATAAGTATTTCCCAAAATTTGAATTTCCAGTTGCAAATATGTGATCGAAATCTAGGGAAAGTAGAAAATCTAGAGTATCTTTATCACCGTCAACACATTTTACGTAGCATCTTTCAAATGTATCAAATAATATTTTTTCTATCACTTTATTCGTATTCTTAGATAAAGGATGAAGTTTAAGGATGCAAGTGTTTCCAGAAGCTAAGGCACCTATTAAAGGAAGTAATGATAAGAGTATTGGGTAATTCCAAGAAGATATTATTAGGCATACTCCGAAAGGTTTTTTGTATATGTAGCCTTTGCTTTTAAAATTTATTAAAGAGGTCCTAACCCTTTTTGGTTTGCATAGGGATTTTAAATTTTTGATGAAAAAATTTATCTCTTTTATACACGGACCAATCTCACATGACAAAGTATCTTCATGTGATTTTTCCAAATCCTCGTAAAGGGCAGTATATAATTCATTTTGGTTTTTTATCAATGAGTTTTTTAATTTACACAGTTGGAGCAATCTAAAACCAACTGGCATGGTTGCATCTGAATAAAAGAATTCTTTTTGAGATTTTAATATGTCTTCTAAGCTCAAAATGAACACCTCACATTTTCTTGTAGTTTTATTTAATTTTACTTTATACCCAAAACAATTGAAAGATATTGTTAATCTGAATAATTGTTATCGATTTAGAAAAAACTAAGTTTACGAATTTTTGTCATTGATTGGAGAGAATTATGAAGAACGTATTTAAAAAATGTATAGTGGGTGTTTTAGTATTTTTTATTTTAATGTTTAATTGTACATATGCTTTGGGAAATTTCAATGAGGTAGATGATTCTTACGAAGACATTCTATATAAGTTTGATAAAATAAGCGATAATGGGGATGTAATTTATGATAAACATAATCCTATTACGGTTAATGGTAAAAAGATAAAATTAAAAAAACATTATGATTCTAACAAAGAAATGTTTAGAGGAACTTGGGTATCGACTATTTCAAATATAAACTTTCCTAAAAATAGAGGAGCTTCTTTTGAGGAGCTTGTAGAGGAGTTTAACTCTATTTTAGATAGGGTTAAAGAGTTGAATTTAAATGCAATATTTTTTCAAGTTAGCCCAGAGCTAGATGCTTTTTATAAATCTGATTTTAGACCTTGGTCTAAATATTTAACTGGGCAACAGGGACTCGAGCCTAAATACTTAAAAGAAGGGAAGGATTTTTTAAAATATGCGATAAGTGAAACAAGAAAGAGAGGAATCGAATTTCATGCTTGGTTTAATCCGTATAGGGTAACTAAGGAACCGAATTTAGGTAAGAGCAAAGATGAAATAATAAATATGCTTTCTGAGGATAACTTTGCAAAGCAAAATAGAGAATGCGTTTATTTATTCTCAGGAAAATTGTTTTTAGACCCTGGGTCTAGAAAAGTTATAGAATTTATAAAAAATACAATACATGAATTTATATGTAATTATGATGTTGATGGAATACATTTTGATGATTATTTTTATCCTTATGGGACTCAAACAGTGAATGGAGTTAATTATAAATTTGGAGATATGGGTGAAGATATCAATACTTTTAAATCTGATTCCAGAGGCATAGGGGATATAAACGATTGGAGGAGAGATAATGTAAATCTCTTGGTAAAGGAAGTAAGTTCAATAATATCGCATTTTAATTACCTTAATGAAAAGAGTGTGCAGTGGGGGATATCTCCATTTGGAATTTACGCACATAAGGGAGATGAGATAAAGAATGGAGTGAAAACGGGGAATCTATCTATAGGTTCTAATACTCCAAATGGATCCCTCTCTAGTTATAGGGATATTTACGCAGATACATTAAATTGGATCGATAATGAGTTGATAGATTATGTAGTTCCACAAGTGTATTGGACCTTTGGAAGGGAAGAGGCACCTTATGAAGAACTTATAAATTTTTGGAATGAGGTTGTTGGGGATAAGAGATGTCATCTTTATATAGGTCACGGAAACTACAATATCCGAGAGAGCAAAGATAAAAATTGGAAGAATCCTTATGAGATTTCTAATCAAGTTAAGTTTAATTCAGAGTATGAAAGCATACTAGGAAGTGCTTTCTTTAGTGTTGAGGATTTGTATACTCACAATGACGGAAACGTTGGAGATAGTTATAAAAAATATATAAAGCATCTGGAGGAAAATATTTTAAATCATAAGGCTCTTATTCCTCCTAAAAGTTGGTTGGATTTAAAAGATACATCAGAAGTTTCCGATTTTAAAGTTTTGAGTAGTGAGGGTAAATATTATTTATTTTTTAGAGACAAGATAGGAAATGATAGTAAATTTTATGTTGTGTATGGTTTCAACAATGAGAAAGATATAAATTTAGAGGATGGCAAAAATATTTTGGGGGTTTACGGAAGAGATTATAGTACGGAAAACCAAAATGTTATTTTAGAAAATTTATCTAAGGATATAAAAGTTTTTGTTGTTACGATTAAAGATTTTTCTGGTGTAGAAACTGATGGAGTTAAATATGTTTTCAAAATTTGAAATTAATGGTAGAATATGTTTCACAATAAATTAAACTTTTATTAATGATTTAGTAAGAAATATAATTTGTTATTAATAAGTTCTATTTTTGGAAGCATAGAAACTATAAAATGAGAAATGAAACAAACTTGTTTTTAAAGAATGTTCGTAGCGGATTAGGTATTATGTTAATGTCGTTGAGAGTGGGGTTGGCATTTGGAAATTCTGAAGACGTAAAAGCTGTTGGTGTTAAATCAGGTGTAACAACTGGAGGAGGATCAGGGAATACTGGTCCACACATACTAGCACTTTAAGTTTGAGAGTTGGAAGTGGAGGAGGTCTTACGATAGTAGGAGGATCATCTTCTGGAGGAGGATCGGGAAATGCTGGTCCACAAACTAGCACTTTAAGTTTGAGAGTTGGAAGTGGAGGAGGTCTTACGATAGTAGGAGGATCATCTTCTGGAGGAGGATTGGGAAATGCTGGTCCACAAACTAGCACTTTAAGTTTGAGAGTTGGAAGTGGGGGAGGTCTTACGATAGTAGGAGGATCATCTTCTGGAGGAGGATCAGGAAATGATGTTCCACAAACTAGTAGGTTAAGTTTATGGGTGCAGCGAGGAGGAGGACTTGATCTAAATACAGGGGGAGGTTCTTTTACAGGAGGAGCTCCTCTGACCGTAGATTCAGTGACTTTAAACACAAATGGTAGACCTGGTGGACCTGCAGGTGTTGTAGGGATGAAATTAGGAGGTCCTGGTAAACCTCTTGAATTAACGATTGGTGATAAATGGAGTTAGGTCAATTTAAATTTGTAGTCAAGCGATTTTGAAATATTGATATTGAGTTTTGTGATTTTATATTCAATAAGTATTTGAACTGTGGATTCTCAAAAAGATTCAGCTCCTTATTAAAAACGTAATACTGTGATAAAATACAACTTGAAATAAAATTATTGAGTTATTAAGGAGGAAGCTATGAGGGTTATAGTTTTAGAAAATTCTGATGAGGTTTGTAAGAAGGCTAGTGATATTATAGGAGAGACTATCGATAACAAGAAAGACGCATTTCTAGGATTAGCAACTGGTGGAAGTGCCGAGAAGGTTTATGATTATTTAGTTAGGGATTATGAAAGTGGAAGATTAGATTTTTCTGGGTGCTCTACCATTAACTTAGATGAATATGTTGGACTTTCTTCATCTCATCCACAGAGTTATAGAAGGTATATGGATGATAGATTTTTCAACCGAATTAATATAGATAAGAAAAATACTTATGTACCGATTACGACTGGTGATATAAAAAGCGAAATCTTAAGAATTAGGAAATTGATAGAGGAAAAAGGAGGTACAGATATACAGTTATTAGGCGTTGGAGGTAATGGTCACATCGCTTTTAATGAACCAGGTGATAAGTTAAATGCAAATGTAAGTGTTGTAGATTTAAATGAAGAAACTATAAAAGCGAATTCTAGATATTTCGATAGTATAGATGATGTACCTAAGCAAGCAGTGAGTTTAGGTATAGGAGATATTTTAAAATCTAAAAAGATAGTTTTAGTAGCTTTTGGAGAGGAAAAGAAACGTGCTATATCAGAACTACTCACAAATGATTACATCACTACTAAGTATCCTTGTACTTTTCTTAAAGCTCATAAGGATGTAACGATAATAATTGATAAAATTATAGCACATGGAATTAATTTATTAGGCTCGTAGGATATTAATAAAAATATTTTTAGAAATATGGTTTAAACTTTCTGGAAGTGTAAATAATTAACATATAAATATTTATTGGGGGTTAATTTTAAATGTTTTTATCATTATTTACAGATAGGGAGAGAGAGTTATTTTATACGCTCGCTTTGCATTTGGTTGAAAGTGATGGTGTAATGACAGGAGAGGAAGAAACCCTTCTCGAAAGTTTTAAATTCGAGAGTAATGGTCAGATCCTGGAAAAGGTAAATGAAACTCCTAATGAAATTATAAATGAGCTTAGTTCAAGTGGGGCTAAGATAAGGAACTGTATTTTGCTCGAGCTTGTGTCTATTGCATTGGTAGATAATCGTTATACTGAAAATGAAAGATCCATAATTTCAAAAGTTGTAGAGAATTTTGGCATCTCAGATGATAAGTTTGAGGAGATTTTTGATTGGGTCGTAGGAATTAAGGAAATGTATTCTAAAATTGTAGAATTAGTTGAGATATAAGGATAGCTTATTGCTATCTTTTTTCTTTTTTGCAAATATTTATATAAAAATTATAGTTAATTACTCATAAATTACTAAAATTTGAGCAAAATAGAATTAAGATGAAATGGACAATTAAGGATTTTCTAGATATTTTACAAATTTGGAGGGAAAGATAATTTATGGGTGTTTTTATAAAGAGAAAAATTACATTTGGAGTATTTGTTATTTTAAATCTTATTTTAGGATTTGTATTTGCCCTTAAAGTTTTAGCCATAGAAGCTTTTGATGTGGATAAATCTTTTGATTTAGAAAGGTTTTCATTTCAGGAAGTGGTCGATTCAGTAAGAGAAGGTGTGGATTTGCAAGGAAGTATCTTAATAGATAGGATAACTAATAATAAAAATACAATTACTGGAAGAAGTATTAAAAACTCCATTATTAAACTTTCAATAGGTGGTACGGAGTATGTATCAAGTACAAATGATGATGGGAGTTTTACTCTATTGCTAGAAGAAGGATTGTTAGTTGATGTGGATCAAATAAATATATGTGTTTACAATCATCTGCAAGAGGAATTATCGAATGAATCTTTTATAGTACATGATGTACTACCTCCTGTAGACCCTATAATAGATAAAGTGGTTGACAATTCAGATAAAACTATAACAGGTTTTGGTGAGCCTAATTCTTTTGTGAAGATATACATTTTAGATAAGGAATTCACTGGCTGCGTTTCTCAAAGTGGAAATTTTGAAATAGATGTTCAGGATTCTTTGGAACATGCTGATAGCTTTAGAATAGTTTCGTATGATTATTTTAACAATTGCTCTAACTTTATTACTAAACCAGTAAATGATGTGATACCACCTAATAAACCAGATATAAGCATTGTCAATTGTAACAATAATTTTGTACATGGATCTGGGGAAGCTAATTGTGATGTGGTTGTAAGTTTTGATAGCAGTAAGTATAAGTCTAAGATAGATGATAATGGGAGCTTTTATATTTATGATGATGAGGGGTATATGAGTGACACTGACCTTATAAAAGTAAGAGTTGTGGATTCATATGGCAATAATTCAGAAGAAGTATTGCTCAAAGTACAAAAACAAAATGTTGGAAAGGTGGTTTTGAAAGGAGTGGACATGGACAATAAAACCATTAGAGATGCTATGATAAAGGTAAGGGAAGTTGGGGATTATTATTCTGGTAATGATGATAAGGTTTTTAATTTAAGCAGTGATGGGAATTTACTCATTGATGATTTGCCATTTGGAAATTATGAACTTACTATAAGATATAGGACAGATGAACATAGGCTTGAGGAGAATGTGTTAAATATAAATTTGAACGAGGATAATTCAGAGATTGAGATTTTAATAGATTAAATTTTCATATTTGTAGATGGAACTTAGAGGAAGTGATTGTGCATATGCGTGTAAGGTATTTATTTTTCATAATTTTATTTACATCCATATTTTTGAGGTGTTACCACGGTACATATTCATATGCTTATGAGTCGAAGAAGCAAAAGAGTGTTTGTGTTTTTGATGATGGGTACATTTATAGATTCGGGGACTCAGAGATAAATATTGTAGAGATTAACGATTGTAGTGATATGAAGGTCAAGAATATAGTTTTGGAGGAGATTCTAAGTGATTGCAATATTTATGTAAGTGGGAATAATCTTTTTTTAAGTGGAATGAAGAGCGAAGGGGACGAAAGCTTTTTAATCATATCCATCTATGACATATGTGATAAACAAAATCCTGTTAAAACAAATGAATTTCAGGTAAGAAGCGATTATTATATTTCTAAAAATAGGGATAGCTTTATTTATTTAGCTGCTTACGAAGGAGAGAAGAGCAACATTATTTGTCTAGATTTAAGTGAGAATAGAGTTCACTTAAAGACTCAAGAGTTTTATAGTGAAAAGCCGAGCTTGATATATACATCTTCTGATGATTTATACATTATATGTGGGGACGATGTGGCAGACAGGGAATTTACTACAATTTATAAATTTCATGCAAATAAAGACATACTAACTTATGTTGATAAGGTATCTTTAGATGGGGAAGTTTTAAGTGAGAAATTTATTGATGAGTATTTAGACAATTTAAGAATCTTTGCTTTATCCGGTAGTGAAGGAAGTAAAATGTATGTATTTGATGAGGATCTAAAGCTTATAAACTGTGTAGATAAGCTTTTTAATGTTGAAAGTGTGAGTAATGTATACTTTGATGAAAACATGTTTTATATTTCTGGTTTTTCAAAGAAGGGATATTTTATATCTTATAATTTAGATGATTTAACTGAGGTTTCTAAAATAGAGTTACCGGTTTGTATAAATCACATTTATGGATTGGACGAAAATAGGATAATCATAGTAGGAAATGAAACTAGGTTTAATACGTATAAAAATTTATACACTGATAAAGTTTATGAACTAATGAAAAATATAGGATTAAAGATCTTGCTTTTAGAAGATGTTAAAACAAGCGATATGAAAATTTCAAGTTACTATTTAATCAAAGGCAAGTATGTTTACTCCTCTTCGTTTTTAGATGAAAGCCAGCTAATATATTTAAAAGATGAAGAGAGTTTAGTATTGCCTATTGATATTAGTGATTATAGTACAGAAGTTGATATGGGTAGTGCTATGGAGGTAAGCTATAGTTTTTATGAAAATTTAATATCTAATTTTAAGAAAATATTCAATGGGATTTATATTCTTAATTTTAGTAAGCATAATGGAATAGATTTAAATTCTACTATTAATAATTATAAAAACTTTAATTCTACGGAGCCTGAAGAAGTATATTATACTCACGTATACGATGGGAACATATTTATGTTTACAAGCAATCAGGTGAAGGCATTTGATTTAGAGGGTATGTTCTTGGGAGTGGCGACTTTTTAAAAAATAAAGGGGAGACTTAAGTGTCTTCCCTTTAGGTGTTTTTTGAAGAATTTATAATTTCTTTAACATAATTTGGTAACGCAAAGCTTGCGATATGAATTTCGGCATTGTAATATTTTGTTTTTATATTATTCTTATTCCATAAAGATAAGGATTCATTTATAGGATTAATAGATTTGGATGCAAATCCAAATAACCAATGTCCAGATGGATAGGTTGGTATGAAGGCTTGATAATATTCAAGTATAGGAAATATTTTATTTATTTTAGAACAAGACCTGGACAATTCCTTTATATTAAATGGATAATAAGGACTTTCACTTTGGTTTATGAGAATACCATCTTTTCTCAATACCATATAACAATTTTTATAAAACTCGACACTGAACAATCCTTCTCCTGGTCCTATAGGATCGGTAGAATCTACTATTATGAGATCATAACATTCATCATTTAAACTTTTAACAAAACTTATACCATCTTCAAAAATCAGTGTTACCCTAGAATCGGTTTTAAGAGACTTAGAAACATTAGGAAAGAATTTTAAAGAAGCATTTACCACTTCCTGATCTATTTCTACCATAGTGATTGATTCAATTGATTTATATTTACAAAGTTCACGTACAGTTCCTCCATCTCCGGCACCGATAACTAATACATTCTTGATATTTGGATTACAAGCCATTGGAATGTGAGTTATCATATCATGATATATAAATTCGTCCTTTTCAGTAATCATCATTATATTATCAATAACCAGGTAATTTCCAAATAAACTATTGTTAAAAACATCTATTGTTTGGAAAGAACTTTTCTTATGAAATAAGTGTTTATCTATTTTATATGAAATTTTAACGGTTTCATCATATTTCTCTGTGAACCAATCCATTAATTATCCTCCATTATTTTAATCATTAGGTTTATGTGTTATGGTTGATATATCTAAATTAGCATGTTTTGAGATTTTCTGAGTAAGTCCTCTTGGAATCTCAGTAGACTCGCTTAAATCGGCTAAAAGTTTTTCTTCAAGATAGTCAAATCCTATCCAAGGATCTATATTTCCACAGGTAAACAAATCGACAGCAGCGTAGCCGTATTCAGGCCATGTGTGTATAGTTAAATGCGACTCGGAGATGATAACTGCACCGCTTACACCATAAGGGTTAAAGTGATGGAAGCAACTTTCAACTATTGTAGCTCCCATTTTAATAGCAGCTTCTTTCATGTGAGTTTCTATAAACTTTGGATCTTTTAATAGATCATTATTACAATTATAGTATTCAACTAAAATATGACGACCTAATGCGTTAATAATGTGCACTTCACACCCTCCCTTAAACAATAAAAGTTTACTTGAAAAATACCTAAAGTTTAGTATAATTAAACTCTATAACATAAAAATTTAAGTCACTATAATATTTAACCAGAGCCAATTAAATACAATAATGACTTATAAAACTCAATCGACAGTATAGTGCAACAAACTTTAACTTGCAACACATCTGACTTAAAATATATAATAAATTCATTTGGTAGTCAATATAAAAACGGACTATTTGTAAATTAATATTAGTAAAATTCATTTTCATGTACATATTGGGTAAATTTTGTTTAACTAACATTAGGAGGAAATATTATGGATGGAGAGGAGACCATTGCTTCTCATTGTGAATCGCATGTTCCTTATGAAGGAAAAAAATCTTTAAAGGATATTGAAAGTAGCATAATAAAAAGATATAGAAAAAGGATTTGGACGAAGTTTACAAGATCGATAAATGAGTATGGTCTAATTAATGATGGAGATAAAATAGCTGTTGCTATTTCTGGAGGTAAGGATTCCCTTCTCATGGCTAAGTTATTTCAGGAACTTAAAAAGCATGGGAAGAACAATTTTGAACTTGAATTTATATCAATGGATCCAGGATATCATGTTCACATAAGGAAGCTTTTGGAGGAAAATTGCGACTATTTGAATATTCCGGTAAAGATTTTTGATTCAGGCGTTTTTTTAATTGTGGATAAAATAGCTAAGGAATATCCTTGCTATATGTGTGCACGTATGAGAAGAGGGTTTTTGTATGATAAAGCAAGGAAACTCGGGTGTAATAAATTGGCTCTAGGTCATCATTTTAATGATGTTATTGAGACAACCCTTTTGAATATTTTTTACTCGGGTAATTTTAAAACTATGCTCCCGAAACTAAGGGCAGATAATTTTGAAGATATTGAATTAATTAGACCAATGTACTATATAGAGGAGCAATCGATTGTTGCATTTATAAAAAATTCTGGTATACTCGCTTTAAATTGTGCTTGTATGGTTGCTGCTAAAAGAATAGGTAATAAAAGATATGAAATAAAGGATCTGATAGTTGAAATGAAGAAAAAATACAAACATATAGATAAGTCTATCTTTTCAGCAGCCTGTAATGTAAATATGGATGGTATACTTGGTTGGGTAAAAGATGGCAAGAAAATTTCGTATTTAGATGAATATATCAAACATATATAAATCAATTATGAGATTTGTTGATGCAGGAAGTTTTATGTAAGAATAAATAAGCGAACAGTATTTACATATCCGAACTACATCAAGGTCTTCAGTGTAGACTCCAGGGTTTTTGATACATAATGAGTTAAATTATAAATTGGAAGAGAATTGCTTTTACTTGGGTCGTTATCTATCAGAGTTGTGTGTGTAAGATGTGAATTTATACTGACTTCTAAGATTTCTTGCCATTTGCTTTAGTTTTTTTGATATCTTTTGCTGAGGACTCCGATTATGGTAAATCAAATAGAAGAGTGAATAGAAAAATGAAGTAAGCCATTTCTAGTATAATCTCTTGAATAAATAGCAGTCCTTTAGATGCATATCTTGATATTGCAGTCATTTTATAATCGAGTGGTACGTCCAACAACTCTTTTCGATAAAATCTTCCTTTGTTTGTAACAAAGGAAGATTACGATATAGAATTCACCATAGTTACTAGGTTCTTTTAATTAAAAAAAGTATTAAATTATGAAGAAAACAGATTATTATAAAGTATATTAAATTATTGTTCTGCAATAGAAGTTTGTTAAAAGTTTTAAAAAATGGTAAAGTTATTTCTAAAATACTAAAATAGTTATATAATAGTGTAATGTATAGAGATATTTTTACAAATTATAATTCATAATCAAATTTAAGGATATGAAGTTCTTTGTTTTAAGAAAGTATTCGTTTTAATTTGTAATATTATCTAATGTTGGAAAGAAATACGTAGAGAAAGTTATTCTAAGAGAAAGGAGATAACTATTTAAAGATTTTTAAATAGTTTGTGCGGGATGCCTAAATCGGTTTTATGTGACAAAAAGGAAATTTATGAAAGAGTCAAGAGTTTGTTTCTCGTGAATGGTTACTCAGGTGTTGATATAAAAACTATTGCATGTGAGTGTAAAATGGCCGTTGGAACTTTCTATAATTATTATGAAAATAAGGAAGAGATTTTTTGTGAAGTTATAAATGATAGTTGGAATTTATTTTTTGAAACGCTTAAGAGGAAGAAAGTGTTGGAGGAATTCATAGAAACTCTTTACTTCTATATCAGAGACAATAAAGGATTTGGATTAACATTTAAAAGTATACCGATTGATAAAGCAGTTAATGTAAATAAGTTATATGACAAAATAGTAGATGATGTATCTGGATATATTGTAAATTTTATAAATGATGATTATAAAAACATAGGAAGAAGAATTGTTTTATCATTGTTTATGTCAGTAATATTATTTACAAACTCCTGTGAATTTAACGATCAAGATAATTTAAAATTTATCAACAGTTTGTTTTTGAGTTATCAAAAACAATAAAACAGGCTTTTATTTAGCCTGTTTTTTATTTTTTAAGAAATAATATACAAAGCAAAATCCTACAGCTCCAATTGTGTTTGCAATAATATCAGACATAGTATCTAACAAACTATTGTTTTGTGTGTTTAAATTTAATAGTGCGTCAATTGTGAATTCGTATATTTCCCACATGGTTCCACAGGTAATTGAAAAACAAAACATTAGTAAGATTACAAGTGAAGGACAAGAAGAGAAGATATTTTGATTTAATTTAGATGTGAAATACCTTGTAAATGGTAGTGCTAGTACTGATGACACAATACCAAATACTAAATGCAGAAAAAAATCATATTCATATATGATGTAGTAAAATTTTAATGTAGTACCTAAGAATATACATATAAAAATATGAAACTGAAGTATGTTTATCTCCATATTTTTAAATTCTAGAGGGAGAATCCTAACGGATACAATGCTTAGAGTCGTTGCTAAGATAAGTGATAATCCACCATATAATAACTGTACGTTTGCCACAAGTAAGGGAATCACTATTAATATTATCGACAATACTAAATTTATAGATTCTGGAATCGTGAAGGAAGATTTTTTGTAGGAGAATACTAATATTCTTGAGATTATTACGAAAAAAGCAAAGATAAAAAGTAAAATAGAAGGTATGAAATAGAAAATGATCTGCTTACTCGTTAAGTTTTCATAATGTGTGTATTGTAAAAGTATTTTTCCCATTATCATAGAGAATACTGATAAAATAATGGGAACTATAGTTATTAAATTAATTGTAAATTTTTTCATTTAACTCCTCCTATGTCGTAATATGATCCAAATATTTAAAGACTACATTATAAATTAGGAACAATTTTCTTGCAATAACTATTTTGGTTTGGGAGTTAGATTGTTAAAGGTATTATTGAAAAAGTGTGTGTGGTATTTTAAGTTATTTAAAAATTAAATAATTTATGATAGAATGTTGCTTAGTATCTGATGAGGTTTAAATTCATATTTTAAGTATTTTTTATATAACTTAAACAGTAAGGGTTAGAGGAGGATTTTATATGCAAGATAAGCTTAAACCATCTAATTTTATAAGAAATATTGTATTAAATGATATTAAATCTGGAAAGCACAATTCAATAGTAACTCGGTTTCCTCCAGAACCTAATGGGTATTTACATATTGGTCATGCAAAATCTCTAGAAATAAATTTTGCTTTAGCTAGGGAATTTGGAGGAAAGTTTAATTTGAGGTTTGATGATACAAATCCGTTAAAAGAGGATATTGAGTATATCGAATCTATAAAGGAAGATATTAAGTGGCTTGGATATGTATGGGATAATATCATGTATGCGTCAGATTATTTTGAAATTATGTATGATAGAGCAGAGCTGCTGATAAATAAAGGGTTAGCTTATGTTTGTGACTTAACTGGAGAGGAGATTAAGAGGTTTAGGGGTACGCTTCAGGAACCTGGAGTTGCATCTCCATATAGAAATAGGAAAGTTGAGGATAATTTACGCTTATTTAGAGATATGAGAGATGGTAAATTTAGAGATGGAGAAAAGGTTCTAAGGGCAAAAATAGATATGTCTTCCAGTAATATTAATATGAGAGATCCTATTATTTATAGAATATCTCATGTGTCTCATCATAATACGGGGATTAGATGGTGTGTTTATCCTATGTATGATTTTGCACACCCTCTAGAGGATGCTATTGAGGGTATTACTCATTCCATATGTACACTAGAGTTTGAGGATCATAGACCTTTGTATGATTGGTTTGTTCATAACTGTGAAATGAAAAATACACCGAGACAGATTGAGTTTGCAAGATTAAGTTTAACCAATACTGTAATGAGTAAAAGGAAATTAAAGTCGTTAGTTGATTCTGGAATTGTTGATGGATGGGATGATCCACGCATGCCCACTATAGCAGGGTTTAGAAGGAGAGGATTTACTCCTGAATCTATTAGGAATTTCTGCAGTGCTATCGGTGTGGCCAAATCAAATAGCATAGTTGATTATCAAATGCTCGAATATTTTTTGAGAGAGGATCTAAATCCAAAGTGTAGTAGGATTATGGCGGTCATAGATCCTATAAGAGTCGTTATAACAAATTATAAAGAGGGCGAGGTTGAGGAGTTATTCATTGAAAATAATAAGGATGATGAGTCTATGGGCAGAAGAAGAATAACTTTTTCAAAATACATCTATATAGATAGGGAAGATTTTATGGAAAATCCTCCTTCAAAGTATTTTAGATTATTTAAAGGAAACGAGGTTAGACTTAAAGGAGCGTATTTTATAAAATGCCATGATGTTATAAAAGATAAAGATGGAAATATTTTAGAAATTCATTGCACTTATGATCCAGAGACTAAGAGTGGAAGTGGGTTTTCTGGACGGAAGGTAAAGGGGACTATACACTTTGTTGATTCTACTAGTGCTATAAAAGCCCAGTTTAGACTGTTTGAGCCACTTATTTTGGAAAATTGTGGTGATGAGTTTTTAAATAACGTAAACGAGAATTCTCTAAGAGTATTTAATGGATTCATAGAGGACAATGCTAAAGGTAGTAATGCTTATGATAAATATCAAGTATTTAGGCATGGATATTTTTCGGTTGATCCTAAGTATACAACAGATGATTTGTTGGTATTTAACAGAGTAGCGTCACTTAAAAGCTCTTTTAAAATTAATAATTAGATTTTGCAAAAGTAACTTTTAGAAGTATACTTTTTTCAAAACTGTAAAACATATATGAGATTAATTTCTTTATGTAGGTGATTGGTTTGAAAAAAATTCTTGAGTTGCTTTTGCTTTTTTTATGTGTATCAATCTATACAATGTTTTGTTCTCAAAGTGTCTTATGCAAAGAAATTAAATATGAGATGAGAGGAATACATCTGAATTTAAATGATTTTGATTTTATTTCCAGCGAGTTTAGTGTAGAGGAATTTAAAAATTATATTGTAAATAGCTATAACTTGGCCAAGGAAAATGGATTTAACACTATATTTGTAGATATGTCTGGATTTATTGATTTGTACACCACAGAAAAATTTAACGAGAAGCATGAAAATTTAGTTTCTTACATCGTCAAAGAGGGATTTAAACGTTGCTTGGATATACATGCATGTTTTTCAGACTTTTCATTAAAGGATTTAGGAGATGAAAACAATATAGAAATGTATTTAGCATCATTACCTGAAGGAGCATTTATAAAGGATAATATAGAGTGGATAGTTAAATTCGATGATAGGTATTATTTAGATTTAGGTATCCGTGAAGTTAGAGATCATTTTATCAATTTGATAGTGGATTTGTCAAATAAATTCAAGTTTGACGGAGTTTATTTGGATAATATAGGATATCCTGAGAATATTAACAAGTATGTTTTTAATGATTCTTATGGTTATGTAAATTACAATGAAGATAAACTTTCTAAGGAAGTTTGGAGACGACAAAATGTAAATGATTTCTTAAAAATATTAGGTGAGAAATTTAAAAGTTATAAAAATGAGCTCAAATTTGGCGTAGGTGCTAATTATATTTGGAGAACAATTGAAGATGATGTAAATGGAATAAACTACAAAGGGTATTCTGATTATGATAAGGGATCATTTGATTCTCTAAATATTGGAAAAATGAATTATGTAAATTACATGGTTATTAAAATAGGGGATGACATAAAAAATAAAGATGATATTGAAGATATTGTTTGTTGGTGGGAAAAAAAATTTAGGACTTATTCAGTTGATGTGTTTATACAAGGTGATGAAAATATAAGAGATGTTATAGAAAAAGTGCGGGAGAATTTTTTTGTTAACGGCTTTATGGTTAAAAATTATGACAATATACATAGCATAGCTGATTTATTGTATAAAAAATCTATGATTCCAAGATATAAATCTTTTGATAGTTATTACACAGTTAGTGATATACATATTGTTCCAAAACTGCGAGGAGAAGATTTAGAGTTTAGTATTTTGAATGATGGATTTGAAAATACCAAAGGGTTTGTTGTATATAAGTTTCCTTACGATAATTTAGACTTGACAGATGGGAATTATATAGATTCAATAATTCCAAGTCAGGGAAAGTTAACAAAATTGAATTTTAAAAAAAGTGATGGAGTTTATGCAATTACTAAATTTAATTATAATTCCATTGAGAGTATGGTTAATTCAGTGTTTGTTGTGGGGGATGATATCGGTTTAGTGGAAGGAAAACTTTTACCAAATAAAGTGAAAGTTGTTAATGAAGAGGTAGAAATAAATCTAAGTTCTAGTATCAAGGGCAATGAATTTAAATTTTCAGTTGAGAAGGATGGAGAAATTCTTATTCATAATGAATTTTCAAGTGAAGTAACTTTTAAGTTTGTGCCTGAAAAGAGTGGAATTTATAGAATAAATATTTCTGTTGTTAACAAGGATAATAATAGTAATGTTGTGAACTCTTATTTAAATATTGAAGTTAAGGATTATTACGATGTGGTTTTAGATGCAGGTCATGGTGGGGATGAGTATGGTGCAAGAACCCAAGATGGAGTTTTAGAGAAGGATATTAATCTATCTATATGTAACCATGTTACAAATCTTTTCAAAGATGTGAAGAAAATTAACGTTAAAAATGTAAGGGTAAATGATATAAAAATTGATCTAAGTGATAGAGTTAAAATTTGCTCGTTCCTAGGAGGGGATATATTTTTATCCATACATCAAAATGCTTTTGACAATGAAAGTGTTAATGGAGTTGAAACATATTACTATATAAAAGAGAGTTTTAGTCGTAGGTTAAGTGAAATTGTGCAAAATAATTTAGTTAGCGAGACGAACGCTTTTGATAGGGGAATTAAAAATTCGAATTTTGTCGTTTTACGAGAGAATATAGTACCATCTATCCTTATAGAGTGTGGATTTATAACAAATATTCATGAATTAGATAATTTAATTGAAGAGGAGTACCAAAAGAGTATTTCTAAGGGAATATTTAATGCTGTTAATAGATTTTTAGAGTTAGAGGAGATTTGAGGAGTATTTTTATTAATACTCCTTTTGTATTACTTTACGAAAAATTTAAATTATTTTGTCATAATTTGAAATAATAAAATATACTTTTTTGTTTACAGGCATTATAATACTTAATTAAGTGGTGAAATTAATCAAAGACGATATGGCACAAAAGGAGTTTTCATAAATGGTAGTAGTTTCATTAGATATGTTTTTAAACAACACTCAAGATGCGTTTGTTAAATATAAAAATGATAAGTTCTGTTTAATTAAAGGAAATAGAGATTCTGGAAAAACGATTTCTGCAATTTTTAAAGCATTGTACTTGAAAAGGAATTATTGTTTTGATAGAAATGATAAAATACTATTTATAACTTCTGAGTTAGAAAGTAGAAATGTAGTAGATATTTTTAACTACATAAACAAAAGTGATTTATATATTTCGATAATTCCCTCAGACGATATTGAGGTGCACATACTTACATATAGTCAGTTTATGAAATATAAAATGGGATACTTTTATACTCATGTAATAATTGATAGAATAGAAGATCTTTCTACTGAAGATGTTAAACACGTATTTTCGTTCTTTAAAAATACATCTTACTCAAAAGTGTATTTGATACAAGATTCTACGGAAAATATTCAAGGTGTTTTGGAATCTTTAGAATACCTGAGAGAGATGATAAAATTAAGAGAAGGAATATTTGGTTTTAGGTATGTTATAGATTATGGTGACAGAGATGAGTTCACTCAGATATCTATGATGCCAGATATCAAATATCTAAATTACCTATACAAAGAGTATATAGATTTTGATACGAAGGATTTAAAAGGATATTATGTGAAAGATAATCAGTTATATGTAGATAGAGGTACCTTTTTATACAACGTTAGTAATGAAAGCATGGAGGTTGATTCGATATTTGATAACTTCGTAAATGAAAATTCTATTTGCGTTTTGAGAGATTGGGTTAAATGCGATATAAGCTCTTTAAAGTTCGTGGAAATAAGCGATGAAGGAATGGGGAAGTATGATTTGTCTAGAGGGGATATTGTTTTGATTGACACGTCAGTCATAACGAATAATCAAGATGTTGTTGTAATACTTAGACATGGACGTCCGTACGCTAGAAAAATTATGCAATCCGGTAATAGTGTAAAATTCGTATCAGATGAGAGCATATTTAGTGATATATACCTTGATGATGATGTTAGCATTTTAGGTAAAGTTGTTGGATACATAAGATGAATTTTAGATTTAAATAATAATTAATATTAATATTTAGATATTTGTGGTATAATTGTCCAAAAATTTAGAAAGTTTGAGGTGTTTCTAATGAAGTATTTTAAATTGGGATTGTTGGCTGTGACTGTTTCGCTTGTGGCTTTGGTTATTGCTCTTGATAAAAAATACAATAAGGAATGTGGTTCGGATTGTTGTGATGACAAAGGTGAAAGCTCAGAGAAGGATTTTTCAGAAGGAATTGTTGTTGAGGAGTCTGTGTTGTAAGATTATAATTGGTATTTAAATTTTTGAAAAATTTTAGGTTGGTGATAGTGTGGATATACTAAAGATGGATAAGAATATGTTCTTGAGCATTGTTAATATGAAACTTAGAGACGAGTTTAAAGATGATGAGGATTTGTGTTCTTATTATGGCATTGAAATTAGAGAATTTTACAATAGGTTAAGTGAGTTTTGTCTTGCTTATGACAAAGGTACAAACCAGATTAAAAATCTGTAGTAGTTAATTTATGAAGGGAGGTTATTATGAAAATAACTTTAAAGATAAAGGGAATGACCTGTGCTTCATGTTCTTCGTCTATTGAGAAAGCTCTTTCGAGAAAATCGGGAATCAATGGTGTAAGTGTAAACCTCGCAACTGAAAAATTAAGAGCTGATTTTGATAGTGAGGTTATATCTGTTGATGAAATCAAAAACTTAGTTTCAAAACTCGGGTATATTGCAGAAGATTACATAAATAACGATGATTATTCTGATCAAAATATCAATATGAAAAATTTACTGGTGAGATTTATAATCTCACTAGTTTTTACATTGCCACTTTTGTACGTTTCCATGGGACATATGTTTTCATATAAGGTAATCGATTTCTTAGATCATATGAAAGAACCTGTGAACTTTACAATTTTTCAATTTGTATTTGCCGTCCCAGTGCTTGTTATGGGTATACCCTTCTTCAAAAGAGGTATTAAAAGTTTGATTACACTTAGACCTAATATGGATTCTTTAATTACAATTGGTGTATTTTCATCTTTTTTCTATTCTGTTTATGAAAGTGTGAGGGTAATTAATGGCACTTATACTTCTGCTATGAATTTATACTACGAATCTTCAGCTACTATTTTAACTTTAATTACTTTTGGAAAATACTTAGAAGCATTCACGAAAGGAAAAACTTCTAAATCAATAAAGAAATTAGTCGATCTTGCACCAAAGGTCGCTTTAGTCGAGAAGGGAGGAAAAGAGGTAGAGGTTAAAATAGAAGAAGTTAAGATAGGGGATGTCTTAATAATAAAGTCTGGGGAAAAATTTCCTGTGGATGGTAAGATAATTTATGGATCTTGCATAGTTGATGAGTCTATGATTACAGGGGAGAGTATTGGAGTTTCAAAATGTGTAGATGATAATGTAATTGGTGCTAGTATAAATAAAAATGGATTTGTAAAATGCGTTGCTACTAAGGTTGGGGACGACACTGTACTTTCCCAAATAATAAATCTTGTAGAGGAGGCTCAGAACTCTAAATCTAAGTTTTCTAAATTAGCAGATAAGGTATCTTATTATTTTGTTCCTTCAATAATTTCTATAGCTATTATTTCATTTTTATTTTGGATGTTATATGGAAATGGTTTTGAATTTTCTATCACTATATTTGTTTCAGTACTTGTGATTGCTTGTCCTTGTGCTTTAGGATTAGCAACTCCTACGTCTATTATGGTGGCAACAGGTATGGGAGCTGAAAATGGGATACTTATAAAATCTGGAGAAGTATTAGAGATTGCTCATAAAGTTGATGTCGTTGTACTGGATAAAACCGGAACCATAACTGAAGGTAGACCAAGTATTACAGATTTGTTTATAAATGAGAGTGTGTTTAAAGATGAGGAAGAGTTTTTAAGATATCTCTCTAGTATAGAAAAATATTCAGAACATCCCTTAGGAGAGGCCATTTTTAAATATAGCTCAGATAAAAATATAGAAATTTTTGACATAGAAAATTTTAAAACTCTTGAAGGAATGGGAGTAAGTGCTAATGTTAATTCTAGGAAAGTACTTGTTGGGAATAAAAGACTTTTAGATGTTAATGACATTGATATAAAAGAATTTAAAAACGTTGGAGATATTCTTGCGAATTCGGGTAAGACTCCTATGTATGTTGTTGTAGACGGAAAGCTTGGTGGGGTTATAGCGGCTGAAGATTTGGTAAAAGAAAATTCAAAAGATGCAATTCATAGATTAAAATCCATGGGCAAAAGGGTAATTATGTTGACAGGAGATAATTCTAAGACAGCAAGTAGTATAGCGAGTAAGGTAGGAATAGATGAGGTTATATCAGAAGTTCTACCTAAGGATAAGTCTTCTGAAATAGATAAATTAAAGAAAAATGGAAATATTGTTTCAATGGTTGGAGATGGAATAAATGATGCTCCTGCACTTATGAATTCTCATGTGGGAATTGCAATAGGATCAGGAACTGATATTGCTATAGAATCTGCCTCTGTTATTTTAATGAAGAATGATTTAATGGATATACCGAAGATGTTTATGATTTCTAAGAACGCAGTTAGAAATATAAAGCAAAATTTGTTTTGGGCTTTTTTGTATAACATAATTGGAGTTCCATTTGCTATGGGAGTATTTTATTTATTCGGAGGGACATTATTAAATCCTATGATAGCAGCTCTTGCTATGAGCTTTAGTTCTGTATCTGTCGTTCTTAATTCCATAAGACTTAAATTTATAAAAATATGTTGAGGATTTAAGTAAAATAGGAAGAACGGTTTTAAAAAATATTTGAGGTGAGTTATGAGAAAAATATTTATAAATGGAATGAATTGTGGTCATTGTGAAACCAAAGTTAGAAATGCATTATATAGCATAGGTGCTTCTGACATACAAATTGATTTGGAAAATAAAATAGTAACCTTTGAATGTAGTAGACCTGATGAAGACATAATTGAGGTTATAGGAGATTATGGATTTGATATAGACAAAATTGAATAGAGGATTTTTAAGAAACTGATAAGTTTATAAGGATTTTTCTTGTAAATTGTCAGTTTTTTTGTATTTTATAAGGAATTTTATTGGTGTAGAATTATGTTTAGGGGGGTTAGGATATGGGGAATTTTATAAAATCTAAAAAGGTTTTTTACATAATTGGTATTTTAGTTTTTGTTATGTTCTTTTTGGCTATAGGAGTTTTGCAAATTTTCCTTAAAGATAAGAGCTTGAGGATGACCAATGGTACTATAAATGAAATTAAAGAAAATACAAGTTTGATTGAAAGGGTGTATCTTGATTGGTGGTCATCGTCTTTAAATAAAGTTTCTTCCCAAGGGGTTAAGAATGTTTATGAATTTAAAAATACATATAAGAATTTAAATATTGTTGTTAGAGATGAAAATGTTTTGAGGGATACGATTTTAAATGAGATAATTATAGATGGACAACCTATGTTTGAGTATAATTACGAAATCGTTGAAAGTAATAACGGTAAAAGTATATTTAAAATTTCCTTAGATCAATTTAGCAAGAATAATTCTACCAATATAACTAAACTTTTGAGTATTTACAATAGATATGATAACGTTTTTTACAATATAGAAGTTGATTCGTTTCAATTTAGATTTAACATTTCTAAGGATTTGAGTTTTATATATTTGAATTTTGAAAATTACATATTGGATTTCTATGATAAAGAATTTAAAATTGAATCTAATTACTACAGTGAAAATAACCAAAACTTCATTTACAATTTTGGGCATGTAAATAAAAACGTAAGGCTTCCCATAGTAAATGATTTGAAGGTTTCAACATCCATGCAAGTCATAAATACTTTCTTTAACGAGAATACAAATTTTACACTATATAATAGGTTTGGCAATCCTATTGCAACCTTCGGGATTTTAAGTTCGAGTGAACTTAAAATTTTAAATAGCTACAATCTATCAAACGTTTATGACATTGAGCTTAAAGATCAAGTATTTTTATTCGATTCTGATAACAACGAAGATAATATTTTCAAAATCGAAAAAAGAGAAAATGGATCTGTAGATATATTAAATTTAATAGATAACTATAGTTTATACTTTGATGATAACACTATGAAAGCATATAAGGTATATAACGATAATAAAAATCCCGAAAAGGAATTTATTAATTTTAAGATGTACAGAGATTTAAGAAATGGGGACTATGTATTTACTCCCAATAAAGATTTAGATTCATATAAGTTTTATGCTTTTAACGACAATAAATTTCTGTCATACAATGAGGTCACAAATAAGTTCGAAGATAATGATACGGGAGATACATTTATAATTAATCCACAAAACAGAATTTTCAATATTGAAAATGGGATTTTCTTAGGGAGAGATAATAAGGATGCAAAAAATTATTCTTTTACAGGGGAATTGGAGTATGGTGATGCGGATATTTTTAAACTCAATAATATGAATTCTTCAATATTCTTAAAGGCTGATTATGATGATATCAAAAATCAAATAATGGCAGGGAATTACATCCAAGTTTTATTGAAGAACAAGGAAACGGGGAATTTCTTAAGCGTAAATTCCAAAACCAATGAAGCCACAAATGAAAATCTTTATAACGATTCTTATTTAGATGGGGGATTTAGTTATAAAACAGCCATTAACAATTTGAGTAATTTCGTATTTGAAATACGTACATATAGCAGTGAGACTTTAGATTTTAATCTATACAGTAAAGTTAAACAAACTTCTTTGAATGCTGGAGATGGTCTTTTTACCAATAGATTAATATTTGATAAAAGTGATGATAATAAGGTGAAATTCACTCTTGAAAAGAGTGAGGGAAGAGATACGGAATTTAAAATTAAGGATAACTATGGAAGTTATTTATCTTTTGATAAATCCGATAACTTTGCACAGGTAACATACTCGGGGTTCTTGCAGAAATTCTTCATGGGAAATGATCTTTTAGATACTTTTGAGATTTACATCACAGATTTTGAAACTCTGGAAGAGGTAAACTCAGGAGAATATATTTCATTTTCCTCAAGACATAAAGGGAGTAATGTATTTTCGATAAAAGTTTCTTCAAAGAGTAAGGGAGAGAGTGAAATATACATAGATGAATATGCAATAATCAGAAATAAAGAAATGATGTTTTTGAGTGGTGACAATTTGATGAAAGAGATGGTAATTACTAAAGATTATAAAACCGTAAAGGGAATTGATAGTTCTTTAATATCGAGGAGGGATTCAGAGTATTTAGGATATAGGTTTAAGATTTTGAATGAGATAGGTGGAGCAATTTCTAAAAATTAAGATTAATGAAAAGTTACAATAAAGTTTAAAAAGTGTTGTGTTTGAATATGAACTAATATATAATAATGTTAACACATTGTAAAGTGACGTAATAGTGGTATTGGTCATAAGGTGAAATTTTTTTTGTAATTTTAGGAGGTGTGTTGTGTGTTTGTACCTGGTAGAGGTCTTGGCGTTGGTACAGCTATCATTGTTGGAACTGTAGGGTTAGCTACAGTTGCTGGTCTTGCAGCTGGAATTGGAGTTGAAGAAAGTAAGTCTGCTGTAACTAAGAATAAGCTGAGTACATTACAAGATGAAATAAATTTAGCTAAACAGGTTAAGGACGAAATAAATATAATTCCACCTGGTGGAAAGGGATTTATAAATAGGTAGTAAGAGTTTTGGTTTAAAGGAGGTAGATTATGAAGTTTCGTAACTTGATTTTAGGTGGGACAGTTGCGACAATTGGTGCTATGGGAATATCTCTTGCGGTTATATCTAGTGAAAATTCGCAAAGGACTAAGCTGATAGATGATAAGAAAAAAGAGCTTAGTGAGGCACTTTATCCTGTTGTACCAAGTGAGTCAAGGATATTAAGTTCTCCAGCTGGTCCCGCTCTTCCATCACCTGGATATGAAAATTAATAATTGAACATAATACGTTGTCGTTTTTTATGTGACAGGAGAGATATAATTGACAATTCCAGTTTATGAATTTATAATTTTAAAAAACGAGTATATGAAATACTTCACTTTTAATGTTAGAGTGAAGTATTTTTAATTTACATAAACTAATTTTTGGTGGAGGAGATATGTATAAAAAGGTCGATTCAAATACTTCCATGGCTGATATAGATGAACGTATACTGGACTTTTGGGAAAAAAATGACATAATAAACAAAAACCTTAAACTAAATGATGATGGTGATTATTTCGGTTTTTACGATGGACCACCAACAGCAAATGGTAAACCCCATATAGGACATGTTATAACTAGGGTCATTAAGGATATAATCCCTAGGTATAAGGTAATGAAGGGATATAAAGTTTTGAGAAAGGCTGGGTGGGATACTCACGGTCTTCCTGTTGAGCTTGAGATCGAAAAGAAGTTATCCATATCTGGAAAAAAGCAAATTGAAGAATTCGGAATAAGCAAATTTGTAAACGAGTGTAAGGACAATGTCTTCAAATATGTAGAGGTTTGGAGAGAGATGTCTAAGAAAATTGGGTATTGGGTAGATATGGATGATCCATATGTTACGTATCACAATAGCTACATTGAGTCCATTTGGTGGGCGTTTAAGCAGATGTGGGAAAAAGGTTTGCTATACAAAGGACATAAGATTCTTCCTTATTGCTCAAGGTGTGGAACTGGTCTTTCTTCTCATGAAGTTGCTCAAGGGTATAAGGATGTTAAGGATAATTCTGCTGTTGTTAAATTTAAAGTTAAGTCCAGTGATAATAGGTACATATTGGCGTGGACAACAACTCCTTGGACTCTTCCTTCGAATACAGCTCTTGCTGTTAATAAATCTTTCATTTATGTTGAGGCTAAGGTTGGAGATGAGATTTTTATCTTGGCTAAAGACTTAATTAAAGTTTTGGGAGATGTAGATTTCGAAATCATTAAAGAGTTTAAGGGAGAAGAAATCTTAAACTTAGAATACGAGCAGTTGTTTTCTTACATAATACCAGAAGGAAAAGGATTTTATGTTGTCCATGGTGACCATGTGACTCTATCGGATGGAACGGGTATTGTACATACTGCACCTGCTTTTGGTGAAGATGATAATAAAATCGGTAAAGAGTATAAATTACCTTTTATAAATCCAGTGAATCTGCAGGGGAAATTTACTGATGAGGTAAGCGACTTTAAAGGTAGATTTGTTAGAGATTGCGATTTAGATATAATCAAGTTGTTAGAAGAAAGAAATCGTTTAT
This sequence comes from Anisomitus miae (SeqCode), assembly GCF_054906395.1. Classification (NCBI taxonomy): domain Bacteria; kingdom Bacillati; phylum Bacillota; class Clostridia; order Eubacteriales; family Clostridiaceae; genus Anisomitus (SeqCode); species Anisomitus miae (SeqCode). The sequence continues at coordinate 198,674 of NZ_JBRACL010000008.1, forward strand.
TTAAGTCGGAAAAATATAATCACTCTTATCCATTTTGTTGGAGGTGTCATACTGCTCTTCTTTATTATCCAAAGGATAGTTGGTTTGTTAAGACTACCTCAATTAAGGAAAATCTTTTAAGAAATAATGATAAAGTTTCTTGGTATCCGGACAACATACGAACTGGTAGGTTTGGAAAGTTTTTAGAAAACGTTATAGATTGGAGTGTTTCAAGGGATAGGTATTGGGGAACCCCTCTTCCTATATGGGAATGTGAATGTCTTCATAGGGAATGTATCGGATCTATAGAAGAGCTGAAGCAGAAGGGAATAAATGTACCAGATGATATTGAGCTCCACAAGCCATTTATAGATGATGTAAAATTGAAATGCGAAAAATGTGGGAAGGAAATGGTTAGAACAAAAGAAGTGGTAGACTGTTGGTTTGACTCTGGAAGCATGCCATTTGCACAATATCATTATCCTTTTGAAAATAAGGAATTGTTCGAAAAAAATTTTCCAGCACAGTTTATATCTGAGGCAGTGGATCAGACTAGGGGCTGGTTCTATACGTTAATGGCTATATCTACAGCCATTTTTGATAAAAATCCTTTTGAAAATTGTATAGTCTTAGGGCACATACTCGATAAGCATGGGAAGAAAATGTCGAAACATTTGGGAAATGTTGTAGATCCAAATGAAGTGATAAATTCTCTAGGTGCTGATGCAGTTAGATGGCATTTTTATACTTCGAGTTATCCTTGGATTCCATCTAGATTTTCAGAAGATGACGTGAAAGAAGTGCATAAGAGGTTTTTATTGACTTATTGGAACGTGTATTCGTTTTATGTTCTCTACGCTAATTTAGATGAATTTGATCCGACAAAACATGAAGGTTTTGAGGTCAAAAATGTTATGGATAGATGGATATTATCCAAATTAAGTACCCTTATTGAAGAGGTGGATTCACTTTTAGATTCCTATAAAATAACAAATGCTGCATATAAAATTGAAGGCTTTGTAGATGAACTTTCAAATTGGTATGTTAGGAGAAATAGATCCAGATATTGGGCAAATGGATTTGGGGAAGATAAGGTTAGTGCATTTATGACATTGTATACGGTGCTTGTGGATTTATCAAAATTGTTATCTCCATTTATTCCTTTTGTAACTGAAGAAATTTACCAAAACCTTGTTGTAAATATAGATGATAAGAAACCAGAGAGTATTCATTTGTGTAAGTTTCCAAAATGCAATTATGATTTTACAGATAAAGAACTTGAGAAAAATATGGACTTGGCTTATAAAATTGTAAAGCTTGGAAGAAGTGCAAGAAGTAGTGTGAATATAAAAAATCGCCAGCCTCTTAAAAAGATATTGGTTAGTGGAAGAGATTTGGAGGGTTATTATCACTCGATTATAAAAGAGGAATTAAATGTAAAGGAAATAGAGTTTAATGCCGACATAAGTCGATATGTTAGTTTCGATATAAAACCAAATCTTCCTGTGCTTGGGAAAGAATATGGAAGATACATACCATCTATAAGAAAATTTTTATCTGAGAGTAATCAAATGGATTTGGCTCTTAAGATTAATTCGGGAGAAAGTGTTGAGATCAATTTAGGAGATAGAATTGTTTCACTCGATAAAGATAACCTTTTGATTAATATGAGTGGTCTTGAAGGGTATGCTTTCTCAGGTGAGGGATCTGTTGGAGTAATCCTTGATACGGATATAACAAATGAGCTTAGGGAAGAAGGATTTGTAAGAGAGATCATAAGTAAAATACAAAATTTGAGAAAACAAAAACAACTTGAAGTTAGTGATAAAATAAATATTTATATAAAAGATAGTGAGAACTTAGTCGATATTATTAGAAAGTATAAAAATAACATACAAAGAGAAACTTTAACGTTCAATATATATTTTGAGGATAATGATTTAAGCTATACTCATCTCAACGTAAATGGTGAATTGCTCGCCATATGTATACTGAAAGTATAAAATATTATAGAAGGGGCAGTTACTTATTGTAGCAAGGTATGGTTATGTCTATTTCAATTAAAGATGTTGCCAAGGAAGCAAAAGTTTCTATTGCGACTGTATCTAGAGTTTTAAATGGGATTGAAGTTGTTAATGAAGATACTCAAAAGAGAGTTAGGGAAGCTGTTGAGAAGTTAGGCTATAGACCGAATATAATAGCTAGAAGTTTAAAAACACAAAGAACGAGGACAGTTGGGATATTGATTCCTGATATTTCGAATTCGTTGTATCCAGAGATAGTTCGAGGAATAGAAGATGTTGCTAATATATATAATTACAATATAATTTTATGTAATTCTGATCTTAATGTAAGCAAGGAGAAGGAATATATATATGTACTGAGAGAAAAAATGGTTGATGGATTGCTATTTATGAGTAATTCCTTAGATGAGGATATTCTTGAGACTTTGCAAAAGTTAAATATGAGAACAGTTTTAATTGAAACAACGGTTGATAACAAAAATATTCCAAATATTAGAATAGATAATGTTGAGGCAGCCAGACAGGCTGTAAGTAAGCTCATTTTAAATGGGAAAGACAAGGTTTTGTATATAGGAGATCATAAAGATTCATTGAATGCATCAGCATACAGGTTCAAGGGATACAATAAGGCATTAAAGGAAAATAATATATCTATTAATGATGATTTGGTTTGCTTTTGTAGGCCGTTTTTGAATAATGGATATGACTATGTTCAAAAAAAGATAAATGATAAAACTAAATTTAACGGAATATTTTGTACCTGTGATGAACTTGCCATGGGGGCCATAAATGCTCTTAGGGATAATGGGGTTAAGGTTCCTGAAGATTGTGAGGTTATAGGATTTAACAATACGTTAATGTCATCTGTGTTTTATCCAAAACTTACAACTGTTGACCCGTCAAGTTATGATTTGGGTTCTATAGGAATGAGGATGCTTTTAAAGATTATTAATAATGAACAAGTTGATAATTTGAATTATATAGTTTCTCATAATTTAATCGAGAGAGAGAGTACTAGCTAATGCAATAGAGGTTGGTTAATATTTCATATTACGGAAGAAATCTGATCATTTTGTGAAATGGTCAGATTTCTTTTTAGTTTTACTACTTTGATTTGGTTTAATTAGATACATATTAATTTTTACCAAGCATTTTAAGGTATTTTAGAAAAAAAGAAGTGATCTCATTATTTTGTAAGTATTCTTTGGAAGTTAATAAACATTGAAATATATTACTGTATTGGGATTTTAGAAGACTATTTTTTTCTTTTTTAACATAAAAAGGAATTAAGAAAAATAAAATTACCTAAAAGATATTGGAGGAGGAGGTTACTTGATAAATTATATTTGGTTTTTTATGATATCATCAGGATTAGTTATTTCAATATTAAATGGGAAAGGGACAGAGATCACTAAAGTGATAACAGAATCTACTTCATCAACGGTAACTTTTGTAATTTCATTAATTGGAATTATGTGTTTATGGTGTGGAGTTATGAAAATAGCTGAAGAGAGTGGATTTACAAATAAATTATCTAAAATACTAAGCCCCATACTTAAAATGTTATTTAAGGAAAAGAATAATGACAAAATTATGGGACCTATTGTCATGAACTTGACCACTAATATGTTAGGACTTGGAAATGCTGCGACACCGTTTGGTATAAAGGCAATGGAGGAACTTGATGCAGTAAATGATAAAAAAGGAATTGCCTCTAATGACATGGCTTTATTTTTAATTTTGAATGCAAATTGCATACAGTTATTTCCAACAACAATTTTATCTATTAGAAGCATTGAAGGTTCTAATAGTCATGGAATTGTTTTAGTAGCTATTGTTATTACAACTTTTTTAACTTGTATAATTTCAATTTTAATATGCAAATTTTTTCAAAAGGTATTTTAGTTTGGAGGTAAAAGGATTGGAAATTATATCTTCCTCCTTTGTTCCAGTTATAATTTTACTAGTTATAACTTATGGAATATTTAAGAAGGTAAAAGTTTATGAGGCATTTATTGAAGGAGCTAAGGAAGGATTAAAAATATGTAAAAATATATTTCCCTATCTTTTGTGTATGCTTCTAGGTATAAAAATTTTTAGAGAGTCAGGAATTTTAAATTATATAATTGATTTTATTTCACCGTTTTCAAATGCGTTAGGAATACCAAAGGAGTTATTACCACAAATTTTTATAAAACCTTTGTCAGGGAGCGGTGCGTTGGGAATCTTTACAGATAATATAAAGAGCTTTGGGGTTGATTCATTTTTAGGAGTTTTATCTTCTGTATTAATGGGATCTACTGAAACCATATTTTACACAATTGCACTTTATTTTGGATCTATCAAAATAAAAAAAATACGCCATACCCTCTGGGCAGCTGTTATATCTGAAATGATAGGTGTAATTATTGCAATAAATATTACAAAAATAATATTTTTTAATTAACATAAAAGTAAATACTTAGCATAAAGTTTTATTAAGGTTTTTTAATATTATACAAAGAAGAATTAATAAGGAGTTGCATTCTTCTTGAAGATAATAAAAGGATTTTTAATGATCGTTGGTTTACTTACATGTTTTGTTGGTGTTGAGCCAGTACAGCAATTTTTAACAAGTGGTAGAAAACTACTTATAACGTTTATTGTAAAAATATTTCAAACGACTTTATCATGTTTCATGGTTGGATATTTTTTATCCTTTGTTATTGAAATGAGTGTGGGAGTTTGATATGAGTAACAGTGAATTACAAATAATAAGGAATGATGAACTATATGCGTATGAAGAAATAAAAATTAAAAATAGTAAGAGAAAAGTTTATTTTTTGAAGTTTACAATTTTTATCCTTGTAATATTAACCTTATTTGGAGGAATATTTTTCATTAGAGATAGATTTGAAAATATTAAAAGTACAGAGGAGAATTTAAATTTACAAAAACAGAAATTATCAAATGAACGATTGTCAATGGAGAAAACTTTAAAAGAAGAAAGTGATAAACTCTTAAAGTTACAACTTGAATATGAAAACAAAAATAAAGAACTGACGCAAACTTTGGATTCTATAAAGGTCAAAGAAGAAACTTTAAATTCTGAAATTGCAAAGATTGAAGAACTAAAAGATATGTTAATTAAACAGCTTTCTGATGTATATAGTTTAAATATGAGTAAACAGTATGGAACAGATAGTGAAAGCAATGACAGTTTAAATGGAGGGATAGCCAAGGAAGATAATTTTATTCCTTCTATGCAAAGTGGAGTTATTGGAACTGCGAATTCTGAAAATACACAATCAAAAATAAACAGAGTACTTAGTATTGCGAATGCGGATTGGCTTGTAAAATTTGATTCTTTGGGGGAGTTCAATTACTAATAAGGTGGTTTTAGTATGATAAGTTTAAAAGATATAAAAAATGATATAGAACAAGGACTTCAGGAAATGAGCGCAAAGGAAAGGCTTCAGTTTTATGTAACAGTTGGAATTGGTTTGTTCTTTATATTGGCTTTTATATTTTGAAAGGCATGATACTTTGATCATGCCTTTTATTTTTTGTATACGAATTCCGTTTCTGTAAATGAAGTTGTTTTACATATTCCTCTCATTGCCATACACATGTGAGTAGCTCGCACATGTACTTTTACATAATGACAATTTAAATATTTAATTATTGTATTTCCTATTTGCTTAGTTAAATTTTCCTGTACTTGAAGTCGTTTTGAAAAAGCATTCACGATTCTTCCAAATTTTGAAAGTCCGAGTATTTCACAGTCTGGAATATATTCTATATTTACAATACCAAAAAACGGCAATAAGTGGTGCTCACATAGTGAAAAAAATTCTATAGAATTTACCCTCACAATATCTTTTGATGGATTTTCTAATTTGAATTTTTTACTCATTATCTTGTCTATATCCTCATTGTACCCAGATAAAGTTTCCCTAATTGATCTTGAAACTCTCTCAGGAGTATCTATTAGACCATCTCTCATTTCATTTTCGCCAATCTCTCTTAAAATAGTTTTGATAGCATTTTCTAAATTTATATTTTTATCCAAACGTATTCACCCTCTAATCAATTTCATATATTGCTAAGTTATTTTCTGTTTCGTATACTTCAACTTTATAGCAATTTGTGATTTCGTGACAAATCCATTTTGCTAAATTTTCAGCTGTTGGATGGAAATCTAAGACTTGATTTATGTTTTTATGATCGAGCCTATTATGTATTTTAGATTTTATTTCTTTGAAATCTATAACCATGTCATTATCATTTAGTTCTTTACTTTTGCAGTGAATGTATATTACATAGTTATGCCCATGGATGTTGTTGCATGGAGTTTCATATGGAAGGTTTAAGTTATGTGAACATGATAGTAGAATTCTTTTTCTTACATAAAACATTTTGATACCTCCTTTAATTTCATATTATAAAAAAATATTTTAACACATGCTATAATTGTAGTAAGATTTAGTTTGTAGCAAAAATTTGGAGGCAAGCTTATGGAAAATGTTTATTTGAAAAGAAGGCAAAATGTTTCTAGGTATATGAAAAATGGAGATATGTGCATTATATTTTCTGGTAAAGAGGTAAGGCTTAGCAGAGACCAAAATTATGATTTTAATGTTAATAAAAATTTTTTTTACTTAACAGGAATAAGGAACGAGAATTTAATTTTATTTATGATAAAATCGGATAATGTCTTAAAGTCTACCCTATTTATTGAAAATAGAGATGAGAGCAAAATAAAGTGGATAGGAAGGACAATACAGAAAAACGAAGCTGTTATTATCAGTCTTGTTGATGATGTGAAGTATTTAGATGAATTTGATGAATTTTTAAATAAGATATTTTTAGATAATGAAAGTATGACTGTGTATTTTGATTTTGATCGTGATGATCATAATCTTGATGTCTTATACTCTGAAAGTTATGCAAATCAACTTAAATCTAAATACCCTAATTTAATTGTAAAAAATATTTATAAGGCTATATCTGATTTAAGAATGGTAAAAGATGATTTTGAGATTTCCAAAATTAGAGAAGCGATTGATATTACTAGCAGAGGAATTTTTAATATTTTGAAGAATTTAAGACCAGGGCTTTATGAATATCAAATTGAATCTTATTTTGATTTTATGATTAAGTACGAAGGGGCTACTAATAATTCTTTTAAGTCCATAGTGGCTTCAGGAGAAAATGCCACGATACTTCATTATGTAAATAATGATTTTAAAATAAAGGATGGAGATTTGGTACTCTTTGATTTAGGTGCTGAGAAAGATTTTTATAAAGCTGATATTTCTAGGACTTTTCCTGCTAGTGGAAAATTTTCTTCAAGACAAAGAGAGATATATAATATTGTTTTAGATGCTCAGATCAAAGTAATTGAGCATATACGACCTGGTGTTAAACAAAGTGATTTAAATGAAATAGCTAAGGAAAATTTATATTTAGGACTTAAGAGAATTGGTAAGATAAGTAAAAAAGATGAACTTTCTAAGTACTATTTTCATGGGATAGGACATTTGTTAGGTCTTGATACTCACGATGTTGGAGGAAGAGATTTTGTTTATAAAAAAGGAATGGTTGTTACTGTTGAGCCAGGACTTTATATAGAAGATGAGAAAATTGGAATTAGAATAGAAGACAATGTTTTAGTTAAGGAGGATGGTTGTGAGGTTTTGTCCAAAAATATAATCAAGACTGTTGATGATATTGAAGAGTTCATGTCAAAAAAATAAGTAGTTATGTAAATGGGGGTATAATGGATAAAATAGTATTTCCTAATATCGGCATAGAGATGACTGTCAACAAAATAGCATTTTCTATTTTTGGAATAGATATAGCGTGGTATGCTATAATTATAACCTTAGGCATTATTTTGGCTATTATGATTTCATACAGAAATGCAAGAAAGATAAGTCTGAATTTAGAGTTATTTGGAGACGTATTCTTTTACACAATAATATTTGGGATTATTGGAGCTAGACTTTATTATGTAATTTTTAATTTTAATTTATATGAGGACGACCTTTTAAGTATTTTAAATTTGAGACAAGGTGGCATTGCTATATATGGTGCTATAATTTTTGGAGCTATTTCTATAGTTGTATACACAAAGGTTAAAAAACAGAAATTTTTAGATTATTTTGATTGTATATCTCCAGGACTTGCCTTGGCACAAAGCGTAGGGAGATGGGGGAATTTTGTAAATCAAGAAGCCTACGGATATCAAACTAATTCTTTGTTTGCTATGACTATAATGGAAAATGGTAAATATGTAACTGTTCACCCAACTTTTTTATATGAGAGTGTTCTTAATCTTGGAGTGTATATAGTTTTAACTATATTTTTTAATAAATATAGAAAAAATTCTGGTGAAGTTACTTGCTTATACTTGATTTTATATGGTCTTGGAAGATTTTTTATAGAAGGAATGAGGATGGATAGTTTGTATTTAGGAAATTTTAGAATTTCACAAATTGTTTCCGTTGTAGCATTATTCATTGGAATTATAATGTTTATTTACTTGAGATTTTATATTTATGGAGTTGAAGATAAGAAATAGCCCCTAAGGATTTTAAGGGCTATTTCTTACTTTTTACAGGATAACACATTTTATCAACAAACATTTTTAGAATTTATTGAGCTTTACTCTGCTTTTATATTTTTGTGCGATATGTCTAAAAAATTTTGAAAACTATACATATTGAGTCGATGGTTTTAATTACAGTAAAGAACCTTATAATGGAGCAATCTTAAAGAGATGTAGGATTAACTAGAGATATGAATTTAGATAATTTTGAAGAATTTTCTGATAATTTTGATAATAATATTGGCACAGGTTTGTTTGAGGAATTGTTTAATTTAGATGATTCTATTATGAGCATTGATAATCCAATTGCAATCATACCTGTAAATCCTAATACAATTACTCTATTTAGGCTTTTATGGTAATCTAGATCAGTATTTTTATGACAAAAATTTTTCGACATACCCTAAATTCCTCCATTCTATTTTAGTACTTAAATTTTGAATTTTTGGATGTAGAGGTAATACCTTTATGCTTAAATTCATTTGATACTTTAGGGTTCGATAATTTTTTATGTGTTTTACATGTGTCAAACGTTTCATAATAAGACATTGCACTTGCTTCTTTGGATGTTTCAGTTAAAGTATAACCTAAAGAAATACTTGACATACCAGCTAAGGCAAAAGCTATACTTTTATTTAGTTTTGCGTTTTTTTTACTTTTGGTTAATCTCTTATCCTTAAGTTTATAGTCTAGGTTACTTCTTCCCATATATACTCTCCTTAGTATTTTGTGTTATATTTTTAATTGTCGGTTTAGAAGTGAATGTCTTTATCCTAATTATTAAAAATTTTATAACATATAAATACTATCTTAAATTGTTTTAAAATTTTTTCCATAATGTTAGAATGGAATAGTAAGATTTGTTTTAGGGGGTGAAATTGTATTTATACGAAAGTATTTCTATGAATACATTTTGCATATGAATGAGGAAAAAAAATTGATGGAAGACTCTTTAAATTTTAAGAAAATAGAAAAAGGAAGCATATTAAAAGGAAGGGTTATTCATATATCAGATGATGAAATTACTGTTGACCTAAATTATTTGTGTGATGGAATTATAAAAAAGAGCGAACTTGTATCAAGCGAGATAGAAAAATTTTATGAAATAGGCAAGGAAATCGTTGTTTATGTTATTTCTCCAGACTATGAAGGAGGCAATGTTTTATTATCTGAAAAAGAAGCTTATTACTTTGATGTTATGGATGAATTAAATCAGATTTATAAATCTAATAAGGTAGTCAGCGTTTATGTAAAAGAGAATGTTAATGCAGGACTTATATGTGAGTTTAAAGGTATAAGGGGGTTTATACCTAAATCTAAAGTATATAATAATAGGGATAATTTAAATTTTTTCTTGAAGAAGAACTTGGATGTTATATTAATAGAGATTAGTGAAAACAGAATAATATTTTCAAATATTGATGCTGAAGAGGTTAAATCTAAAGAGATTAGAAAGAAATTCATAGATGTTGTCAATGTAGGAGATGAGTTTTCAGCAATTGTGGAAAGTATAAAGGATTTCGGTATATTTATAAATGTTAAAGGAATCACTGGATTTGTACATAAATCAGAGATGAGTTATAAACGAAGGTTTAATGCAAATGATATAGTTAAGGTTTCTGACGAAGTTTCTGTGCGATTACTTAAAGTCGATATAGATAATCAAAAATTATATTTTAGTATGAAAGATTTAAAGTCTGATCCATTTTTGAATTTCGTTAAAGATTTTAAGATTGGGGAGATATATGAGGTTTGCATTGAAAAGATAGTAACATCTGGAATAATTGTTTTATTGAATGACGAGGTCACAGGTTTTATACACATAAGTGAATTTCCAGAAGATATGCAAGATTTAAATAGGAGTTTTATTATTGGAGATAAAATAAAAGCTAAAATTTTAAAAATAGATAGTGATAATAAAAAAATATCTTTAAGTTATTCTAAAGTTTTAGAAAATAATTATGATAATAACGAGTATTTTGAAGAAGAAAAATTTAATACGTTTGGAGAGATTTTCAAGGATATTTTCTTAAAACTAAAATGATAGGAGGAGGCTTGTTGTGAATAAAGTTTTAGATAATATAGATCCGATAGAAGTTTTTGAACATTTTGAAAATATAAGTAAAATTCCACGGCCATCTAAACAAGAAAAGCAGATAAGTGACTATTTGCTGAATTTTGCAAAAGGTTTGAAATTGGAAGTTATACAAGATGAAAATTTAAATGTTTATATGCGAAAACCAGCAACTCCAGGATATGAAAATGGTAAAACAGTAATACTTCAAGCTCATATGGATATGGTTTGTGAGAAGAATGAGGATACAGTACATGACTTTAATAAAGATCCATTAAAATTGAGAGTTATAGATGGTAAGATATATGCAACTAACACTACTCTAGGTGCTGATAATGGAATTGCTTTGGCATACATAATGGCACTAATGGCTTCTAAGGATATATCTCATCCTGAACTTGAGGCTCTTGTGACTGTTGACGAAGAAACGTCAATGAATGGTGCGAAGACATTTGATCCTAGATTTTTTAAAGGAAAGTATTTAATAAATATTGATTCAGTAGATGATTCTAGACTTTTGGTTAGTTGTTCAGGAGGTCTTAGAGTATCCGTCGTGAAGAAAGTAAGCCATGTAGAGATTGAAGGAGAAATTATTACCATAAAGGTTAGAGGGCTTAGGGGTGGTCATTCTGGACTTGATATAAATAAAGAAAGAGGAAATGCAAATAAAATACTTGGAAGAATTTTAATAAATATTGAAAAAAACTATATGGGCATAAACATTGTGTATATTAGTGGTGGAGCCAAGGATAATGCGATTCCAAGAGAGTCTAAGTGTCAAATAGCAGTTGATAGTAAAGATGTGGATAACATAATTTTGTCTATAAAGTCAGTTGAAAGTGTAATAAAAAAGGAACTAGAGAATGAAGAATATTTTAATATAGAAGTTTCTAAAAATGATAAACCACTGAGAAGTGACATGATATCCTCTGATGATTCGAAAAATTTGATAGATTTGATATATTTAATGCCAAGCGGTGTAAAAACTCAGAGTGCTTTTATAAAAGATCTTGTTGTAACATCTAATAATTTTGGAGTTATTTCCTATGATGGAGATAGTGTAATTCTAAAGAATGCGGTTAGGAGTTCTATAGATTCTGCGAAATATAATGTTGTGAGAGAAATAGAGATTTTGAGTCGTAGTTTTAAAGCTGTAACTGAGGAAACTGAATCTTATCCAGGATGGCAGTATGATAAAAATTCTGAAATAAGAGAAATAGCACAAAGAGTTTATAAAAAAATATATGGAAGTGAGATGGGGGTATATGCCATACATGCTGGAATCGAATGTGGGATTATAAAGGGGAAGTTGCCTCACTTAGATATGGTATCTTTTGGTCCTATTATCAAGGATAATCACACTCCTGGTGAATGGGTTTGTATAGAATCTACAAAGAAGGTATGGAACTTTTTGAAGGCAGTATTGTACGAAATAAAATAGTATAATTTAATTATATATAGTATAGTTGGTTTAGGAAGGAGGCTTTTATGAAAGCTTCAGGAGATAATTATAGAAATTTTGGAATTAGGAATTTGATGCTTGTAATAGTTTTTGCAAATATATTGGTTTTTTTGCTTTCCGTGTTTGGAAATACTAATTTATATTTATCGCTTGCCCTTATACCAAGTAAGGTTTTGCAAGGCGAGTTTTGGAGATTGATAAGTTATATTTTTATTCCCCCTACATTTAATCCATTTTTTTTAATGTTTGTTTTGATATTTTATTTTTATATTGGTAGGGAACTTGAAAGTTATTGGGGCGTATTTAAATTTAACTTATACTATTTTTCAGGAGTTGTCATAAATGGTGTAATAGCTATGATATTTAACATATCTATTATTGGAGTTTCAGATCTTAATATGTCGTTATTTTTGGCGTATGCTGTTTTAAATCCCGAACATATTTTATATCTATTTATGGTTTTCCCTATAAAGATGAAATATTTAGCTATAGTTACTTTGACTATACTTGGATATAGGTTTTTTACAGTTAGCCTTTGGCAACTTAAGCTTATAGTTATTGCTCCTATTTTAAATTTTCTAATATTTTTCATTCCTAGTTTTGTGAGAGGAACAAGTAATAACGTAAAGAATAAAAAGAGAAGACAATCATTTGAGTCTAAGGTTTTGAAATTTGATGTTGATGCAGTAGCTAAACACGTCTGTACCGTATGTAAGCGTACCGAGAAACATGATGAAAATTTAGAGTTTAGGTATTGTTCCAAGTGTAATGGAAGCTATGAATATTGTAGTGACCATATTTTTGATCATGAGCATAAAAAATAGTTTTTTAGTTGAAAGTTTTTTGCTTTCAACTATTTTTTTGTATAAATATTATAATAAAGTAATAATATATTAAAAAGAAAAAAAGGACGGTTGAATTACATGAAATCTAAATTTAATAATTTGAAAATATTATTGTTTGCACTAATTTTTAATTATTTAGGAGGATACATATCAAGTTTACTCTCAGGAGATATGAAAAGCGTGTATTCTTCTTTAGAGAAACCTTGGTTTGCACCACCAGGTTTTATATTTCCATTGGTTTGGGCAATTTTATATTTTTTACTTGCTTATGCCTTGTTCCTAGATTATAGAAACGGTGGAAGGAACATTTTAACATACGTAATTGCTATGATCGTGAATTTTTTGTGGAGTTATATATTTTTCGCACAAAAATTATACGGAATTGCTTTTTTGATAGTAGTAATTTTAATTTTATTTTGTATTTATCTAGGGGTTAGATATTTTAAGAATTCAAAGTTTGCATCCATAATAATGCTCATATATTTAACTTGGCTTATTTATGCTGGACTTTTAACTTATTTCGTATGGATGTATAATGAGATGTAATATATTTTTATTTTGGAGGTTAATTAGAATTGTTAATTAGAAATGGTAAAATTTATACTATGAGTAATTTAGGTGTTTTAGACGGAGGAGATATAAAAATAAAAAACGGGAAGATAATCGAAGTGGGAAAAAATTTACCTGTTTCAGAAGGAGAAGAGGTTATAGAATTAAGCGGTGAATTTGTGTATCCAGGATTTATAGATGCACATTGCCATATGGGATTATTTGAATGGGGAATGGGATTTGAAGGTTCGGATGGTAATGAAATGACTAACCCAATAACACCGCATATGAGAGCTATAGATGGAATAAACCCTATGGATACTAGTTTTAAAAATGCTAGAGAAGGTGGAGTAACTGTGGTTGTATCCGGACCTGGAAGTGCAAATGTTTGCGGAGGAACTTTTGGTGCGTTTAAAACTTATGGTGATTGTATAGATAAAATGGTTGTTAAAAATCCTGTTGCCATGAAGGTTGCTTTTGGAGAAAATCCTAAGAGGGTTTACAACTCAAAGTCAAAAACTCCTATGACTCGAATGGGAACTGCTGCACTTTTGAGGAATTTAATAGTTGAATCTAAAAATTACTTAAATAAAAAGGAGGATGCTGAATCTAAGAATGAGCTGTTTAAGGAGTTTAATTTAAGTTACGAGGCTATGATACCTGTACTAAAAAAGGAAATTCCTTTGAAAGCTCATTGTCATAGAGCCGATGATATATTGACAGCCGTAAGAATTGCAAAAGAATTTGACTTAGATTTGACACTTGATCATTGTACTGAGGGGCATTTAATAGCTGACTACATAAAGGAATCAGGATATCCAGCTATAGTTGGACCTACTATGACTCATGCTTCAAAAATAGAATTAACTAATAAAACCTTTAAAACTCCAGGGATTTTAATAAATAAAGGTGTAAAAACAGCAATTGTTACAGATCACCCTGTAATAGAACAAGAGTATTTACCAATTTGTGCAGGACTTGCCATGAAAAGTATGAATATGGATGAAATAGATGTCTTGAAATCAATTACTATTCATGCTGCTGAAATCGTAAAGATAGATGATAGGGTTGGGAGTATAGAACCTGGCAAGGATGCAGATATTGTAATATTTGATAAAAGTGCGTTGTTTTCAGATTCAGTTTGTTGTTATACTATAATTGATGGTAATGTAGTTCATAGATTAAAGTTATAATAGCAATAAAAAATGTAATACTAGAATAGTATTACATTTTTTGTATTTTAACTTTCCAATTAATTTAAGGATGATAGAAGTTGAGACGAGTTGATTTTATAGATGTATTTAAGGGATTTGGTATTTTTTTTGTCATACTTGGACATATGCCGATTAGAGCAGAGATGTACTCATATATTTTTTCATTTCAATTAGCTATATTTTATTTCGTTGGTGGATTCTTGTACAGAGATGCACATGTAATTAATTCATTCTGGGATTATATAAGTAGAAAATTTAGAAGAACACTTATTCCATATATCGTATTTTCTCTTATATCTTTAATTGTGTACACATTATATCATGGTTATATGGGAAACGATTACGACATTTTAGATATGTTATCCACGGTAATTACTTCCAAGAGAAACGAAATTTATATAAATGTACCCCTATGGTTTTTAACCTCGTTTTTTACTGTTGAAATCATGTACTATATTTTGAAGTGCTTTTTCAATAATTATGTAATCTGTATCTTAGTAATTATATTTGGATTTATAGGGGTTGTGAATTTGAGAACTACAGGATCTTTAAATACTTTACCTTGGAGTTTCGATGCTTCACTTTACTTTATTATATATTATTTTATGGGTGATTTTTTTTCAAGTCTTTCCACTTACTTAAATAGGGACTTTTCATATTTTTTCAGGAAGCTATTTCTAGTATTTTTAATATCTATTTTAATAAGTGCCATGAATTTACTTGGTTTGATAGAGCATGCCGATATTATATACTACGATCATGGGTTTTTTATAGCTCTAGTATCTTATTTATTTCATATTTTTATAAGTTTATCGGGAGTATTTTCATATTTGTTTTTAGCTTATATTTTTAGATGGGTATATATTTTAAGATTTATCGGAAAGAATTCTATCTATTATTTTGCTTTTCATATGATTATTTATTGTATATTATGTAATCAAGGTTTGACGGAGTATTTTCTCACTAATGTCTTTTCTGATTTGGAGTTAAATTTAGTTGGAATTATATATACTGTGGCATTAATTATTGCTATAACCCCATTAGTTTGGGTGATTAACTTTTTTAAAAAAATAATATATCAAAGATAAATATTTATAAATGTTTATTTTTAAAATGAGCATGATAGAAAATTCGATAAAAATGTGTTGTAAAAGGAGCTGTTTATCTAATTTCTATTTTACACTTTAATTTTTAGGAAGGTATCGTATGGTGTCTTTTTGTTTTTGTGGGAGGTGTGATGGGGATGTATTGGTGTATGGGATATGTCCGGATGGACAAGCATCAAACTTTTGAAAAGGTGTAGAAGGAGTTTGGGAAACACGTGGATGGACAAGCTACTAAACTCGTGGAAGA